>QKGH01000094.1 GCA_003250495.1 Marinobacterium sp.
ACATCCAGACTGTACGACAATCCTACAACGCCTCCTGACGACACCCCGCCCGCCCCGGACCAGCCGCATCCGCCCCACCACGCCTGTCACCGCATCCCCCAGTCGCCGTGCAGCGCCTCAGCCGCTTGATCACACCGCATACCCTGGCCGAGCCTCAACGTGGTCGCGCCTCGCCCAATCCGGCTCTTTCGCCGCTTTTTCCGCTGCTGCCACAACATACCGCCCTATATACATCCCTATATGCATCCCGGGCCTTCGCGTTATCGGCCGTGCACCCTCCCCCCGACACCGACACCGCCATCACTATCGGGGTCGATAACGAACGCAAAGGGGCCCCATTTATTGCTCATTTTTTGCTCACATCTGCCGATAACCACGACACCGTCAGTGTGAGTATCCCGCCATGATCATTTCGCAGCACCAGATCAATCTCCAGTCCAGCCACCAACAGCAACTCCAGGTCAGCGAGCGCGAAAGCCTGCAGACGATCCATAGCAACGCCGCGGGTGAACTCAGCGTCAGCGTGATCCAGAGCGCCACTTCCGTCAGCCTGTCGCAACGCGCACAAACGCTGATCCAACGTCTCGATGCCAACCCGGCATCCGGCGTGGCGACACCCGCACAGGCGCAGTCCGCCGCTGGCGCGGAGAAGCAGGATCCCGGTAGCACCGAGCTGCCGCCGCGACTGCGCTTGCTCGCCGCCCTGATCAGCGCCATGTTCGGGGTGAAAATCGAGATCCTGGGGCAGGATATCGCGCCCGCCGCTAACCCGGAGGGAGAAACGGCGGATCCGGCTCCGCCATCCCCGGTGCCTGCCGCCCCCCGGGCGCCGATGGCCGCCCTGAGCGGCGTGCGCTACGAGTACCAACGCGACACGACATTGGAGGAGTCCACACAATTCTCCGCCCAGGGGCGCATTGTCACCGCCGATGGCCGCGAACTGAACGTCGATCTGGCGCTGGCGATGGAGTACCGCTACCGCCGCAGCGAAAGCCTGGTGCTCAGTGCCGGCGTTCAACTCAAGGACCCGCTGGTGATCAACTTCTCCGGCAGCGCCGCCGAACTGAGCGCCGAGAAATTGAGTTTCGATCTCGATGCCGACGGCCGCGCGGAGAGCTTCCATTTCGTCACCTCGCAGAGCGGGCTGCTGACGCTGGATCTGAACCAGGACGGTCGGGTCAATGACGGCCGCGAGCTGTTCGGCGCCCTCAGCGGCGACGGCTTCGCCGATCTGGCGCAATACGACGAGGATCGTAATGGCTTCATTGACGAAGGTGACAGCGTGTATGGCAGGTTGAAGATCTGGATTCGAAGCCCCGGCGGTACGGATCAGTTCGCCACGCTGCAGGAGAAGGGGATAGGCGCGCTCTATCTCGGCGCCATCGACACCCCACTCTCGCTCTACGGCGCAGATGACGGCCTGGGCGGAGCGATCAAGGCGACGGGGCTGTTTGTACGGGAGGAGGGTGCCATCGGTACGCTGCAACAGATCGACCTGGTCGTGTGATCGCCGGGCGATCTGTCGCAGTAGAGGGGGCTTAGTGCGCGGTCTCCGCTTCGGACTCTTCGGCGCCCATGTACTCCTCGAAGTTGGAGATGTAATCGACCAGGTTGCCGTCGTAGAGCTGACGGAAACGGTCGGTGAAATACTCCACCGCCTTTTCGCGCTTGTCGGCCAGCTCTTCGGCCTTGGTGACACTGCTTGCCGCGATATACGCGTTGAACCGCGCCGCAGCGTAGATGAAGGCGACACCGACCTTGTGGTCGCCGTACTGACCGCCCATCTGGTTGGCGATCTCGATCAGTTTGTTGGTCACTTCGACAAACTGTTCGTCGAACATCCCTTCTTCAAGTTTGCTCATGGCGTTGCCCTCAGTGTTTGGCGTTGACGTTGCGCTGGAAGGTGGATTGCTTACCCAGCGACAGGTGCCGGTGGCGGCAGTAGCGGCCCGCCGCCAGCAGCATGGCGATATGGGAGACGGCACCGATGACACCGCCCGTCTGTTGACCGGTCAGCTGCTGAAACTGATCGAGTACCTGATCTGCATCCTCATGCGCGTTAACAGCTTTCATCGAACCACCTCACTAGACGTTGATTCCGCTGCGGTCAGCCTTCGAGTTGTACCAGGTAGGTATTCTGCAACTCGGCGAACTGCTCCGGTGTGTATGCTTTAATGGTCATTGCATGAAGCTTGCCAGTTTTCAGCTCCTGCTCGAAAAGGGCCAACACCCCCTTCTGCCGCTGCATCAGGTTCTGCCCCTCGAACGACGGGCTGATGATGCTGAGCGTAAAACTGCACTCCTCGCCGCTAACGTCGACCTGTGCGTCCGGCAGCGCGGCCAGTACGATCGCCTCGATCTCGCGCCCCTCCATCACGCACCTCCCGCCGAATCCAGCATCGGCTTCAGGCTGCCATCCTCGACCATGGCGACGATCACGTCGCTGCCCCCGACCAGCTCGCCGTCGATAAACAGCTGCGGGTAGGTTGGCCAGTTGGAGATGGAGGGCAGCTTCTCGCGGATGAACGGCGCTTCGAGTACGTTGACGTAGGCGTACGGGTTACCGGTCTGTTTCAAAGCCTCCACCGCATTGCGGGAAAAGCCACATTTGGGATCCTCCGGCGTGCCCTTCATGTAGAGCAGGATCGGATTGCTGGACAGCTGATTACGGATCTTCTCTTCAGTACTCATGACTCATCCCTCTGAGGCTAGTGGCTCCGCGGCAGCCGACATGGCAGCCCTGAGCAGTTTCATGATCTCGCGGCTACCGGCCACATCCAGTGCCGAAAACTCGTCCAGCGTACGCAGACCGACATCGGCACCGCTCGCCAGTAGCATCCGCACCATTTCGCCCAAGCCGGCAGACGCGGCATAGATCAGCGGCGTGGTGCCGTTCAGGTTCTGATTGTCGATATCGATCCCCTGCCCGATCAGCAGGCGCAGCATCTCGGCATCGCCGTTACGGCAGGCGAACCAGAGCGCGTTGTTGCCGTCGTCGTTACGCAGGTTCACGGCGGCACCGAATGCCAGCAGGCGCTGGGCCTCGGCCAGGTCGCGCCGCCGCACCGCCTCCATCAGCGGGGTCAGGCCGTAGCGTCCGGCACAATCGATCTCTGATCTCAATTCGGACATGAGCGCTCCTGCGGCAGATGGTAGTATCCGGACAGCTGCGTCACCCGCTCGTCCCTGAGCCCTTCGCCCAGGGCGAAACCGTACAGTGCCTGCAGCGTCTCCCCCTCGATCCCGAGCAGCTCGTGAACGCCGTCGTCGAAGAAACAGCCGATACCGGTGCCATTCAGGCCCAACGCCGTGATATCCAGGTACAGCGACTGCCCCAGCAGACCGGCCTCGATCAGCAGCTGCGGATAACCCGCGCTGCCGCTGCTCTCCAGCGTCGCCTCGTATTCGCCGAGCAGCATCAGCGTCACCGCGCTGGCGGCGGCGATCGCCTGCTGACAGCAGAGCTGGGCTGCCGCCTTGCGGGTGTTGGCGGCCTTCACCTGCCATAGGGTCAGCCCCGGTACCAACTCCACCGCCTGCCACTCGCTCCAGCGCGTCAGTTGCGTACGCAGCAGCGCCTCCCCGGCGTCGCTGCGCGGCAGCAGGTAGATACCGGGCACCACCCCCTCCACCGCATGGATGAACAGCAGCGGATGTACCCGCGCCGGCGTCAGTTGCAACCGGCTGGCGCCCGGGCGCAGCGGTGCCAACAGCGCCGCCAGCTGCGCCCGGCTCATAATGAATTCGGGGTTGTAGGCCTGGGCGCTGCGCCGCTGCAGCAACACCTCGGTCACCGCCAGATCCGCCCGCGCGTCGGAGACGACCTGATCGAGCACGTCGTCGACGCCCGGCCGCGGCGCGCTGGGTGCCGCGGCCAGCTCGATCGGCGCACTGCGCTCGAAGGCGGCCATCATCGCCTCGGCCTGGCGCCAATACTGCAGCGGCCGCGGCCCCAGTTTGCTGGGCTGCCCCTGCCAGCCGGTAGCGGCGCCGAGCGGCGCGGCCAGCTGGGTCAACTGCGCCGCGTCGATGCGGCCAGCGCCGCAATCCAGCGCCAACGCCAGCTCCGGATATTCCGGCTCCACGCCGCCATACTCCGCCCGGTCTATACCGCACAGTGCCGCCAGCGCTGAGTGATCTAACGTTATCGGGCTTAACTGCCAGCCGTTCAGCGCCGCCGCGGCGCTGCTCTGCCCGAGCAGATGGCCGCTGTCGAGCAGGCAGTAGCGCAACGCCCGTTCGCCATATTTCCACGCTTCGCGTTGCAGCACGCTGGTCAGTAGCAGCACCGGTCCCGGCAGCGCAAACTCTGGCAGCATAAGTTCGGGCAGTGCCAGGCGCTGTTCCAGCGCATGCTCAAAGACATCGTAGTGATAAACCCCGGCCGACCACTGCTCGGTCGCGGGCAACAGCAGGTAGATCTCGCCCGGATGCAGGTTGCCACTGGAGGGATTGGCCCGTAGCGACCAGCGCTCCGGACCGTAGGCTTT
>QKGH01000261.1 GCA_003250495.1 Marinobacterium sp.
ACCCGCTTTTTAGACTCGCCATTTCAGGCGCCGCAAATTAAAGCATAACTCAGCGGCGTTATGCAATAGAACACCGGCCAGGCTCGGGCGAGGTGCGGCCGCTCCGTTACGCTTGCTGCCGCAGATGACGCTCGTACAGCTTCTGCAGCACGCGGGACACGGCGACGAATCCGAAGGTCGCCGTGACGCAGGTAGAGGCACCGAAGCCCCCTGCACAATCGAGTCGGGTCTGACCATCGCTGAGGCTCTTCTGCTGACACACCGAACCATCCGGCTGCGGGTAACGCAGCTGTTCGGTGGAGTAGACGCAGTCGACGGCAAAACGCTTGCCGCTTTTGCTGAAATTGTAGTGACGGCGCAGCAGGCCGCGCAGCTTGGAGGCCAGTGGATCGTGTTCGGTACGGCTCAGGTCGGCGATGGTGATCCGGGTCGGGTCGACCTGGCCGCCGGCGCCCCCCACCGTGATCAGCGGAATCTTGCGCCGCTTGCACCAGGCGATCAGCGCCGCCTTCTCGCTGACCGAGTCGATCGCGTCGATCACGTAGTCGAACCCCTCGTGGATCAGTTCGGGGATGTTGTCGCGGCTGATGAACTCCTCGACCTCGTGCACCAGGCAGTCCGGATTGATATCGCGGATCCGCTGCGCCATCACCGCGACCTTGGACTGGCCCACCGTCGAACTCAATGCATGGATCTGGCGATTGGTGTTGGTGACGCAGACATCGTCCAGGTCGATCAGCGTGATCTCGCCGATGGCGGAGCGCGCCAACGCCTCTGCCGCCCAGGAACCGACGCCGCCGATACCGATCACGGCCACATGGGCGTTGCGGTACACCTCTACCGCCTCGACTCCATAGAGGCGGACCGTGCCACCAAAACGCTGCTCCTGCTGCTCTGTTGTCACCGCACCACCTCTAACCCGCCAGAAACCCATAGCTCGGAAGCCCACATCGCCGAAACCGGTAGTTCAGAAATCCTCATCGGTGAGCTCGGTCAATACCGGCTCGCCGCACTGGCAGCAACGCCCCTCGATGAAGACGATGCCATGCAGCTCGTACTCGACCGGGTCGCGCATCCCCAGATTGAGCGCCTGACAGTGATCGCACCAGGTCTCGTGCAGGAATAGCGCCTGCTCCTCGGGATCGCGGGCATAAAAATCACGCGGGATGGCATTTTCGCTCATGCTGACCTCATACGACGGCTGGGCGGCGCGCCCGGCTGCGCATCTTAGCGGATCACCCCGCTGCTAACCAGTGCGCGGGGCCGATGCCGGGAAGCGCCATTGCAGTGCCAAGGGGTCCTGCCATTGCGCCAGCGCTGCGAGTACCTCGGGACGCCGAAACAGCTCGCCCTGCCCGGGCAAAGCGCTGAAGTGATAGCGCTGCCCATCCAGCTCGAACAGCAGCTGCCAGGCGTGCAGGTAGCCGCGATCGGGGGCCGGCGTGACCGCTTCGTGGTAGATCGGATCGCCAATGATCGGCGCCCCGATACTCTTCAGTGCCACCCGGATCTGGTGGGTCTGGCCGCTGAACGGCTTGCACAGCAGCACCCGAACCCCGCTGCCGCCAGAGCAGCTGTAGAACTCGGTGATGGCCGGATTGTCGCGGCTGCGCAGCAGCTTCCAGCTGCCGCGTCGCCCCCGCGCCATATCGCCGATCACCTGTCCCTGCTTCTTGGTCGGCTTGCGGTCGCTGAGCGCCAGGTAGAACTTGCTGACCTGGCGCTCGCGAAACAGGCCGGCCAGGCGGGCGCAGTCGGCGCTACTGCGCGCCAGCACCATCAGCCCCGAGGTGATGCGATCGAGCCGGTGCACCAGCCACAGCTTGCAGCCGAGATCGCGCTCGACCTGGGTCACCAGCCCGCACGCCTGCTGGTCGCGATGCACGCTGACGCCGCTGGCCTTGTTGATCACGACAAAGGCGGGGGTCTGCGCGACGAGCTGGTACAGGGCGGAGGGGGTGGACATGGCGGATTCCGGCGCGAAAACGTCGGAGTGTGCGGCAAAGCCGCAGCAGCTTCAAGACGGCGGAACCAATCATGACCGCGGAACTAATTATTAATACGGTTAATACAGCGGCGCTATTCAGGTCGAGACGTCGTCAAGTCAAGACGGCGGCACTATCCGTTGTAGCCCCAACGTATCATCCGACGGGTAACATGGCGGACAGATCAGCTCGCGCAGCGAGGTGGCGCGATGGGTGAACAGGCGCAGCTGCCAGATGCCGTGTAGTTGATCGCTGCAGCGCTCGCCGTCGAACACTAGTTCCAGGCAGGCCGGGGTCGGCTGTTCGCAGCGGTAGTCCGCGCGATCGCCCCCCTGCAACTGCAGATTGAGGATCAGCAGGCCGCCACTGGTCACCGCCAGATGCCCGGGACGCGCCGCCAGGGTGCCGGAAAACCAGTGTCGAACCAGCACCGGGCGCAGCCCCCGGTACGGCGCGACCCGGTGCGATAGCGTCATGCGGACATCGGTATCGAGCAGCGAAAAACCGTTGTTGCCATCCCGTACTCGTGCCGGTCCGGCCCCCGCTGTCAGTTGTGCGCCCTGTTGCTGCGCCACCGGCTCTCTCCCCTTTGCGGACTACAGGGCATAGGTTATGACAGGCGCGGCCGGAAACGACCATTACAGAAGCATGAATAGTTGATGACGGCGGCGACGGCGAGGGCCGCTACCAGCCCATCACCTGCTTGACGAAGGGAACGGTAATGCGACGCTGGGCACTGAGCGATGCCTGATCCAGGCGGTCCAGCGTCACCAGCAGATTGGACATATCGCGGTGGCCGTGGTGCATCAGGTAGCGCACCACCTCGTCTCCCAGCTCCAGCCCACGCGCCTGGGCACGGGCCTTCAATGCGACGATGCGGGTATCGTCGTCGAGGGGTCGAATCTGGAACACCAGCCCCCAGTTCAGGCGCGATTCCAGGTCCGGCAGGGTCAGCCCCAACTGCTTGGGCGACCCGGACGCAGCAACGATCAGCGTGTGGTTCTGCGCGCGCATCCGATTGAACAGATGGAACAGCGCCTCCTCCCAGGCCCGCTGCCCGCTGACCCGCTCCAGATTGTCGATACAGACCAGTTGCAACTGATCCATGTCGTCCAACAGCGCCGGCCCCACTTCATGGAGTTCGGCCAGCGGCAGGTAAACGGCACTGCGCCTGACCGGATCGGCGACGTGACAGCAGGATTGCAACAGGTGGGAACAGCCGGTGCCACCGTGGCCCCAGATATAGATGTACTGCTCGCCCTGGCCACAGGCGGCACGCTTCAGCTCGGCACAGGCAAGGCCGTTGTCTCCCTCCACGAAGTTCTCGAAGCGTGCATCGTCGCGCAGACCGATGCCAAGAGGTATCTGAACAGGTGCCGTTTTCGTACTCATTTCGCTCTACTTTGCCGGAAACATCCCGGTACGTCGGGAAGCCGTTCCGACGCTTGCCGAGTCCACGGGCCATGCGCGCGCGGACAGGGCGGCCAGCATACCAATAGGTGGCGCAAGATCAAGTCCAAGGCGGTCGACAGCCGCGCCTTTTATTCCGCCGCTCACTCCGCCAGCGGCTCCCGAGCCCCGGTTTCCGGGGCCTGCGGGGCCACCGCCGCCGGTGCGCTCCAGCGATAGCGCCCAGCGCCCAGCGCCACCAGCCCCTCGCCCGAGGTCGGCAAGGGGGGCAGAACGGCGCCGCCATCATCCATCAGCACCCGCAGCTGCAACCGGCCGGCATCGAAACCGGCCGTTGTGACCGAACCCACCCCGGGCTGCGCATTGAGCCAGCGCATCAACTCGATATAGTCGGCGGTCCCCTGAACCCCCTCTACGCTGAGGGCGATTCCCTGCGGCGCAAACTCACCCACCTCCACCGGCGTGGCGGGCAGCCAGGAACTGTCCCCGGCGGCACCGTTTGCGGCACCGTTTGCCGCAACACCCGGCGCCGTGGTACCGGCAGCGGTGGGTTCGCCGGCGAGCAGGCGATCGGCCAGTTGGTCGACCATGGCGGTCAATTCCGCCTGCCCGGCAATGGTGTAATCGACGCGTTCGGGGCCCATCCAGAACGACCACTGCGCCAGCGGCTCGGCGGCGCTGCGATCGACCGCCCCGACCAGTACCGCCGCCGGCTGGTATCGCTGCGACGCCTGCTGGATAACGGACGCCTCAGCGCCCGCCATCAGCTCCTCGGCGCTCAGCGCCAGCTGATCGTCCAGATCGTACAGCGGCAGCATCAGCGGCAATCCCCGTCGCGCCGCCGCGGCGCGCAGATGATCGTACAGCTCCGCGCCAGCCGGCAGGTAGTCGACGCTGCCGTCGCGGCTCCGCTGCACAATCCATAGCAGCAGCGCCGGCCGGTCGTTGCCGACCAGCGGCAGCCCCAGGCTCTGCATCAGACCGCTGAGCTGCTCCGGTGCGAAGTACAGCTCGGCGGCATCCGCGCCCGCCTCGCTGCGTTGCAGCAGCAACGGCGCATTATCGACCAGGGCCCGGCTCTCCGGGCGCTCCATGATATCGCGCCGCCCGCTGACCTTGATCAGTACCTGCGCCAACCCCTGATACAGTTGCTGATCGGTCGGTGCGCCCTCCAGCTGGCCACTGACACTGGCACTGTACAGCCCCTCCACCGGTACCGCCTGGGCGGCCAGCGGCAACATCCAGCTCATCAGCAGTGTCGATACGACGCGGGAAAATCGCGAGTGCGGCAGGCGCACTGCCAGCTTTGACTTCATCACCGGCTATAGTCTCTCTAATCCGAACGATATAAAGGCTGCCAAACTCTACCACACAATGGCCCGAGCTTCGGCAAACTGCTAAACTGGCGCTCCAATTTTCACAGATTCCCACCTCGCTTTTGAAAGGTTGATTCATCCATGTCTACAGGTCCCGCGACTACTGGTTCTGCTAAAACACCGCTGAGCTACAAAGACGCCGGTGTCGATATCGACGCAGGTAATGCTCTGGTAGAGCGTATCAAGGGTGTCGCCCGACGTACCGCCCGCCCGGAAGTGATGGGCGGCCTTGGCGGCTTTGGCGCACTGTGCGAGCTGCCGGCCGGTTACCGCCAGCCGGTACTGGTTTCCGGCACCGACGGCGTCGGCACTAAACTGCGCCTGGCAATGGACCTGGGCAAGCACGACAGCATCGGTATCGACCTGGTGGCGATGTGCGTCAACGACCTGGTGGTCGCCGGCGCCGAGCCGCTGTTCTTCCTCGACTACTACGCCACCGGCCACCTGAACGTGGATATGGCGGCCGATGTGGTCACCGGTATCGGTGCCGGCTGCGAACTGGCCGGTTGCGCGCTGGTCGGCGGCGAAACCGCCGAGATGCCCGGCATGTACGAAGGCGATGACTACGACCTGGCCGGCTTCTGCGTCGGCGTGGTCGAGAAGGAGGAGATCATCGACGGCAGCAAGGTGGCCGTCGGCGATACGCTGCTGGCGCTGGCCTCCTCCGGCCCGCACTCCAACGGTTACTCGCTGATCCGCAAGATCCTCGAAGTCAGCGAGGCCGACCTCGCAATGCCGATGGGCGATACCACCCTGTCCGCGGCGCTGCTGGAACCGACCCGGATCTACGTCAAGCAAGTGCTGAAGCTGATCCGCGAAAGCCAGGTCAACGCCCTGTCGCACATCACCGGCGGCGGCCTGCTGGAGAACATCCCGCGCGTCCTGCCCAACAACACCAAGGCGGTGATCGACACCACCTCTTGGAGCATCCCGCCGGTGTTCCAGTGGTTGCAGCAGCAGGGTAACGTCGAGGCCCGCGAAATGTACCGCACCCTGAACTGCGGTGTCGGCATGGTGATCGCGGTACCGGCCGCCAAGGCCGACGAAGCGCTGGCCCTGCTGGCGGCCGAAGGCGAAACGGCCTGGGTGATCGGCGCCATCGAAGCCGCCGCCGAAGGCGAGGAACAGGTCGAACTGCGGGGACTTGGCGCCTGATATGAGCGGTAAGCGTATCGTTGTACTGATCTCCGGCAGCGGCTCCAACCTGCAGGCGATCATCGACCGCGTCAACGCCGGCGCCATCGCCGGCGAGATCGCCGCCGTGATCAGCAACCGGGCCAGCGCCTATGGCCTGACCCGGGCGGCCGATGCCGGCATCGAGACCCGGGTGCTCGACCACAAGGCGTTCGCCGATCGCTTGGCATTCGACCAGGCGTTGATGGAAACCATCGACAGCTACGCCGCCGACCTGGTGGTCCTGGCCGGGTTCATGCGTATCCTGACCCCGGAGTTCGTGCGCCACTATAACGGCCGGCTGTTCAATATCCACCCCTCCCTGCTGCCCAAGTTCAAGGGGTTGCACACCCACCAGCGAGCCCTGGATGAGGGTGAGCGCGAGCACGGCTGTACCGTCCATTTCGTCACCGAAGAGCTCGATGGCGGACCGGCGATCATCCAGGCCGCCACCGCCATCGTCGCCGGCGACAATGCCGACGCGCTGCAACAGCGGGTACACCAGCTAGAGCACCGGATCTACCCGCTGGCGGTCGAGTGGTTCTGTGCCGGACGCCTGCAGCTTGAGGCGCAGGGTGTGACCCTGGATGGCGACCTCCTTCCCGGCAGCGGCTATCGCCTGCAGGAGTAACCACATTGACGCGGATGTCGCTCCTGTCACCGCTGCTGCTACTGCTCTGCACGCAGTTGACAGTTGCGGCGCCATCCGCCGATCCACAACCGCTGACAGCCTTTCGCGCCCTCTACTCCGCCCAGACCGACCTGGATATGAGCAGCGCCGAGGCCAGCCGCGAACTGAAGCCGCTGGCGGACGGGCAGTGGGAGTTCAACGTCAAGGCCAGCGCCCTGCTGGTGACACAGCGCGAACGCAGCCGCTTCCATTTCGCCAACGGCGGCATCCGTCCGGATAGCTACCGCTACCTGCGCGAGCTGTTCGGCCATCAGCGCCGGGTGGACCTGACGTTCGACTGGCGGCGCCAACGGGTCACGACCACGGTCGACGAGCAACCCTGGCAGATGCCGCTCGCGCTGCAGACCCAGGACAAGCTCAGTTACCAGTTACAGATGCGGCTCGACCTGAAGCGCGGCTTGCGCCAGTTCAGCTACCCGGTCGCCGACGGCGGGCTGTTGAAGACGTACCGCTTCGAGGTCATCGGCCAGGAGCACATCACCACCCCCTACGGCGAGTTCGATACGCTGAAGGTGGTGCGGGTACGCGACGGGGACGAAGAGCGCGTGACCCATATCTGGTTTGCCCCCGCGCTCGACTTTATGGTCGTGCGGATCTACCAGAGCGAAGCGGATGGCAAGGAGTATGGATTGCTACTGAAACAACTGGAGCGGCTATGAGCGCACCGAACCTACTGCACGAGACCCCCTTCCCACGGCTGGCCGCGCTGGCTAGCGCGGCGCTGCTCGCTCACGAGAGCGGCGCGGGCCGTGACGACGCCGACCAACGCTTTTTCGCCAGCTACCTGCTGGGCCACCTGAGCCTGCTCGGCGCCGCCGATGGCGTTGACGGCAGCGCGCTGCCAGCGCAAATGAGCGAGAGTCTGGAGCGCGCGTTTGCGGTGGATCGGCTCTCCGCCGCCGATAAACAGGGGATCCTCCAGCTCTGGCAGCAGGTGTTGCTCCAACTACGCCCCTGACCCCTCGGCACACGCCTGCCGGTACTGCTGCAACCGCTCGGTGGCGCGGGCTCCGAACAGGATCTCGCAAACCTCCACCAGGCCCGGATCCCGCAGCAGCTGGCGTTGCGGAACCTGTTGCGAAATCAGCGTACGGCGGCGTAGAAAGTCGTCCAGCCGGATCACCATCTCGCGCCGCGCCATCAACGCCACTTCGGCGCGCAGATAATCACTTCCGCCCAGTAACGGCTGCGCCTGGCCGGGCTGGTCCGCTATCTGCGCCAACAGCTCGAACGCGTCGCTGCCGTAGCGCCGCCACCACCGCTCGCACAATGCATCAACCGCCGCCCCCGGTATCAGCCGATCCAGCCCCATCGCGGCCGCCTGCTGCAGGTAGCGCGCCTTGACCTCGGCCGTCGGTTCACCGTACCAGGCACAGCCCTCCCGGGGCAACGCCATCCCCAGCTCGGCCACGGCACGCACGGCCTCGTTACCGATATTCAGGCAATCGCTCAGCTTGCCGCCAAACAGGCTCAGCAGCCGCCGTTCCCGGTCCACCTCGATCACATGCTTGCGCGACAGCTTCATCCAGTCGCCCCGCTGCGCCCCATCGCTTACCGCCAGCGGCCGCACACCGCAACGCTCGGCCAGGATATCGGCGGGCTGCAGCGGGCGAGGCAATCTGAGCAGACGATTGACGTTCTGCAGGATGAAATGCCGGTCGTCATCGCTGACCTCCGCCTCCGGCGACTCCTGCCGGGTGTCGGTGGTGCCGACGCAGAGCTTGGAGCCCAGCGGCATGACGAAGAACAGCCGACCGTCACTGGCGAAAAAAGTCAGCACACGTTCGGACAGCGCGGCCCGATCAAGCACCAGGTGAACCCCCTTGGAAAAACGGTGGTGATAGCGCGTGATAGCGCCACACAGCGCATTCTGCGCATCCGCCCAGGGACCGCAGGCGTTGATCAGGACCCGCGAGCGCAGTGTGAACTCGCTGCCGTCGACCCTGTCCCTGACCCGGGTGATCCAGTCCTGCCCCTGCCGCCGCGCGCCCAGCGCTTCGACATAGTTGGCGGCGCTGCAGCCCTGATCGAGGGCCGTGCGGATAAAACCGAACACGAAACGGGCATCGCCCTCCGGCAGGAAACAGTCGGAGTACTCGACGCCGGCAACGACCTGCGAACGGTCGAGCAGCGGCTCGTCTCGATACAGTTGTGACGCCGACAGGTAGCGCGGCGCCCGGGTGGCACAGCGCCCGATAAACCAGTAGAGCAGAGTGCCCAGGTAGAGCAGCGGTGCCGGCAGGCGCCCCTCCCGTACCAGTGCGGCGAGAAAGCGGATCTCCCTGACCCTGGAGGGATAAGCCCGCAGCAGGCGGTTGCGACTGCGGCACAGTTTGTCGACCAGCAGCAGCTCCGCGCCCTCCAGGTACTTGATCCCGCCCCAGATCAGGTTCGAGCTGTTGGAGCTGGTGGCCGCGGCGAAATCGTCCCGCTCGACAAGCCCGACCCGGGCGCCGGCAGCCGTCAATGCCGCCGCACAGACCGCGCCATTGATCCCGCCGCCGACTATCAACAGGTCGAGATCCCGCTGCCGTAACGCCTGTAGATTGGACTCACGCAGATTCAAGCGCCCCCTCCACCGGGTGCGCTATCCTCCGCCGGGGCTTACCCCCGGATCCCGAGCGCCGGCACCCGCCTTGGCTCAGGCAGTATAGGCAAGTTCAACTTAACAGGGGGATCAGGTCGCTCTGGCAGGCGATCAGCGCCGACATCGGCCGCGGGCCCTGCGCCTTCTCCAGCACATCGACCAGCAGGATACGGTGCGCATCCAGCGCCAGCGTCAACGTGTGGCAACGCTTCCCGCTGGCGATATCGATATAGGTCGACGAGCGCAATATCCGGCGTTCATAGTCGCTGGCACCGACCAACTGATAGAAGTAGGGCCGCCAGCTCCAGTTGGAACCGATCACGCCGCTATCGCTGTGCCACTGCCGGTCGCTGAACCACCAGTTGGCCGAGATCTGCAGCCCCTGCCGGTCGCAGATGAAGAAACGCAGGATATCCGGATCCGGCGAATAGGCAGTCAATGCACCGGCCAGATCCCCATCCGCCGCCAACAGCAGGTCGCGCAGGCCCAGCAGTTCGGACTGGATCCCCTCGGCATGCCACTGACGCCGGGCGGTCTCCTCTATCGCCAGATCGAGATGGACCGCCAGCAGTTCATCGACGCGTGATTTCAGTGCATCGGCGGGCAGAAACTGCTCAACGGCGGGCGAAAACAGGAACCCCTGAATATGGCTGGCATTACAATGGAGCGCGAGGAACAGCTCATCCTCGGTTTCGACCCCCTCGAAGATCACCCGCGCACCCAGCCTTGCACCAACATCGCCCACCATCTGCATTAGCGCACTTTTTTGATGCATATCGGACCGATCATTGAACATCCGCATATCGATCTTGATGATATCGGGCGTGAACGCCAGGATCCGATCCAGCTGCTGGAAGCCGGCCCCGAAATCGTCGTAGGCGATCTTGATCCCCTCCTCGCGATAGCGCTTGGCCAGCGCGCAGATCCGGTCGATATCGCCGTTCAGCTCGGTGATCTCGATCACCACCTGCTCGGGCCTCAGCCCCGCCTCCTTGATCATCTGCAGGGTGGGGGGAAGCTCGAACGAGGTCAGCGAGTCGATCCACTCCGGCGACAGGTTGATGGAGATACACTGATCCGGCGAAGAGAGCGCCGCGAACTGGCGCAGCGCGGCACTGCGCACCTGGCGATCGTACTCCAGCCGTTGCGGCGGCGGGATCTCGTTGTCATTGAACAGTGCGGCGGCCGACACCACGGCCCCTGACGCGTCATGCCGGCGGGCCAGCGCCTCGTAACCGATAATCCGGCCACTGGCGACCTCTACTATGGGTTGAAACCAGGGAAACAACTTTATGGACATATTTACCTCGGTATCCGGGCCCCAGTTAAAGCAAGCATCAGGCCAGCCCGGGAGACGCGCCCGTCACTCGTCCCGGCCGACCTCGTTCCAGCGGCGGATAGTGCCCGGCCCACAGCGCTTGGCCTGTCCCAGCGCCTCGTCGGCATGGCGTAGCAGCTGCTCGACGACCTCGCCGCTATCGGGATAGATGGCGACGCCGATACTCGCCCCCACCTCCAGGCGTACCTGGTTAACATAGTAGGGTTCGGCGATACAGGCACGTAGCGCCTCGGCCTGGCGGCGCCAGCCCGTGCGCTCATCGATCTCGGTCAGAATAACGGTGAACTCATCCCCGCCCCGGCGCGACAGGGTGTCGGTCGCACGCAAGTGGCGTTTAAGACGCCCGGCCACCTGGCGCAGCAGCAGGTCGCCAATATCATGGCCGTAGGCATCGTTGACCTGTTTGAAACCGTCCAGATCGAGGAACAGCACCGCCAACTGGCCGTGCCGGCGCAGGGCGTGGCTCAACTCCAGTTGCAGGCGGTCATCGAACAGCAACCGATTCGGCAACCCGGTCAACGGGTCATGATAGGCCAGGACGGCAAAGCGCGACTGCTTGCGCCGCCGCTCGGTGATGTCGGTCAGCGCGATGATATCGACCGGCCGCCCCTCCAGCTGCGCCGAACTCACCTCCAGCTCGCAGTCGAAGGCCTGTCCGTCCCGCCGGATCCCGAGCCCATCGCTCACCAACTCCGACAGGTGACGTCCCAGCAACTCCGTCTCACTACAGCCGAACAGCGCTTCGGTGGCATGGTTGGCGCGAATCACGATCGAGGCATCATCCACCACCAGAATGCCGGAGCCGACACGATTGATGATGCTGTCCACCAGGTCGATCTCACGCCGCGCGCTGAGCATCCGCAGCAGATAGACGATCGTGGCGATGGCAAAGTTGAGCAGGGCCAGCAGGAATGCCAGCCCCTGGAAGAAGCGTATCTGCGCCGCCTCGTGCTGGGTCACCCGCTCCAGCTCGGTGGTCAGGCGGTCCATCAGCGCCAGCAGCTCCAGGTTCAGGTCGCTGGCGAGGAGCGTGGCGCGCTGAAGTGCGGCGCTGCTGGTGTCGCCGCTGATCAGTTCCACGATACTGCTGCGGTAGGGCGCCCATTGTTCCCGGGCCAGGGCAACCACCCGCGCCCTATCCCCCGTTTGCGCATCGAGATGCACCTCCTGCCCCTTGCTGTCGACGGTCAATCCGCCTTCGGCAAAGGCCAACAGGGTGTTATCGAACAGCGTGAACGAGCCGCGCAACTCCGCCAACTGGGCATCGGCACGATCGCCCCGGTCGAGTGCGGTTTTCGTCAGCAGCAACGACTTGACGATCTGCTGCGACAGCATCCGCTGCCGCCCCGCCAGGTTGATACCCACCGCCTGTGTCTCGATCCGGTAGGTCAGCCAAATGTTCAGCAGCAGCGCGCTCAGGTCGAACACCAGAAACAGCACGACGGCGACCACCCCCAGCGACGGATGCGTGATCAACCGGCGCCCCTGCGCCCACAATCTAAAATGCCGCGAAATCCCTATCATCCATGCCCTGCCCATGATCCATTCAGAGCCGCTCTCCGGTTTTGACTCGCCACCGCTTTCGCCCCCCTATTGCGCGCGGTCGTCAATCTCGTTACGCCGGCACGATTAGGGAGCAAAAAATACGCCAATACTCCGTTATGCGCCGCCCTTTTGTTGCCCCATCGGCAACCAGACGTTAAAACAACTCCCCTTGCCCGGTTCGCTTTCCACGCTGATCCGACCCTGGTGAGCGGTGACGATACCGTAGGCCACGGCCAGGCCGAGACCGGTCCCCTGCCCCACCTCCTTGGTGGTGTAGAAGGGGTCGAAAATACGCTTCAAATTTTCCGCCTCGATACCGCAGCCGGTGTCACACACACTGAGCACCACGCCGCCGCCATCTTCGTAGGTGCGAACGCGGATCTCTCCCTCTTTTTCGATCGCCTGCGCCGCATTGACGAGCAGTGCCAGTACGACCTGGTTGATCTGCGACGGGATGCACTGGATCAGCGGCAGGTCACCCAGCTCGGTGATCAGCTTGGCCTTGTACTTGTATTCGTTGCGGCAGATCACCAGCGTGGTCTCGACGCAGTGGTTGATGCTCGCGGGCTGCCAGTCCGTATTGCCGATATGGGAGAACTCCAGCAGGTTATCGACGATGCGCTTGATCCGCCGCACCCCCTCGACGGAGTCTGCCAGCAGATCGGGCATCTCCTCACGGATCACCGGGTAATCGTAGTGCTGCTGCAGGTCGCCGAACTTGAGCTCCAGATCGGTTGCCGCCAACAGCTCCTCGGTGTCGCGCTGCAATCCCATCAGCGCGATGGCGTAATCCTTCATGCACCCGATATTGGCACTGACGAACGCCAACGGGTTATTGATCTCGTGCGCCACCCCCGCCGCCAGCTGCCCGACCGACGCCATCTTCTCCGACTGCACCAGTTGCGACTGGGTATTCTGCAATTGGGAGATCAGCCGCGTCTGCTCCGACTGCTCGCCACGCAGTTTCTGGTTGGCGTCCTCCAGCTCCCGGGTACGGGTCACCACCTTCGCCTCCAGCATCTGGTTCATCGCCGACATCCGCTCCTGCGCCGCCTGGATCTCGCTCCGGTTCTGCGCCAGCTCGGCCCCCATCAACAGCAGGCCATCGGAGATATGCTGCAGCTCGCGGATCTCGAAGCGCGGTGCCGGCGGTGTGTAATCGCCCTCGCCGATACGCTGGATCATCCCTTCCAGCGCCTTCATCGGCTGCGACAGGCGCCGGCTGACCTGCAGCGACTTACGGTAGAGGTAAGCCATGAACAACAGGTAAAACAGGATCAGGCCCAGGATCATACCGAGGGCGACCTGGTCGAAGCGCTGTTTCAACGCGTTCGCATCGGCATACAGCGCCCCCTCGTCCGCCACCACCAGCAGATGCCAGTTGGCCCCCGGTATCCGCGCCCAGGCAGCCAGTTTGGGCTGCCCGTTCAGGGTCAGGCCGACCATGCCGCTGGCGGACTGCTGCAGACGTTCGGCGAGGGCGCGGGTATCCTCGCGATGGTAGACGTTGAAGTCTTCCGGCTTGAAGGTATCCTCGAGGATCGCACTCTGGTAATCGTGCTGGGTCAGCTCCTTCAGGTTCCAGTCCGCTTCCGCCAGCCTCGGCATCGCGAGGATGGTGCCGCTGCTGTCGAGCAGCAGCGCGTAACTGTTCCAGGCCAGCTTCATCGACAGCACCTGCTGGATGATCTCGGATACCTGGATATCGAGCCCAGCGACCCCTTCGAGGAAATCGCCGTTACGTCGATAGACCGGCGCGATCGCCGAGGTCATCCAGCCCTGCCCGGCCGGGTCGATGTAGACGTCGGTCCAGACCACGCCGCGCCCCGGGTTATGACTGGCATCGGCGTCGTAGTAGAAGTTGTACTCGGGGATGTTCATCCGCGCCGGATACTGCTCCTCCACCTTGAAGAAGGGGTAGATCCGGTTCATCGAGTCGTAACTGTTGAAGTAGATCTGCGTCACCAGCGCGCTGTGGTCGACCAGTTGTTTCATCAGCGGGTCGAGCTGGGCGAGACGCCAGGCCTTCTCCCGTTGCGGCTCGCCGACCGCGGTCAGCGCCGAGTAATACAGCGCGGCCCCGCCATTGTCGTCGGTGGTATGCCAGACGCCGTCGGGACTGGTGGCGTAGCGTTGGCGTTCGTTGCCGCCGGCATCGTATGGGGTATCCAGCGCCTCCTGAAGCCGCGCCGCATACACCGTCGTCATCTCCGATACCGCGTCCAGTTGCGCCTTGATACCGCTGGCCTCGAGCCGGGAGATCTCCTGCAGACTCTGCTGCGCGCTGTTATGCAGCATCGCGATATTCTCATCGCGAATCACATAGTTAGTCGCCAGATAGGCACCGATCAGCGCCAACTCGATGACGATGATCGGAATCAGGGCGTTACGTATGTAGGTGTTCCACAGGACACTGAAGACCGTGGTGCGCTTCACGCCGATAGCCGTACCCATAATGATTCATTACTCTAAGCCGGGCCCGCAAGCTCCGTGTTGATAATCGATCCTTCCGGTACACCAGTATCCTTACCCCTCCGCCACTCCCTGGCCAGAGCCTAGCCCTGCAACGCCGCCTGTAACATGAGCGAGGTCAGACCCAACTCCGGGTCCGACTCGGTATCGGCCTGATGCAATACCGCCTCGACCAGTTCCGGCTCGAACCCCCACAACTCCAACAGATAGGCCCCCGCCAACGGTACCTGCTCCGCCATCACCGCAGCACCGGACGGATCCAGCCGATACAGCACCAGCCGCCCGATATTATGCAGCAGCGCCGCGAGGATGCAGCGATTGCGCGCGCTACCCTCCAGCTGCTTCTGATCGCACAACACGCGCACGCGCTCGGCCAGCACCACCGCGGCCTGCATCAGCTCTTCGCCCAGGGTCTTGTAGGCCGGCTCCGCACATTGGTAGAGCTCGATGATCAGCACCAGGTGCTGGATCATCTGCAACCCCAGCCGGGTCACCGCCGTCTCCGCATCCTTGGCGCTGGAGGAGAAGCCGAAAAAGGGGGAGTTGACGACCCTCAGTACCCGGCTCAACAGCACCTGGTCCTGGCTGATCAGGCGGCCGATAACCCCCACCTCCGCATCCTCCCGCTGCAGCTCTCGCGTAATCTCCATATACACGGCGGGTCGAACCGGCAACGCATCCAGCACCCCCAGGGCCCGCCGCAGCTCCGGCGCCAGCGGCAGTTGGTGTAGCACCCGCGCCCGCACGAAGACATCGGCCAACGTATCGAGCTCGAACGGTTTACGCAGGATGAAATGTGCCACCGAGGTACCGCGCAACGCGCTGTCCAGGCTCATATCCCCGGTCAGCAGCACCCTGATCGTCTCCGGCGCCTGAGTGGCCACTCGCTCCAGGAACTCCAGGCCGCTGAGTCCCGGCATACGCCGGTCGCTGAACACGATCCAGGGTTGCAAGCGCTCCAGCGCCTCCAACGCCTGCTGCGGATCGGTAAAGAAATGCATCTGCCAGTCGCGATGGCTCAGCCGCAGCATGCGGCGCAAGGCGCTCAGTACCGCCGGCTCATCGTCAACGAAGATCGCGCTGGGTAACTCGTGACTTTCATTCAAGCGACTTCACCCCTTAACTGACCGCTTCTCCCCCTGCTACGGGATTCCGGCGGTACGCATTCTCAACCCCGGACGCGCCAGGCGATCCGCTACCGAGTGCCCCATGTGAATTGCCGATTCACGGCGACAGGCACGCCCGCAACGCCTCACAACGTGCCGTCAGGCCGCTTCCGGCGCGGCCGCTCCGATCAGCCGGTTGACCACCGCCAACAGCTCATCGTTGTCGAAAGGCTTGGACAATACCGCATCGGCCCCCTCATCCAGGGCCCGTTGCAGTGAGGGCGCATCCAGGGCCGAGATGACCAACACCTTGGTTGCCGCCACTTCCGGCGTATGGCGGATGAATTTCAGCACCTCGTAACCGTTCAGCCCGGGCATGCGCAGATCCAGCGTAATCAGCGCCGGCTGCTCCCTGACCATTTTGCTGCCGCCCTGAAAACCATCCTGCGCCACGTCGGTCGAGAATCCGGCACTGCGCAGGATGCGCTGGATCGCCCGCGCGATCGCCGCCTCGTCATCGATGATCAGCACATGCCGATTGCTTTCGCCATTCAGTTCAGCGGGAATCGGCATCTGATGCTCCACCAGAAAGGCGATGAAATCCTCGACCCGGACCCGGTTATTCCCCCGCCCCGGCAGCTTGAATCCCTTCAATGAGCCGCGATCTATCCACCGAATGACCGTTCGCAGATTGACGTCGCATAGCTTGGCGATCTCGCCGGTACTGAGCGTTTTCATGGAACCCCCGCAATGATAGATGGCGAGATCTTAGCTCCACATGGCATATATGGCAAT
>QKGH01000485.1 GCA_003250495.1 Marinobacterium sp.
CCTAGTCGAAGTTACGCGGACGCAGCAGGTCCGGTTTCAGGAAGGGTTTCTCGCCGGTGTTGTCGTGCTGGCCGAGGATCTTGCCGTCGCGCTCGGTGCCGTACATCGAGTACTTGTGGAAGTTCAGGTATTTCTCCCGGGTCTCCTTGGCATCGCCGGTGTAACGCGGGTCCTGCGGGCGCTCCTGGCTGTTGACGAACAGCGCCACGTCCCAGGCATCCTTCTCGCTCAACGCGCCGGTCTTGCCCAGCGGCATGTTGTTCTTGATGAACGAGGCGGCGGTATAGACACGCACCATCCCGGCACCCCAGTTGTAGGAGCGGTCGCCCCACAGCGGCGGGAACACCACCTTGTCGCCGGCATGCTGCCCCTGGCCGTCAGCGCCGTGACACAGAGCGCACTGCTGCTGGTATACCTGGGCACCGTTGTCATAGCTGATATCGGCCGGCATATCGCGCCCCAGATGACCGAAACCGCGGCCCCCGATGTTGGTCTCGTACACCTTGGCACCCTTGGCCAGCCACTGGTGATAGGCCGCCAGCGCCAGCATGTCGTCGCTGCCGTACTCCGGCGGTTTGCCGTTCATCGAGAAGGAGAAACAGCCGACGATGCGCTCCTCCAGCGAGTTGACGTGCTTGTTCTTGCCGCGGTAATCGGGCAGGGTCGTTGCCGCCGGCCACACCGGACCGGACCAGTTCATCCGCCCCTCACCCATATGGCAGCTCTTGCAGTTCATGTCGTTGAACACGTACTTGCCACGAAACTGCTGGGTATTCATGAAGATATCGCGACCGCGCAGGATCACTTTGCGCAGCTCGGGATTCATCTTCTGATCGTTCATCAGATCGTCCAGCGTCGGCGCCTGATGCACATACTGCCCCTCTTTATAGGCCGGCAGATTGACCGGCACCTCCGGCTGCTGCGCGTAGGCGGCGGACGCCAGCAACGTGGCGGTTACAACCGCTGTTGTCGATTTGAACATGTTACTGACCTCCATGCTGCGGCTGGCGGGCGAGATAGGCGGCGACGGCCTCGATCTGTTCGGGCGAGAGGCGTGCGGCGATCGCCAGCATCAGCTGGTTGGGATCGTTGCTGCGGGTCCCCTGCTGCCAGGCCTGCAGCTGTGTCTTGAGGTAGCTGGCGTGTTGGCCGGCCAGCTCCGGGAAGGTCGCCCCCACCCCCAGACTGCCGGGGCCGTGACAGGTTTCGCACGGCGGCAGGTAGCTGTCCCAATCACCCTGTTTAACCAGCTTTTCCCCCAGCGCCAACACCTCGGCGCTGGCCTCTGCCGCGCTCGTGGCGGCGCCCTGCTGGGCCGCATAGTAGGCCGCCACATCGGCCATCTGTTCGTCGCTCAGGTTATCCACATTGGGCGCCATGATGGCGCTGGTGCGCGCGCCCGAACGGTAATCCTGCATCTGCTTGATCAGGTAACCGGCGTCCATTCCCGCCAGGCGCGGAAACCCGCCCATATCGTTACCGGCCCCGTCCATGCCATGGCACGCCAGGCAGGGAGCCCCGCTGCCATCGCCCTGCATCACGATGGTCTGACCGCGTTGTGGATCGCCGGCCGCCTGAGCCAGGCCGGCGACCAGCAGGGCGATGCCTGCAACGGCCCCGCGCTGTAGATAATTCATCATGCTCTCCTGTCAATCGAAGCCATACCGGGGAAGAATAATTGAGATAGGTCAATATATAAACCCATTCTAATTTAGGAAACGTGGTATTAGGAAACGTGGTAATAGTCCGTTGCCGGCACCAGTACCATCAACCCCAAGCGCCATGCGCACCGGTCGCGCCGCGCCGACCACCGCCAGCTGGCTCTCTCCACCCGCTCCCGCCTGCGCCGCCCGATTCAAAACCTGTCCCTGTCATGCTACTGTCTGTCCCTGATTGGGGCCTGGCGCCCGACAAGACGATAACCCTGTAGATCTCGACACTGGCACGCCCTGCCCCGGCAGTGGATCCCTGTCTGGCCAGCAACGCCCTCCATCCACCGGCTAGTTCCGCTTCGAGTTCGATTGCAGTGTCGACCACCGCCCGCTTGTCACCCGGTGGCGTTAGCGTCACTGCAGGATAGACGCTTGTCCGCCGCCGCCCACTAGAACCCCTTAGCACCGCTGCAGCGTTAGCATATGAATGGAGCCTCTGGACGCCGATGATTTCGACCCTGACCCATGGCTGGTCCCTTAACAACCTGCGCGGCGACATCCTGTCCGGCCTAGTCGTCGCGCTGGCGCTGATCCCGGAGGCGATCGCCTTCTCGATCATCGCCGGCGTCGATCCCAAGGTGGGCCTCTACGCCTCCTTCTGTATCGCCGTGGTCACCGCCTTCTTCGGCGGCCGTCCGGGGATGATCTCCGCCGCCACCGGTTCGATGGCACTGCTGATGGTGCTGCTGGTCAAGGAGCACGGCCTGCAGTACCTGCTCGCCGCCACGCTGCTGACCGGCGCGCTGCAGATCCTGGCCGGCTTCCTGCGCCTTGGTTCGCTGATGCGCTTCGTATCGCGCTCGGTGGTGACCGGCTTCGTCAACGCGCTGGCAATCCTGATCTTCATGGCCCAGCTGCCGGAGCTGATCGACGTCACCTGGCACGTCTACGCCATGACCGCCGCCGGCCTCGGCATCATCTACCTGTTCCCCTACGTGCCGGTGCTGGGGCGTCTGATCCCGTCGCCGCTGGTGTGCATCCTGGCGCTGACGGCGGTCTCGGTAACCCTCGGCCTCGACCTGCACACGGTCGGCGACATGGGCGAGCTGCCCGATACCCTGCCGCTGTTCCTGTTCCCCGAGGTGCCGCTGAACCTGGAGACGCTGCTGATCATCCTGCCCTATGCGGTGCCGCTGGCCGTGGTCGGCCTGCTGGAATCGCTGATGACGGCGACCATCGTCGACGACCTGACCGACACCAGCAGCGACAAGAACCGCGAGTGCAAGGGGCAGGGGCTGGCCAACATCGTGGCCGGGATGTTCGGCGGCATGGCCGGCTGCGCGATGATCGGCCAGTCGGTGATCAACATTAAGTCAGGCGGGCGCACCCGCATCTCGACGCTGATCGCCGGCGTGGTGCTGCTGATCCTGGTGGTGTTCCTCGACGCCTGGGTATCGCAGATCCCGATGGCGGCACTGGTGGCGGTAATGATCATGGTGTCGATCGGCACCTTCAGCTGGGACTCGATCGTCAACCTGCGCAAGCACCCGCTCTCCACCAACCTGGTGATGCTGGTCACCGTGGCGATCGTCGTCGCCACGCATAACCTGGCGCTGGGGGTGTTCGCCGGCGTACTGCTGGCGTCGCTGTTCTTCGCCAACAAGATCGGCCAGTACCTGTATATCGACAGCGAACTGGTAGGCTCCGGCGCCCTGCGCCGCTACCGTGTGGTGGGCCAGGTGTTCTTCAGCTCCGCCGACAAGTTCACTGCCGCCTTCGATTTCAAGGAGGATGTGGAGAAGGTGTCGATCGACCTGAGCCAGGCCCACTTCTGGGATATCACCGCGGTTTCGGCGCTGGACGGCGTGGTGATCAAGTTCCGCCGCGAGGGGATCGCGGTCGATGTGATCGGCCTGAACGAGGCCAGCGCCACCATCGTCGACCGTTTTGCCGTACACGACAAACCGGAAGCGGTGGACAAGCTGATGGGGCACTGAGCCGCCCCGCTGGCAACCGGCACGCTCTGCCATACTGATACCAGGGTTCCGGGTGCGGGACGACAAGCCGAAACGGCAACACGGGACAACATGAGACAGCCACAAGGACAACCGCAGGGACAACAGCAAGGAGTGGGCATGAACCAGGTGATCGCCTGTATCGATGGCGTCGGCGCCACGGCCGCCAGCCTCTGCGACGCCGCCAGCTGGGCCAGCCAGCGCCTCGGCGCGCCGCTGACACTGCTGCATGTGCTGGATCGCAGCCAGTATCCGGTGGACACCGATATGAGCGGCACCATCGGCCTCGGCAGCCGCGAAGCGCTGCTGCAGGAGCTGGCCAGCCTCGACGAACAGCGGATCAAGCTGGCGCGCGAACAGGGCCGGCTGATGCTGGAAGCGGCCCAGGCCCGTGCCGAACAGAGCGGCGTGGCCGCCGCTGCGACGCTGCAGCGCCATGGCGAGCTGAGCGCGACGCTGAGCGATCTGGCACCCGATACGCGGCTGCTGGTGATCGGCCGCGGCGGCTCTGCCGACACCCCTCTCAGTCCCCAGGTCGCCCATGTGATCCGCACCCTGCAGCGCCCGATGCTGGTACTGGACAACGCCTTCCGTGCACCGCAACGCTTCCTGATCGCTTATGACGGTAGTCCGACGGCGCGCAAAGCGCTGGAGCTGGTCGCCGCCAGCCCGCTGCTGGCCGGTCTGCCCTGCGAACTGCTGTTGGTCGGTCCGGCCACTGCCGATGTGCGCATGGAGCTGGAGGCGGCGCGCGACAAACTGCTCGCCAGGGGGTTCAGCGTCAACGCCCA
>QKGH01000211.1 GCA_003250495.1 Marinobacterium sp.
AGGGCGAGGAGTTGCAGTTGCCGGTGGTGCCGGCGCTGGAGAATCGCCAGGACAGCACGCTGGCGCGCTTCATGCTGGCGTTTGCCGAACAGCAGGGACTGGCGCCGGAACGCGCCTGCTCGCTGCTCTACTATCTGACCCTGCCCAAGGGCAGTAAGGTGCGCGCCCGCCTGCAGGCCCAGGCCCAGGTGCAAGTCGATGCCGAGGGGCTGGCGATCCGCCTGCCCGACGAGCCCGGTCCGCTCAGTGTGGCCGGCTGAACCCCTGGCCGAACATCTCGCCGATCGCCGCGCTTAGGCGCTCGCTGCGTTGCGGGTTGCGCAACGCCTGCATGATCAGGGCGCGTAGCGCCGGCATGAACATCAGGTCGGCCAGCACCCGGCTGAACCCCGCCTGGCCGGCGCCGCCCTGCGCCAGCCGCTCCAGAAACGGCAACAACACCTCCGGTGCCTGCAGCGTGCTGGTACAGCGCGTGGCGATGGCGACGATCACCTCGGCATCCAGGGCGTAGTCGGTTGCCAGGACCTGCAACACCTGCCGCTGCTTGAACGGCTCGTCGGCGGCGTTGGACAGGCCGCGCAGCAGTGCGGCGACCAGTGCCGCGGAGGTGTCCGGCTCGCTCAGGGCCCGCGCCAGACGTTGGGCCAGTGCCTCGGCCACCGGCCGGGGTGGGGTGACATGTTCCAGCAGTGTGGCGATCGACGCCAACGGCTGGGCGGGCAGCTGGGCGATGCGTTCGACCAGGGCCTCGGCATTGCCGGCCTGCTCGAGGCGGACGACGAAGTCGGCCAGCCCCTGCAGCGCCAGTTGTGTCCAGTGCGAGGCCTCCAGTTGCCCGTGCAGATAGCGCTGCGCCTCCTCATACCAGCTCGATGCGCACTGGCCGGTGGCCTGGGCCGCCAGGGCATGGAATACCGCCATCTTCTCCTGGTCGGGCTTGAACGCGAACGGGTTATCCTTCAGCGCATCCTCGCGCATCAGCCCCTGCTGGCTCGCCAGTGCGTTTTGCAGCAGCCGGGCGACCAGGTCGTCGCGCGCCGCCTGCACCAGATAGCCCTGCTCGTCGAGCGGCAGCTTCAGAAACCAGATCGCGTTTTGCTGCTGGTGTTTCGGGTGCCAGATCAGCAGTCCGAGCCAGGCCTGGTGCAGGAAGGGGTGGGGGTAGGGGAGGTGCTGCTGCTCGATCCGCTCGAACTGCTCGGCGCTCAGTTTGTTGATCCGCCGCCCCATGTCGAACAGCCGGATCGCAGCGCCGGAACCGCGCAACAGGCTGATCAGGGTCGGCTGGGTTGGGGCGCTGGTTGCGGTGGACATCGCTATGGCTGCTCCTGCTCTGGGGCGGACGGGGAAGGTATCGACCGCCGCGATTCTACCATCGCCGGGCGAGGTGGTCAGCTCGTCGCCGGAGAGGGATAGAATGTGGGATAATCAAGGCGATAGCCGCTCTTTCGATAGCGGCCCTGTGCTGGAACCGAATCGATGTTACTGTCCCTGCTGGTCGTCGCCGCCATCCTGATGTGCAGCATCCTGTTGAGCCCCCTGTCGAACCGGGTCGGGATGCCGGTGTTGCTGTTGTTTCTGGGTATCGGGATGCTGGCCGGACAGAGCGAGATCGGCCGACTGCTGGCCGCCGATACCGAGACCGCGTTTCTGATCGGTAACCTGGCGTTGGCGATCATCCTGCTCGACGGCGGCATGCGCACGCGGGTGGAGACCTTCCGTGTCGGCCTGCGTCCGGCGCTGTCGCTGGCCACGCTGGGGGTGCTGATCACGGCCCTGGTGACCGGGCTGGCGGCGATGTTCATTTTCGATCTGCCGCTGCTGCACGGGTTGCTGGTGGGCACCATCGTCTCCTCCACCGACGCGGCGGCGGTGTTCGCGTTGATGCAGAACCAGGGGTTGCGACTGAACCAGCGTGTCAGCGCGACGCTGGAGATCGAGTCGGGCAGTAACGATCCGATGGCGATCTTCCTGACCATCCTGCTGGTCGAACTGGTCTCCGGGGAGGTCGCACCGCACTGGAGCGATGCGCTGTTGCTACTGCTCAAACAGGTGCTGTTCGGCGGTCTCGGCGGTTGGCTGGGCGGCCTGTTGCTGGCCGCGCTGATCAAGCGGATCCGGCTGCAGCCAGCCTTTTACCCGCTGCTGGTGACGGCGGCCGGGCTGACGCTGTTTTCCGCCATCGCCCTGATCGACGGCAGCGGCTTCCTGGCGATCTACCTGATGGGGGTGGTGGCCGGCAACCGCGGGATTCGCAACCTGGACGATATCCTGCAGATCCACGACGGCCTGGCCTGGCTGTCCCAGCTCTGTCTGTTCCTGACCCTGGGGCTGCTGCTCAACCTGGCCGACCTGTCCGGTTACGTGCTGCCCGGCATCCTGCTCGCCGCGGTGCTGATCCTGGTCGCCCGGCCGCTCTCCATCGCCGCGTCGCTGTGGCCGTTCGGGTTCCGCTGGGAGGAGCAGCTGTTCATCTCCTGGGTCGGGTTGCGCGGGGCGGTGCCGATCGTACTGGCGCTGTTCCCGCTGATGTCCGGGGTCGAGCACGCCGAGCTGTTCCTGCTGGTGGCGTTCGTCATCGTCATCCTGTCGCTGTTGGTGCAGGGGACGACGCTGACCCGTGTCGCCCGGGCGCTGAAGCTGGAGTTGCCGGCGGCGCCGCAGGCGCTGCAGAAGGCGGTGCTGGACTGGGGCGACAGCGCCGATCACCGGTTGCTGATCTTCGAGCTCGACGGTGAACACTGGACGCCGGCACGGACCCTGTCCGGGATTCGCCTGCCGGCCGGCGTGGTGCTCAGCGCGCTGCTGCGCGACGGCGAGCTGATCAGCTACAAGCCGGAGCTGAAACTGCAGGGCGGCGACCGGCTGGCGATCATCGGCCGGGAGCAGGACGAGCTGCCGCTGGCGAAGCTGTTCAGCTCCAAGGAGTCGATTCCGGCGCTGCGCGAGAACGTGTTCTTCGGCAGCTTCGAACTCAATGGCGATGTTATCCTGTCCGACCTGAAGCAGGGGATGGGGGTGGCGGTCGCCGATGAGTTGCTGGCGCTGTCGCTACAGCAGTACATCACCGACAGCCTGCCGAACCGGCCGATCGTCGGCGACCGGGTGGCACTGGGGCCACTGACGTTGGTGGTCAAGGAGATGGAGGGCGAAAAGATCCTCCGGGTCGGGATGAAGTTTTAATGTTGGGATTGGCTTGACCGGTTAAGGAGCGGAGCAGGGTGGCAGAAGCGGTATGGATTATCTTTGCCTTTGTACTGGGGATGGCGGTGCGCATGGTCGGACTGCCGCCGCTGATCGGCTATCTGGCGGCGGGTTTTGCCATCGTAGCGGTCGGGAATTTCACCGGTATCCCGGTCGAGGGCACTGAGGCGTTACAACATATCGCGCACCTGGGCGTACTGCTGCTGCTGTTCACCGTTGGCCTGAAGCTGAAGGTGCGTAACCTGGTGCGGCCGGAGGTGATCGGCGGCGGGGTGCTGCACTTCCTGATCTCCTGCCTGATCATGGCGCCGGGGATCTACCTGTTTACCGATATCGACTGGTACTCGGCGCTGATGCTGGCGGTGGCGCTCTCCTTCTCCAGCACCGTACTGGCGGCCAAGGTACTGGAGTCGAAGCGCGAGCTGCGTGCCTTCCATGGCCGGGTGGCGATCGGGATCCTAGTGGTGCAGGACCTGCTGGCGCTGTTGGTGATGGCGCTGGCCAGCGGTCAGACCCCGTCGATGTGGGCGCTGGTGGTGTTCGGTATCCCGCTGCTGCGGCCGCTGCTGTACCGCCTGCTGGATATCAGCGGCCATGAGGAGCTGCTGGTACTGCTCGGCCTGTTGCTGGCGCTGGTGATCGGTGGCGAGGGGTTCGAGGCGATCGGTCTCAGCTCGGAACTGGGGGCGCTGGCGTTCGGTGCGTTGTTGGCGAACCACAAGCGCGCGGCGGAGCTGTCGCAGTCGCTGTGGAGCATCAAGGAGTTGTTCCTGGTCGGTTTCTTTCTGCAGATCGGCATGGAGGGGTTGCCGGATGGCGATGCGCTGATGTTTGCGCTGGTGATGGGCGTGCTGCTGCCGTTGAAGGGGTTCCTGTTCTTCTTCCTGTTGCTGATCTTCAAGCTGCGCGCGCGCAGCGCCTTCCTGTCGAGCCTGAGCCTGAGCAACTACAGCGAGTTCGGCCTGATCGTGGCCAGTATCGTCCTGCCGGACTGGTTGATCCCGCTGGCGATTGCGGTATCCCTGTCGTTCCTGATCTCGGCACCGCTGTACCGTTCGGCGCATCCGCTCTACTCCCGGCTGGCGCCCTACCTGACCCGTTTCGAGCGGGTGGGTTTCCATCCGGACGAGCAGCCGCTGTCGCTGGGCGATGCCCAGGTGCTGATCATCGGTATGGGGCGTACCGGCACCGCGGCCTACGATCATCTGAAGGAGCGCAATATCCGGCCAAGGTGGCCCAGCATCAGCAGAACGGTCGTAACGTGGTGTTCGCCGATGCCGAGGACCAGCAGCTGTGGCAGGGGTTGAGTGCACCGGAGATGCGCTACGTAATCCTGGCGGCCAACGACGTCGAAGCCAAGGTCATCGCCGCACGCAAACTGCGCGAGCGCGGTTTCGATGGTGTCATCGTGGCACACAGCATGTTTGCCGACCATGCCGACGCGATCACCCGGGCCGGTGCCGATCACACCTTCCAGACCATGGCGGAAACCGGGGTCGGTCTGGCCGAGCATATCTTTGTCGAGGCGCGGCGCCGGGCCGAGGAGCTGGAGGCCTGAGCGGCGTCTGACGGCGCGGCCCTCAGGGTTCCTGTTTCAGGTGCTGCTCGAACTGCTGTATCTGCTCCAGGTCCATGCCGCGCAGTCGGTCCAGCGGCAGGCTGAAGATCAGGCCGCGGGAGTTGTCCTGCTCCTCGTCGCGCAGGAGCGGGGTGAAGGCATCCATGATCTCCAGTGACAACTGGTGTTCGAGCACCATCAGCAGCACCGACTGGGCGCCGTCGTAGCTGAGGCCGAAAAAGGTTTTATGGGTGGAGTGGCCGATCCCGCGGGCCGGGATCACGGTCATGCCGCCCGCACCCACCTCGCGTGCCCTGTCGATACAGCGTTGTTCGAGGTCCTCCGGGACGATGGCGACTACGACGTTGAATCTCATCTATTTTTCCCCCTTGAGCCGGGTTGCCTGCAGCGTTCTACCCAGATCGCATAGAGCATGACGCTGACCACTGGAAAGATCGAGGCGAAGGCGATCAGTCCGAAGCCGTCGATCAGTGCATTACGGTCGTCGATCTGTGTAGCCAGGCCTATTCCCAGTGCGGTAATCAACGGCACGGTTACCTCTGAGGTGGTTACACCGCCGAGATCGAACGCCAGGGCCAGGATGTGGCGCGGCGTGAACAGGGCCAGCAGGATCACCAGCAGGTAACTGGCAATGATATAGATATGTATAGGATCGCCCTGTACCAGGCGCCAGACGCCGATGGTGATACCGATGGCGACGCCGAACGCCACCAGTAGGCGTACGGCATTGCCTCTGACTTGGCCCGCGGCAGCCTCTTCGGCCTGCTTGCTGATGGCCAGCAGTGCTGGTTCCGCCAGCGTGGTGGCAAAGCCGATCAGGAAAGCAAACAGGTAGGTCAGTGCGTAGCCTTCGTGCTCCAGCAGCTGTGCGGCCATACTGCGGCCGATAGGGAACAGGCCCAGTTTTAACCCCAGCGCAAAGGCGTAGAGTCCGAGGATGACCAGCATGAAGCCGAGTAGCAACTGGCGCGGGTTGCCCAGCGGACGACGCAGTACCAGGTACTGAAACACCAGGATCGTGCCCAGGATCGGTAACGCATCCCGTAGCATGGCACTGAGATCGAAGACGAAGTCCTGCAGCCAGTGCCGGCCGACGCGCTCCACCTGCTCCGGGCTGGCGAGGGCCAGTGTGGTGTCGGGGATGCTGTCGGCATACACCCAGATGCCATAGAGCTGTACGCTGATCATCGGCACCATGACGGCCAGTGCCACCAGCCCGAAACCGTCGCGCAGTGGGTGGCGGCCGCGAATGGAGGAGGCGAGGCCGATACCGAGTGCAGCGATCAGCGGCACCGTCACGACATTGGTGGTGACGCCGCCGGAGTCGTAGGCGAGGCCGATGATTTCCGGTGGTGCGAACCAGGTCAGTGCGATCACCAGCAGGTAACCGGGGATCAGGTATAGATGAATCGGGTGGCCGAGGATGGTGCGCAATACCCCCAGCGCCGTGACGCCGCCGACGGATCCGGCGACGAGCAGACGCAGGGTGAGGGCGTCGACCCGGCCATTGCTGATCTCCTGTGCCTGGGCGGCGACGCTGATCAGGGCGGGCTCTGCCACCACGGCAGAAAAACCGAGACAGAAGCCGAAGCTCAGCAGCAGCGGGGTGGAGCCGCGGCGAGCAAACTGGTTCGCCAGGCTCTTGCCGACCGGGAAGATCCCCAGTTCAAGTCCCTGCAGGAACAGGGCGACGCCGACCGCGACGATCAGCAGGCCGCCGAGCATGCTCGGGGCGTTGTCCGGTACCTGCCGCAGGATCAGCAACTGGAACAGCAATACCACGGCGACGATTGGCAACAGGTTCTTCACGGCATGCAGCAACTGGTGCATAAACGCCATTACCAGCACGTTCATGGGTTGTCCGGTCCCTTGGGCTCGGCCGCGTCGGGTGGCGGCAGTTGATCCCTGGCTTCCAGCAGTTGGATGGTGCGCTCCAGCCGGTTCTCCAGGCGATGGATCCGCTCCAGGTTCTGCCGCTCCTTCTCCGCCAGTTGTCCCTCATCCTTTTCGATAAAGAACACCGAGAAGCTGGCGGTCAGCAGCGAGAACATGGAGATTCCCACCAGGATCAGGATGGCACCGAACAGCCGGCCCTCGTTGGTGGAGGGGACGATGTCGCCATAACCGACGGTGGTGATGGTGACCCAGGCCCACCAGATGCCGTCGATGGGGGTTTTGAAGGCGGGGTCCAGCGTCGAGATCACCAGCCCCGAAACG
>QKGH01000107.1 GCA_003250495.1 Marinobacterium sp.
CAGGATAATTGCCTTGCGCAAACGGACTTCGGGCAAGGTATCGGGCAACTGCTCGAGGTGGGCGAAGGCGGCGTGCAAACGTCCCTGGGCAACCATATCTTCGGACAGCTGCACCACCAATTGCTGATCGGATGCCAACTGACCGCAATTGTCGGACAGCTGCGCCTGCGCAACCTCTACGCCGCCGGGTTGTTTCTGCACCGGCACGCAGCCCGTGGCTAGCGCACACACCATGATCGCCAATGCGGCACGTTTCATTTTCCCATTCCCGATAATGCACCGAAGATCGCAATAAACCCTGGTCCCGCCAAGATAATCAACAACGCCGGGAACAGGAACGCCACCATGACCGCGGACATCTTCGCCGACAGCTTCGACACCTTCTCCTGCAGATTGGTCATGCGACGGTCATCGAACAACTCTTTCAGCGAGATCAGTGACGCTACCGCGCCTCCCCCCTGGCGGATCAACTGTTCGAGAATCACCACGCAGTCCGTGACCTCGTCGATATCCAGCCGCTCCATCATATGACGCAGCTCCTCCGACAGATCCAGGCCGGCATCGACACGATTGAACACCCGGCGCAGCTCAAGGGCTAACTCCGGCAATATCCGCTCCCCCTCCTGCATCAGTGCTCGTAGCGACTGCTCCACGGTCATCCCGACCTCAAACAGCATGCGTAGCAACGGCAGCATGGTGGAAACCTCTTCCACCAGCTTCGCCCGCCTCTTCTCTACGGCACCGCGCAACCAGCGCTTGGGCAGCAGATAGCCGATCCCCAAGGCGGCGAACGGCAGTATCAGCGACAGCGAGGAGTCCTCCCGGAACAGGTTCGATACCAGTGCCAATATCAATGCCAGGATCGGCGTACCCAGCTGGATCGCGTAGTACAGCGCCCGACGTTCGGCGCTACGCCAGCCCAATTGATCGAGCAGCGCTGGGATCTCCGGATCCAGACTCCAGTTGAGCTGCCCCAGACCCGAGAACAGCGAACTTCGTGGCGCGAACGCCTCTCCGGTCTCCACCCGATTGGAGATACGCTGCATGACGACACGGTTATCGCGGTGGCCACGCAGGAACAACGCGAGGACGATCACCGCCGCAGCCAATAGTAGAAATACGCTGATAACAATCCAGATCATGGTCAGATACTCTTCAACATTCGCCAGAGTACAACGCAACCAGTGCCCTGTAGCGCAAGGGAGAGCAACAACAGGAACTTACCGGTGGAGGAGTCCCACAGCCCCAGCAGGAAGTCGGGGTTGGTCAGCAGGATGTAACCCGCCAATGCCAGGGGCAAGGCGGCAAGGACCACGGCACTGATTCGCGTTTCACCGGTCAACGCACGCAGTTGACGGCTGGCCCGCTCCCGGTCGCGAATCATCGAGATCAGGCTATTCAGCATATCGGCCGTGTTACCGCCGTAACGCTGGTTGATCCTGACCCCCATGGCCAGGATATGGAACTCGTCGCGATCGTACAGCAGGGCCATCTCGGTCATCGCTTCGGCCATCGGCACCCCCAGTTCCATATCCCTGCGCACTGGCGCCATGGCATCGCGCAACGGCGGCTGGCAGCGGTCCATTGCCAACAGTATGGCGTCGCCCAGGGTACGCCCCGATTTCATACTGCGTACCATATGATCCAGGAACGACGGGGTCTGTTCGATCATCCGGTCCAAACGCCGCTGCGCACGCCACTGCGCGACGCCAAACAGCACCACGACCATCAACCCGAGGGCGACCAGCGGTGCGATCCAGCCGAACTTCGACAACAGCAACAGGACCAATACGGCCAGGACCAACAGCAGTGTGATCAACCAGCGCGGCATGCTGACGCCGGCCTGCAGCAAGCGACGATCGAGAAAGTTCATTTTCGCAATTGTCGCGTGGCTATCGCGTACCGTCGCCAAGCGGGCTTCCACACGCTCGGCTGCCGCCCGCCGCTGACTGCGCCCGATCAACCCCAGCCCCAACAGCAATAGCGCCAGGCTCAGTAGCAACATTAACACCGGAATAATCATGCCCCGTCCACTCCCTTGTACCGCTTCACAACACCCCGATCAGCTTCTCGTTGAACGTCTGCTGACTCTCCTTCACGAAAGCATCCTGCACCCTGTCCAGCCGGAACAGCACATTGGTGACATAGGCTTCCTCCCGCAGTTCCACCAGCTCGATCACCTCGCTGATACAACGCCGCCCATCCGGTAACCGGGCCAGCTGGATAATCACCTCGACCGCTGACGAGATCGACTGCCGCATCGTCTTTTCCGGCACCTGGATCCCCGACAGTCCGACCAGGGTTTCCATGCGCAGCAGCGCGTCCAATGCGCTGTTGGCGTGAATGGTCGTCATCGACCCCTCATGCCCGGTGTTCATCGCCGCCAGCACATCCAGGATCTCCACCCCTCGGGTCTCCCCGAGGATGATCCGGTCCGGGCGCATACGCAATGCGTTGCGCACCAGGCTGCGCGCTGTCACCTCACCGTGGCCGTCGGCATTCGGCGGTCGCGTCTCCAGCCTCACCACGTGGTCATGCTTGAGCTGCAATTCGGCCGTATCCTCGATGGTCACCAGGCGCTCGCGATGATCGATCATGCCGCTGAGCAGGTTCAACATGGTTGTCTTACCGGTGCCCGTACCCCCACTGATCAGCACGTTGCAGCGTCGCGCCACCGCCTGCTGCAAAAAAGCCAGCATATCCTCGTTCAGTGAACGCGATGCCAGCAGCTCCTGACTCTGCAGCATATCGCGGCGAAACTTACGCACCGACAGGCAGGGGCCATCCAACGCGATCGGCGGGATAACCGCGTTGACGCGGCTGCCGTCGGGCAAGCGCGCGTCCACCATCGGCGAGGACTCGTCCAGGCGTCGTCCCAGCGGCGCGATGATGCGCAAGATCACCCGCAGCAGATGATGATCATCGATGAAATGCAGATCGCTGAGGAACAGCACACCGGCACGTTCGACGAAGATCTTCTGACTGCCGTTGACCAGGATTTCGGTCACCGTATCGTCCCGCAGGAACACCTCGAGCGGCCCGAACCCGGTCAGCTCATCCAGCATCTCTTCGGTCAGCCGGTCGACCTCGAAGCCGGAAATACCCAACTGATGCTGGCGGATGAAGCTCTGAATATTCGCCGCGACAAAACGTTTCAGCTGAACCCGACTGCCTTCCAGCAGATTGACCGGCTCATCGTCCAGCTGATCGATGATATGTCGATGCAGCTGCTCCTTGATCTGTTCGGTCCGGGGGTTGGACTGCCGTCCATACGTGAACGGCATTTCAACTGTCCATACTGAACAAGCGCTTCAGGAACCCCTTATGTTCGTGCTCTGGCTGTGTCTGCAGCGGCAGCGCATCGGCCAAGGACTTCAAGCCCCGCGTCAGCTCGTCTCGCGGTGCCAATTTGTACAGCGGCAGCCCCTGGTTACGGCATCCCAGACGCTGTTCGATATTGGGCGGCAGCGCGGCCGCCAGCGGCAGCTCGAACATCTCGCTCAAATCGGTGGCCGCCGGTGCCTGTCGTGACAGGTAGCGGTCGACCAGCAGGCGGGCGGTCTGCAGATGGATGCTCTCGCTGCGCCAGTGGTGGAGGCGTGCCAGGTTACGCCGACTGCAGGACACACTCTGATCGATATACCAGAGTACCTGGTCGGCCCCATCCACCAGCGCCCTGATGAAATCGCTGTCGGCCTGACCGCAGCCATTGACGATGATGCAGGAGAAATACTGGCGCAGCGCCCCCAGCAACAGGATCGTTTCGGCATAACTGTAGGTCTCGGGATAGCGACTGTTCTCCAGCAACGGCAACAGCCCCAGGCCACTGCTATGCACACTGAAGGCACTTTCGATCACCGTGCTATCCAGCCGCCGCGCCGCGCGCATCGCGTCCTCCAGGCCGAAGGTACACTTCAGGCTCAAAATCGCCTCGGCTTCGCCGATCGCCGGCCCCATGTCCACGAACAGAACCGACGTACCCTCCTCCGCCAACTTCAGCGCCAGATGACTGGCAACCAACGTCGAGTCCGGTGCCGGATCGACGCCATACAGCGCCACCAACTGCCCACGCTTGCTATTGCCGGACAGCACCGAGGGTTGCTTGCGTCCGATACGCCAAATCAGACCATGTACTTCGCTGCTACGCTGCCCCGGTGTCAGAAAATCCTTCGCCCCGGCACGCATCGCAGCCAATACCAGGTCGCTGTCATGGCCGTCTCCGACCGCTACCACGGAGACCGCGGTACGCGCCTCCATCATCCCCTCGATCAGGGAATAGGCATCGGCCAGACGCTGACGATCGACCCCGACGAACACGATACCCACGTCCATCATGTCGATGAGGTCGAGCACCTCTTCCAGATTATTCTCTACCGCTACAACACGCCCCTGGTCGGTCAACGC
>QKGH01000383.1 GCA_003250495.1 Marinobacterium sp.
CGCCGGCGATGTCGGAGCCGACCAGCGACATCAGCGGGCCCTCGGTAACGATATCGTCGGTGGCGAACAACCCGCTGCCTGCCTGCAGCAGGCACAGCAACAGCAGGGCCAGGACCATCCAGCCGCCCAGCGGGTTGTGGCCGACATAGTGGGGGTTCTCGCCGGCTAAAACTTGGCGGCCGTAGCTCAGGGTATAAGAGGGCGACTTAACGAACTCGCTGAAGCGGGCGTAGGGGCTGCCGATGACGCCCCAAATCAGGCGGAACAGCACCAGCGACAGCACCAGGTAGCCGGCATACATGTGCGCACTCATCCAGGAACCGCCCTGTTCGGCGCTCCACCAGGCGAAAGCGATTGAGCCGGCCAGGCCCCAGTGAAACAGGCGGACAAAGATATCCCAGACGGGGCGGGATGTGGTGGGGAGTTTAGTACGTGCGTCCATAGGCTCCAGATCCAAATGATTACCGAATGATGGCGGTCAGGGTATCAGCTGCCGTTGAGCAGCAGATGACAGCCGATGCTGAACAGATAACCGGCCAGGATTGCCCAGCTCCATTTCAGATGGGCGCGGAAGGTATAGGTTCCCGCCGCCTGGCCCATCAGCGCGACGCCGGCGGCGGAACCGATGGAGAGCAGCGAACCGCCGGTGCCGACCGTCAGCGTGATTAGCAGCCACTCGCTCAGATCCATCGACGGGTCCATCGACAGCACCGCGAACATGATCGGGATGTTATCGATCAGCGCCGACACCACGCCGATCAGGCTGTTGGCCCAGAGGCTGCCCAGCTCGCCATAGAGCAGATGCGACAGGCCGTTCAGGTAGCCCATCGCGGCTAGCCCGCCGACACAGAGTACGATGCCGTAGAAGAACATCAGCGTGTCCCAGGAGGAGCGTTCCACCACGCGGAACATGTCGAAGCGCTGGACCACGCTGGTGTGATCCCCTCTCAGCTCCTGGTTGTCGCCGATATTGTCGCGGTGGTGCTGGCGGATGTGTCCCTGCTCCAGCAGGATCGGGTCCTGTTTGCTGAGGAAGAAGCCGTACAGCTTCAGCACCCCGAGCCCGGTCATCATCCCCAGCACCGGCGGCAGGTGCAACTGGGAGTGCACCAGTACCGAGCCGGCGATGGTGGCGACGAACATGCACATGATGACGATGGCGCCCTTCTTCATGCGCTGGCGGTTATGCCGGCTCTGGGGCGGGCCGTTGGGCACCTGGGTGTGGATGATCAGCGCCGGTACCAGCCAGTTGACCAGGGCCGGCAGAAACAGGTCGAGGAACTCGGAGAAGCGCACCACCCCCTTCTGCCACACCATCAGCGAGGTGATATCGCCGAACGGGCTGAACACGCCGCCGGCGTTGGCGGCGATAACGATGTTGATACAGGCCAGGCTGACGAACTGCGGGGTGCGTCCGCCCACGGCCATCACCACGGCGCCCATCAGCAGCGCGGAGGACATGTTGTCGGCCACCGGCGACAGCATGAAGGTCAGGCCGCCGGTCATCCAGTACACCGTGCGCAGCGAATAGTTACGCGAGATCAGCCAGGTGCGCAGCGCGACGAAGACATGGCGCTCCTCCAGCATATTGATGAAGGTCATCGCCGACAGCAGGAACAGGAACAGCTCGGCATAGTCGAGGATCGCCTTGCGCAGCTCGATACCGGCGGTTTCGGTGTCGCCCTGGGCGGCGTAGGCCAGCCCGACGATGACCCAGATCACGCCGGCGGCGACGATGATCGGCTTCGATTTCTGCAGGTGGAAGTGCTCTTCGCCAACCACGAACAGGTAGCCGATGGCGAACACCAGCAGGGTCAGGTAGCCGTAGACGCTGTCGGTCAGGTCGAACGACTGGGTCGGCCGGTCGGTGGCGGTGAAGGCCCAGACCATGCCGCCGGACAGTACCAGCCCCAGCAACAGGAGCAGAAAAAGGGCATAGTGGTTACGGATCCATTGCATCAGTCGTTCGCCTCCGGCAGATCAGCCGATTCTTCTATACTTGCTGAACGATGTCGATGTTGCAGTGCAATAAAATTGCATTCGCCGCCCTAGCTCGATGCTGAGCGCAATTCAAACAGTGTCCGAATTCGGGTAGAATATGCTCCTTTTTCCGAACAGCGAATTTTGGGCACAAATGGAAATCAATCCGATACTGAACAGCCTCAAGGATATCGCCGAGCGCACCCGCGTGTTGCGTGGCTATCTTGATTACGACGGTAAGCAGGAGCGCCTGGAGGAGGTGCAGCGCGAGCTTGAGGATCCGACGGTCTGGAACAACCCGGAGAACGCCCAGCAACTCGGTCGCGAACGCGCCGGTCTGGAAGCGGTGGTCGAGACGATCGACACGCTGGAAGCCGGCGTCGGCGACTCCCGCGAGCTACTCGACCTGGCGGTGGAGGAGAACGACGAAGATACGGTGTCCGAAGTGGAGCAGGAGGTCGCCGCGCTGCTGGCGAAACTGGAACAGCTCGAATTCCGCCGCATGTTCTCCGGCGAAGCCGACGGCAACAACGCCTACCTTGATATCCAGGCCGGTTCCGGCGGTACCGAGGCGCAGGACTGGGCCAACATGATGCTGCGCATGTACCTGCGCTGGGGCGAATCCAAGGGCTTCAAGACCGAGCTGGTCGAAGTGTCCGAGGGCGAGGTCGCCGGTATCAAGTCCGCCACCATCCGCTTCGAGGGCGAATACGCCTTCGGCTGGCTGCGCACCGAAACCGGCGTCCACCGCCTGGTGCGCAAGTCGCCGTTCGACTCCGGCGGCCGCCGCCACACCTCCTTTTCGTCGGTGTTCGTGTCGCCGGAGATCGATGACAACGTCGAGATCGAGATCAATCCGGCCGACCTGCGTACCGACGTCTACCGCGCCTCCGGCGCCGGCGGTCAGCACGTCAACCGGACCGAATCCGCGGTGCGTATCACCCACGAACCCTCCGGTATCGTCGTGCAGTGTCAGTCCCAGCGCTCGCAGCACCAGAACCGCGACTTCTGTATGAAACAGCTGCGCGCAAAACTGTACGAGATGGAGATGCTGAAGCGTCAGCAGGCCGCGCAGGAGGTCGAGGATACCAAGGCCGATATCGGCTGGGGCAGCCAGATCCGCTCCTACGTGCTGGACGACTCCCGCATCAAGGATCTACGCACGGGGGTCCAGACCTCCAACTGTGATCGCGTGCTCGATGGCGATCTCGACATGTTTATCGAAGCCAGCCTCAAGGCCGGTCTGTAACACGACATACTGCCGAGTCGATTTTTAAGCTTTCAAGGTATTAAGGTAAAAAGGTAGCCACCTGATGTCCGAACTTAACCAACCGCAAGATGAGAACCGCCTGATCGCGGAGCGCCGGGAAAAACTCGCCGCCCTGCGCGAACAGGGCAACGCCTTCCCCAACACTTTCCGCCGCGACAGCTACGCGGGTGACCTGCAGCAGGCCCACGGCGAGAAGAGCAAGGAGGAGTTGGAAGCGGCGGGCATCAAGGTCGCGGTCGCCGGACGCATCATGCTCAATCGCGGTGCCTTCATGGTGCTGCAGGATATGAGCGGGCGCATCCAGCTCTACGTCAACAAGGAAGCGCGCGCCTTCGCCAAGGCCGCCGACCTCGGCGACATCATCGGCGTCCAGGGCACCCTGCACAAATCCGGCAAGGGCGACCTCTACGTCGACATGGAAGCGTTCCAGCTGCTGACCAAGAACCTGCGCCCGCTGCCGGACAAGCACAAGGGGCTGCAGGACATGGAGATGCGCTACCGTCAGCGCTACGTGGACCTGATTACCAACGAACACTCCCGTAGCGTGTTCGAGACCCGCTTCCGCATCATCGCGGCGATCCGCCAGTACCTGTCCGGCAAGCGCTTCCTCGAGGTGGAAACGCCGATGCTGCAGGCGATCCCGGGCGGTGCGTCGGCGCGTCCGTTCATCACCCACCACAATGCGCTGGATATCGACATGTACCTGCGTATCGCGCCGGAGCTGTACCTGAAGCGGCTGGTGGTGGGCGGTTTCGAGCGCGTGTTCGAGATCAACCGCAACTTCCGTAACGAGGGGCTGTCGACCCGCCACAACCCCGAGTTCACGATGATCGAGTTCTACCAGGCCTACGCCGATTACCACGATCTGATGGACCTGACCGAGGATATGCTGCGTACCGTGGCGCAGCAGGTGCTCGGCACCACCACGCTGATCAACACCGTGCGTGACGAGGAGGGCGAGGTGCTGGAGACCTTCGAGTACGACCTGTCCAAGCCGTTTGCGCGCATGTCGGTGTTCGACGCGATCCTGCACTTCAACCCGGAGATCAGCGCCGATGCGCTGGCCAACGAGCATGCGGCACGCGAGATCGCCCAGCGCCTGGATATCGACGTCAAGGACAGCTGGGGTCTCGGCAAGATCCAGATCGAGATCTTCGAAGAGACCTGCGAGCACCGCCTGCAGCAGCCCACCTTCATCACCGAGTACCCGACCGAGGTCAGCCCGCTGGCACGGCGTAGCGACGCCAACCCGTTCGTCACCGACCGCTTCGAGTTCTTCGTCGGCGGCCGCGAACTGGCCAACGGCTTCTCCGAGTTGAACGACGCCGAGGACCAGGCCGAGCGCTTCCGCAAGCAGGTGGAGGAGAAGGATGCCGGCGACGACGAAGCGATGCACTACGACGGCGATTTCGTCAACGCGCTGGAGTACGGCCTGCCGCCGACCGCCGGCGAGGGGATCGGCATCGACCGCCTGGTGATGCTGTTCACCGACTCCGCGTCGATCCGCGATGTGATCCTGTTCCCGGCCATGCGGCCGCGCATTTAAGGAACACCAGGGCTGCCCAACGGGCGGCCCTTTTTGTCGATGCCCAGAGCCCGCCCGCTGTAATGACGCCCCGTTTTCTGTTCCCGGAGACCTCGCGCAGGCTGCCCGCCAAGCGCTATCTGAGCCTGCTGCTGCGCAGCCTGCACTTGGTCGGGGTCGCGGGTCTCGCCGGCCATTTTCTGTTCGCGCTGGAACCGGCGCTGTGGCGTCCCTATGCGCTACTGGCGCTGTCCAGCGGCAGCCTGATGCTGGCGATGGAGCTCTGGTGCGACGGTATCTGGCTGCTGCAGCTGCGCGGCCAGGCGATCCTGCTGAAGCTTGTGCTGCTGGCGGCGATCACCCTGTGGCCGGCGGCGGCCGTGCCCGGTTTCATCCTGATCGTGCTGCTGTCCGGCTTCTTTTCCCACGCCCCGGGGCGGATCCGCTACTATTCGCTCTGGCACCGGCGGGTGGTCAAGGCACTGCGCGGCCCCGACGGTCTGATTCGCGACTGCGGCCAACCCTGAGCCGCAGCGCCCTACAGGACGTAACGATTTGCAAGAGGTCCCCATGGCACTGGATAACGCCCCGAGCTGGCAACCGCTGCTGACGCCCGAGTTCAGCAAACCCTACATGCAGCAGCTGCGCGAATTCCTGCAGCAGCGCAAGTCGCAGCAGGTGCGGATCTATCCCCGCTCCAACGACTGGTTCCACGCCCTGGAGGCGACGCCGCTGGAGCAGGTCAAGGTGGTGATCATCGGCCAGGATCCCTACCATCAGCCCGGTCAGGCCCACGGCCTCTGCTTCTCGGTGCGCCCCGGGGTGCGGGTGCCGCCGTCGCTGGTCAACATCTACAAGGAACTGGAGAGCGACCTCGGCATCCGCCCGGTCAACCACGGCTACCTGGAGTCCTGGGCGCGCCAGGGCGTGCTGCTGCTGAACGCGGTACTGACGGTCGAGGACAGCAGCGCCAATGCCCACCAGGGGCGGGGCTGGGAGGCGTTCACCGACCGCATCATCCACCTGGTCAACGACCAGTGCGAGCATGTCGTGTTCATGCTCTGGGGCAGTTATGCACAGAAGAAGGGGGCGTTTATCGATACCAGCAAGCACCTGGTACTGAAGTCGCCGCATCCGTCGCCGCTCTCCGCCCACCGCGGTTTCTTCGGCTGCCACCACTTCTCCAAGGCCAATGCCTGGTTGCAGAGCCAGGGACTGGCGTCGATCGACTGGCAACTGCCGGAGCGGGTCGAGCCGGCATGATGCCGGCGCCCGCCCGCTGCTGTAGCACTCGCCAACGCCATCCCGTGGTATAACTTTCCGTTTCCCGACCCGGCAGGAGTAGAGGACGGATGGAGCAGATCAGTCTGTGGATGGAGCAGGCCGAGGCGTTACGCACGACGCGGCCCGCGCTGGCCGACGACCTGGAGCTGGATGTGGCGATCATCGGCGCCGGTTTTACCGGGCTCTGGGCCGCCTACTACCTGAAACAGCACAATCCTCAATTGCAGGTCGCCCTGTTCGAGGCCAAGTGCGTCGGCTACGGTGCGTCCGGACGCAACGGCGGTTGGCTGCTGGGGCAGATGCTGGGACAGGACGAGCTGCTGGCGGGACTGCCCGACGATCAGCGCCAACTCTATCGTGCGATCATTCAGCGCATCCCCGATGATGTGCTGGCCGTGTTGCAGCGGGAGGGGATCGACTGCGGCTATCGCAAGGGCGGGGAGCTGTCCTGCGCTGCCCGCTATCCGGAGCAACTGAGCTGGCTGCAACAGGAGCTGCGCCATCGTCGGGCCCTGGGTTACGACGAGGCGGACTACCGCTGGCTCAGTGCCGCCGAGCTGACGCAGCAGGTGGGCATGTACGGCGCGCTGGGGGCGATCTTCTCGCCGCACTGCGCCACCGTCCACCCGGCCAAGCTGGTGCTGGGGTTGGCCGCGGCGGTGGAGCGGCTGGGCGTCAGCATCTATGAACAGAGCCCGGTGACCCACTGGCAGCGCGGCGAGTTGCGCGTTGTCGGCAGCGCGGGCGAGCGGCGGGTGCGGGCCGGTTTCATCCTGCCCTGCGTCGAGGGCTACGCCATCGACTGTCCGCCACTGGGGCGTTACCAGATCGCCGTGCAGAGCCTGCAGATCGCCACCGAACCGCTGGACGCCGCACTCTGGGCCGAGCTGGGGATGGCCGAGGGGCAGGCGATCGGCGAGCATAGCCGGATGGTGACCTATTTCCACCGCACCCGCGACGACCGCCTGGTGTTCGGTGCCCGCGGCAGCTACCGCTTCGGCGGCCGGCTACGGCAGGATTTCACTCTGAGCGAACAGGAGCGTGGGCGCCATCGGGCGTTGATGCTGGCGCTGTTCCCGCAGCTGCAGTCGGCGGCGATCACCCATGGCTGGGGCGGTAACCTGGGGATGGCGCGGCGCTTCGTGCCGCACCTGCTGTGCGATCCGGAGCAGGGGGTGGCGCTGGCCGGCGGTTACGGCGGCGAAGGGGTCGGCTTCAGTTACCTGGCCGGGCGCACGCTGGCCGATCTGGTGCTGGGCCGCGACCTGCCCGAGACAGTGGCGCCCTGGGTGGTCAACCGGCGTGCGCTGGCGCAGGGGCTGCGCCGCTGGGAACCGGAGCCGCTGCGTTGGCTCGGTTACAACGCGGTGATCGCGGCCTATGGCTATGAGGACCGGGTGCTGGCCAACCCGCACAGCGCGCCCTGGCGCCGGCATCTGGCCAGCGCTCTGGCGCAGCGTCTCAGCGGACTGATGGCATCGCGGCCGGCACGCTGAAGCGCTGTCGACAGCACCCCGATCGGTACTATTATCCGCATTACATCCGCACTATATCCGCCATAGCCGGTCGGATCGGCAGATCCTGGCGCCGCCGGTATCGCCAGGCGCCGGCCTGGTGTATCGGCCGCCGTCCGGGCGTGTACCTGTCGTACAGGATCTTAGTACAGGAGTACCGTGAGCATGACGCAATCCACCGCCACCCCCTCCTTCTACTCGGCCTGGTGGGCCGGGGTACGTTCCCGCCCACGCACTGCCGTCGCGCTGCTCGTGGCGCTGGCCGGGGTGCTGCTGTTGCTGCTGTCCCGGTTGTTGAGCGTCGTGCTCGATACCCCGGCGGTCCACTATGCGCTCGGCGGCGGCCTGGTCGGCTTCGGCTCCACGGCACTGGGCGCACTCGGGGCGCTGTTCCTGCGCAACCTGTCTGCCCGGACTGAGGATACGATGCTGGGTTTCGCCGCCGGCATGATGCTGGCGGCCAGCTCCTTTTCGCTGATCCTGCCGGCGCTTGACGCCGGGGAGGCGATTACCGGTAACGCGCTGCTGGCGGCGCTGGTGGTGATGTGCGGCCTGGCACTGGGTGCGATGCTGATGCTGGGGCTGGACCGGTTCACCCCCCATGAGCACGAGCATGGCGGCCCCTGCGGTGCCGGTTGCGAACGGGTCGGGCGGGTCTGGCTGTTCGTGCTGGCGATAGCGCTGCACAACCTGCCGGAGGGGATGGCGATCGGGGTCAGCTTCTCCGGCGGCGATATCGGCGTCGGCTTGCCGCTGACGGCGGCGATCGGACTGCAGAACCTGCCCGAGGGGCTGGCGGTGGCGATGGCTCTCTGTGCGATCGGTATGCGCCCGCTATGGGCGGCGCTGATCGCCGGGGCGACTGGGGCGATGGAACTGCTCGGTGCCTGCGTCGGCATCGGTCTGGTGGGCGGCTTTGCCTTGGCTTACCCGCTGGGGCTGGGACTGGCGGCCGGCGCCATGCTGTTCGTCGTGTCCCACGAGGTGATCCCGGAAACGCACCGCAACGGCCACCAGACCCCGGCCACGCTGGGGCTGATGTGCGGCTTTGCGGTAATGATGCTGCTCGATACGGCGCTGGGATAACGCGCTAAGGATAAGCGCCAGGCTGGCGCTGCCAGACCCGGCGTCCGCGGCCGATGGCTCAGCCCTCCGGCACGTACACCATCGAGCCGTCCTTGAGCCGGTAGGTGATACCGGCCTTGACCCCTTCGCCCTCGCCGACTTCGCCGGAGGAGGTGTAGTGGGTCAGGGTTTCCCCCTCCTTGACGATCATCTCCATATTCTCCTGGCCCGGGTTCTTCACCACCACCACCGAGTCGGCGGTCAGCGGATTGAGCGGGTTCTGGATGATGACCATCAGCAGCACGGCGATGATCACCAGGAACACGTCGATCAGGTTGACCACGCTGGTGATCGGGTCCTCCTCCTCGTCGAGGATCGCCAGCGGGCGGCGCTGTGCGCTCATGCCGCCCTCCTCAGGCCGCCGGGGGCCTCGCGCTGGTTCAGCAGTTGATGCAGCTCCTCGAGCAGCCAGCGCTTGCGTACCGACAGTATCCAGTAGCTGATCGAGGCGGAGAGCAGGGCGATGATGACGGCGGAAAACGCCACCACCAGGTTATCGGCCATGCTCTGGGTATTGCCGGCGGCCACCGCCATCAGCGCCGGCCCCATCGGGATCATCGTCGCGATCAGCCCCAGCATCGGGGCGATACGGTTGACCAGGCGCGGCCACTCGGTCTGCTTCAACAGCGCCAGCTCCAGCTGCTCCTGGTCGACCTGGCCGCTGCGCTGTACCAGCAGTGCCAGCGGGCCGGGACGGCCGGGACGCAGGCGGCGCTGGCCGCACTCGGTCAGGAACTGGCCGAGCGCGAACAGGGCGTAAACGAACATCAACAGCAACACACTCAGCACCGGGGTCAGGAAGATCCCGGTAATACCGTACAGCCATTGTTCCAGTTGGTTCATCGGTGATCACTCCTTCAATAGTGTCAATCGGTTCAGGGCTTGGCCACGCCGGCCCTGGTGCAGGATGCCGGCCAGGATCGGCAGCAGCAGGAGCAGCAGCCAGAGATCGAACGGGATATCGTTCTGTGGCTCGGCGACCTCCTCCAGTTTCTGCCCCTTGACCGCCTCGGCGGCAGCGGCGTCGGTACTGCTGTCGGCCGCCGCGGGCTGGGCTTCGGCGCTGGCGGCCTGCTCCGGCGCCGGTGCCGCACTGATGCCGTAACCGGCGGCCTTCTGCGCCACGAATTCGGCGAAGGTCTGGTTCTCGGTGTAGACATCGTGCTTGGCGGCGACCTCGGTATACACCTGCACCAGCTCGCGCAGGGTTTCGTCGCTGGCCTCCCAGTAGCCCTTGCGAATCGCTTCGATCATGCGTTCGCTGATCTGCGCCAGGGCGGTGGGGTTGGAGCGTTCGAACCAGTCGCGCAGGCCCAGCTCGTACTTGTCCTTCACATACACCTCGTGGAACGACTGCCACTGGTCGTCGCGTACCACGTTGCGATCCATCACCTGCCAGCCCCAGAAGTTGTTGACGGTCTTCAGCAGGGCGAGGGTGCCGGCGTAGTCCTCCTGCATCATCTCCTTGACCCAGTTCGGGTGCTGGTACACGGCGCGCAGCTCCATCGCCATGAAGTTGGCGGCGTCCTGCAGGCGGGCCCGGTTCGGGTCGCGCATGTTGGAGATGTAGAGCTGGGGCGCGGCGCCATCGAGGTATTTCACCGCCATCGAGATACCGCCCAGGTACTCGAACGGGTGGTCGGTGTCGAGCAGCCCGCGCAGGTTGGAGGAGCGCGAGAACACGGCGGCGTCGGTGCCCTTCAGGTGCTCGGCGTAGGTGTTGATCGGGGTGCCGTCCGGGGCGCTGAGCTTGCGGCTCCACTGGCTGGTATCGGGACCGTAGACCCAGGACATGCGCGACAGGTAGAGCTGCTCCAGTTTGCCGTCACCCTCTTGCCACTGGTCGGAGGCCAGCGTCGCGTCCGGCAGTTTGGTGCCGTAGTCGCCGCTTTCGGTGCCGAACACGCGGCTCAGGGCATGGTTCTCGGCCTGTTGCGGGTCGACGCCCTGCTGCAGCAGCGCCTGGCGGATGCGTGCGGTATTGGCGCGCACGAAGTTCAACTCCGCCGGCTCCTGCAGTGCGGCGACCAGCGCCACCGCCTCGTTGAAGCGCTCGATGACGATCGGGAACTGGTCGCGGTAGAGCCCGGTCAGCGAGATCACGGTATCGATGCGCGGCCGCCCCAGCTCCTGCTGCGGCACCGCTTCGATGCCGGTCACCCGGCCGCCGCGGTCCCAGACCGGACGCACACCGAGGGCCCAGAAGATCTGCGCTTCGAGCATGCCGAGATGGCGCATGGTCTCGGTACTCCACAGCGTGAACGTCAGCTTCTGCGGATAACGGCCGTGCTCCGCCTTGTAGTTGTCGATCAGCGTCTGCATCGCCTCGACGCCGGCGGCATAGGCGGCCTGGGTCGGTACCCGGTTGGGGTCGAAGCCGTAGATGTTGCGTCCGGTGGGCAGGGCGTCGGGGTTGCGCACCGGGTCGCCGCCGTAGCTCGGGTCGATGAAGCGCGCGTCGAGGCCGCGGATCAGCGCCTCGGTTTCGCGCCGGGCGTCCATGTTGACGGCCAGCTCGCGCGCCTCCCGTACCAGTTGCTGCTGGGCCGCGGGCAGCGCATCGATCGGTTGCTGGCGCACCACGTAGTCGAGCACGAAACGGTAGGGCTCGCTCTGCTTGATCTGCTCGTAGTCGGCGACGAACAGGGCCTCGGGATCGTCGATACCGAGCTGTGCCGCCAGCGGTTTGAGCAGGATCAGCATCAGGTTCATGGCGCGGTGCTCATCGGCCTGGGTATCGCCGAAGGTGTGCAGCCCCAGCGGTTGCATGGCGCCGGCGGCCAGCTCGATCTGGTCCTCGACGCGGCGCAACTGCTGCTCGAAGCCGTCGCGCCACTGCTGCTCGTCGAGACCCACATCGCGGTGCAGGTTCTGGGCGATCACCGCCTCGATGATATTGGCCTTGGCGCTCTCCTTGACCAGCCCCTCGTCGACGCTGTGATATTCGCGCAGCATCTCGTTCAGCGCGCTCAGCTCCGGTGCCAGGCCGGCCGGCGAGAAGGCCGGGGTCTGGTGCGAGATCACCACGCCGCGACCGCGGCGTTTGACGTGGATCGCTTCGCCGATGTTGTCGACGATATAGGGGTAGAGCACCGGGGTGTTGCCGACCAGCAGGTTGGGGGCGTCGTAGGCCCAGAGTCCGCGCTCCTTGCCCGGCGCCCACTCCTGCGAACCGTGGGTGCCGAAATGGATGATCGCGTCGCTGGCGTAGTGCTCGCGCAGCCACAGGTAGGTGGCCAGGTAGGCGTGGTGCAGCGGCACCTTGGTATCGTGGAACAGGTCCTTCTCGCGCTCGTCGCCGGGGCGTTCGGCACGCTTCGGCTGCGGCAGGATCACCAGGTTGCCGGCGGCGATACGGGGGATGACGAAGCCGCGCACGCCGTCGTGCTCGGCCACCCAGCCGCTCTGCTCGGCCGGGCCCCAGAACTGTTCGATCTCCGCGCGTACCGCTTCCGGCAGGGTGCCGAACCAGCGCTGGTAGTCGGCCAGCGGCAGGAACGCCCAGTCCTCGCTCTGCATCAGCTCGCCCAGCGCCTGCGGCCGGTAGAAGGGACGCAGCAGGGTGCCGAAGTGGTCGATCAGCTGCTGTTCGCTGAGCGCGTCGAGCCGGTAGCCGGCGGCGTTGAGGTCGGCGATCAGTTTCGCCACCGAACGCGGCACGTTCATGTTGGAGGCGCTGATGTTGTTCTCGCCGGCTGGGGTGTTCCAGAACAGCAGCGCCAGGCGCTTGTCGGCGTTGGTCTTGCGGCGCAGGTTGGCGAGGTTGACCGCCTTGCCCAGCAGTAGCTCCAGCTGCTCCGGCATCGGCACCATCTCGCCGCCCTCGTTGCTGGACAGCACCACCGGATCCTGCATGCCGATATATTCCGCCACCGACAGATAGAACGGCACGTAAAAGGTGCTGATCCCGGCCAGGTCGGCGAGGAAGTCGGCACGGTTGCCGTTACGGTAGTTGACGATGTTGATGACCGGCAGGTCCTGGGCGCGATAGCGCGCCAGGCGCTGCTCCGGGCCTACGCCGAGGAAGGTGTTGACCGTCATCACGTCCACCACCAGCTTGCCGTCGACGGTGATCAGCGGTTCGTCCAGCTGATGCGGCGGCAGTTGCGGCGAGTTGGGGAAGGCGCCGGGGTTGCGCTCGATCAGCGCGTTGGTGGCGGCCGCTTCCGGTTTGGCGGCGGGACGGCCGCTGCCGCCGGCCGGCCGCGCTTGCGCTGGCCGCTGTGCCTGCGGCGACAGGCGGCGGGCATCGCGGTAGTAGACCAGGGGGATGGCGTGGCGCTGCTCGACGCCGCGGATGAACTCGTCCAGCATCCGGGTCTGGGCATCGGCGATGTAGCTGGAGGAGGTCTCCATGCCGATCACCGGCAGGCTGGCGCCGGACTGGCCGCTACGCGCCTGCCACCAGGCCAGGTAGGCGGCCGGGTCGTCGAACAGCTCGCCGGGGGCGTCGGGATGGTAGATCGCACCGTCCGGCATCGGTTCGGCGTCGGGCACCTGGCGGGTATCGCCGGCGTTGAGCCAGAGCGCCAGGTAACGGGCCAGGTAGGTGCGGTTCTGCTCACGGCCGCCCATGTAGTAGGCGTACAGGCGCTCGCCGACGGCCGGTTCCAGCCGTTCCACACGCAGCTTGTTCATGCGGCTGAAGCGGTTGATATGGACCACCGGCGTGGCCGCGCGGCGCCATAGCTCGCCGGCACGGCTCTCCACCGCGGCGATATCCTCCTCCCGCGGCGCATCGACGATCACCAGGCGGGCGTCGCTCAGCGCCTGCTGCAGGATTTCGGAGGGCGCGCGACCGACGTCGTACCAGCGCAACTCCACTCCCTCGCGGGCGCCGGCCTCGGCGATCCGGTCCAGTTTTTTGCCGAGCACGAAGTCGGTGGTCAGCAGTACCACCTGGGCGGCTTGCGCGGTGGCACCGACGCTACAGAACAGTAGCAGGGCCAGCAGCAGTCTGGGCAGCATCTGGGTTCTCCTCAGAAGTTGTAGCGGATGCCGGCCTGCCAGGCGCGGCCGCTGGAGGGCACGATGGAGAGATCCTCTTCGTCGTAAACCCCGTCATATTCGAACCCGGTGGCCGGGCTGCCGTTGCTGTCGTTGACGCCGCGGGCGATCACCCAGTATTTGCGGTCGAACAGGTTGTCGATGCGCAGGAACAGCTTCAGGTTGTCGCGCTCGGTACTGCCGACCCGCAGGTTGTATTCGGCGTTCAGGTTGACCAGCGTGCGCCCATCCCAGCGCTCCTGGTTGATCTCGTCGGCCCAGGCGCTGGAGCGGTAATCCAGCTCGGTGGTCAGCTTCAGGTTGGGGATGCCGAACCAGTGCATACGGGCGTTGATCTGGTGCGGCGAGACCCGCGGCACTTCGTTGCCGCTGTTGTCGTAGTGCACCAGGGTGTAGCTGTTGGCCGGGTCGCTGAAGCTGTCGGGGTCGACGTAGCCGTAGCGGCCGTAGGGGTTGCCCAGGGTCTGGTAGAAGTCGTCGTAGCGGGTGAACACCGAGCGCAGCCAGGTGTAGGAGAGGTCGAAGGCGAAATTGCGATGCGGCTCGGTGGTCAGCTGCAGTTCCAGGCCGCGGCTGCGCACGCCGCCGACGTTGTCGTAGATCGCCGCTTCGCCGCTGGCGTCGTAGCTGGAGCTGCTCGGGCTGTACTGGCCACTGGTATCGAGGATGAAATCCTTGCGGTTGATCTGGAACACCGACGCGTTCACGGCACTCTTCCAGCCGCCCAGCATGAAGCGGTGGCGCATCCCCAGCTCGTAGGTCAGCGAGCGTTCCGGCTCCAGGTCCGGGTTGTTGGCCACGGCGCTATCGCCGCTGAGGTCGGTGCGGTAGAGCTGGGACAGGGTCGGGGTACGAAAACCGGTGGAGGCGTTGGCGAACAGCGTGGTGCCGAGGGCCAGCTCGCGGGTCAGCCCGAGGCGCCAGGAGGCGACATCGAACGCCTTGTCGGCGCGGTAATCGCTCTGCAGGTCCTTGTAGCGCAGTTCGATATGGTCGTAGCGCGCGTTACCGGTCAGCGTCATCGCCGGCGTGAGCTGATATTTGAGCTCGGTGAACAGCGCGTTGGTGTCGGTCCAGCCCTCGTCGTCGCTGAGCTGAGTGCCGGCCAGCGTGCTGGGGCCGCGGGTATAGGTCTTGAAGTCGCGCAGTGCGCTGACCTCGCTGCTGGTTTCGTCGCGGCGCAGGTCCAGCCCCAGCAGCGTGCCGAGGCGGTCGCCGTAGTGGTTCAGCTCGAATTTGACGCCGCGCTGGGTCTGGCTGTAATCGGTGACGTACTTGTAGTCGTCCGGATCGGTGGTGCGCTGGCCATCGCCGTCGTAACTCATCGGCGCCGACCAGAAGTCGGTATCGTCGGTGTACTGGTAGATCAGGCTGTTCAGCGCCAGGTTGTCGCTCAGTTCGGTGGCGTAGCTAAGGTTCAGGCGTGACAGCTCGATGTTGAAATTACGCGTGTAGTCGCGCGCCGCGGTATACCCCTCCGGGTCTTCGTCGGCCTGGGTCGCGCCCTTGACGGAGCCGTTGCGGTCGCGGTAACGCTCCGCCTGCTCGAAGCCGAAGCGCAGGTCGCTGGTAGCGGTGGGATACCAGGCCAGGTTACCGGACCAGGTGCGTGCCCAGTGGTCGCCCAGGTAGTAGAAGCCGTCGGCATCGCGGTCGGAGTACTGGATATGGCCGGTCAGGTCCTCGTTGCCGCCGCCGGCACGCAGTACCGAGCGCTGGTAGCCGAAGCTGCCGCGCTCGTGCTCCAGCGATACCCCCTCCTGCGGTTGGCCGCGCTTGGTCTTGATGATGACGGCGCCGGCCAGGGCGTCCTCGCCGAACAGGTAGGAGGCGCCGCCCTTGATCACGTCGATCGACTCGATATTGTCGAGGTCGATATTGACCTTGCCGGTGCGCTCGAACACCGGCACGCCGTCGATGACGATGACGACGCCGGGCGGTTCGCCCATGTAGCGTTGGTTCTCGATGCCGCGGAACTTGATCTTCACATCGTCGCCGCCGGACAGGTCGGTGGTGATCCCCGGGATCGACTGCAGCACTTGTTGCAGGTTCTGCACGTGCTGCTGTTCGATCTCCTCACGGGTCAGCGATACCGTGGAGCTGGGCTGGGTGGTGTCTTCGCCGAAGCGGTCCTCAATGGTGGAGGAGTAGACGCGGATCACCGATTCCTCGGCCTGGGTCGGCGCGCTCGGCAGCATGGCCAGCGCGATGGCGGCCCACAGGGTCTTCTTTCTGTTCATCATTACATCCTGTCCTGAAGCGAATAGATCATGCGAATCTGTACATCCACCGGCGCCAGACCGGGGTCGGGCGGGTAGGGCAGCGCGCGGCGCACCGCCTGCAGCGTGGCCTGGTGGAAAATGCGATTACCGTCGAGCCAGTGAAAGGCGACCATCTCGCCGCTCTGGTCGACGCGAACGCGGAACTGCACCTCGCCCGACAGGCCGCGCTCGCGGGCACGCCGCGGATAG
>QKGH01000379.1 GCA_003250495.1 Marinobacterium sp.
GGCTTCAACCAGGGTTTCGAAACCAGCTTTTACCAGCTCGACGCAGCCACCGCACAGTACGGCCTGCTCACCGAACAGGTCGGTTTCGGTCTCGTCCTTGAAGGTGGTTTCGATGATGCCGGTACGGCCGCCACCGACGCCGGAAGCGTAGGACAGGGCAACGTTCTTGGCGTTACCGGAAGCGTCCTGGAATACCGCGATCAGGTCGGGGATACCGCCGCCCTTGACGAACTCGGAGCGCACGGTGTGACCCGGAGCCTTCGGTGCGATCATGATGACGTCCAGGTCCTTGCGCGGCACAACCTGGTTGTAGTGGATGGAGAAACCGTGAGCGAACGCCAGGGTTGCGCCCTGCTTGATGTTCGGCTCGATCTCTTCTTTGTACAGTTTGCCCTGGAACTCGTCCGGGGTCAGGATCATGATCAGGTCGGCGGAAGCGACGGCGGTCGGCACGTCAGCCACTTTCAGGCCATGGGCTTCAGCCTTGGCGATGGAGGAGGAGCCCGGACGCAGACCGACGGTAACGTCGACACCGGTATCCTTCAGGTTGCACGCGTGCGCGTGGCCCTGGGAGCCGTAACCGATGATCGATACTTTCTTGCCCTGGATGATCGAAAGATCGCAATCCTTATCGTAGTAGACCTGCATGAGCTGTCTCCGCATGAAATGGGTGGAATTGGTGGCGTACCGTCGGGCGCATGCCCCCTGAATACGATGCCGCCACCTTAGGGGATAGTTTACATTGCGTAAAATGATATATTTGCAATGCAGTATGCCAATATATGAAACATTATGGATAGCAAAGCCTTACAGCTGTTCCTGAGTCTAGCCGACACCCTGCATTTCGGCCGCGCCAGCGAAGCCTGCCACGTCAGCCCGTCGACCCTGAGCCGCGCCATCAAGCAGCTCGAGGAGGAGGTCGGCGTCGCGCTGTTCGATCGCGACAACCGCAGCGTGACGCTGACCGCGGCCGGCCAGCGGTTTCAACAGTATGCGCGCGAAACGCTGACCCAGTGGGACCTGATCCGCAGCTCGCTGCTCGAAGACGCCGCCGAGCTACACGGCGAGATCAGCGTCTACTGTTCGGTGACCGCCAGCTACAGTTTCATCTACAACGTGCTACGCGAGTTTCGCCGTCACTATCCCGGTGTCGAGATCAAGCTGCACACCGGCGATCCGGAGCACGCCATCGGCCATGTCCTGGCCGGCACCGAGGAGATCTCCATCGCTGCCTGTCCCGACGCCCTGCCCAAGGGGCTGGTGTTCCGCCCGGTCGGCGTGACCCCGCTGGTCTTTATCGCACCGCTCGAACATGGCGGGCAGATCCCCACCCAGCTACCGTTCAAACGCCAGCAGTGGCAGCAGATTCCATTAATCCTGTCGGAGAGCGGCGTCGCCCGCCGACGCGTGGATCAGTGGTTCAGCGAACAGGGGATCAAGCCTCTGATCTACGCCCAGGTGGCCGGCAACGAGGCGATCGTCAGCATGGTCAGTCTCGGCTTCGGTATCGGTGTGGTACCGCGCATCGTGCTCGACAACAGCCCGCTGGCCGGGCGGGTCCAGATACTGCCGATCGAGCCGGAGCTGAAACCCTACCAGGTGGGACTGTTTGCCCTGGAAAAGAAACTGCGCAGCCCGCTGATCCGCGCCTTCTGGTCGGTACTGTAACCAGCGGCAGCAAGCGCCCCCTCGGGAGCAAAACGGCAACCCCTTGCCGATTATCCGCCGCCCTCACCGCGACGGGACGAGGTTTACGGCGAGCTCACCACCACCAGCGGCGGCAAAGCGTTAACACCCAGTTAACGTTGCGCAAAGTTTTCTTAAGCGGGGTTAACAACAGGGTAATAGACGCCACCCCGGTACAGCGGTTGCTTTCCCTTTACGTCAGCGATCAAACAACGGAGGGAAACATGAACGTCGGCAGCCTGAACAGCAGTTTCGCAACGAATATCGCGCTACAGATACAGAAAACGCCGCCCACACCGGAGGAGGAAGCGCAGCAACTGGCCACTGCAGTCGCCGCGGGATTGCTCACCGCAACGGAGCTGCAGTCGCAACTCGAGCAGCGTTTTGGCACCGATGCCTCCAGCATTCTGGCCGACGACGGTACGCTCGACGTCAGCGTGCTGACCGCACTGTTGAGCCGCTACGCGCCCACCAACACCGACAGCTCCCGGACCGGCATGTTGCCCCCGCCACCTCCGCCGCCCCAGGGGATGGTCGATCGGGTCCAGCTGCAGAGCGTGTTGACGGATGCCTACGGCGAGGAGGCGGTCGCGGGCATCTTCAATAGCGATGGCAGCATCGACTTCGAACAGTTGAAAAACCTGTTGCAGACCAACGCCGCCTCCAGCAGCGGCAACCTGGTCGATCTGAGTGTATGAAGCGGCGCTGGCGGGTGCCGGAAGGCCCCCGCCGGCTCAGCGTTGCGGACGGCTACAGCGGATATCGCTGAACGGCCCGCCGATCTGGCGCCAACCGTCCCCCGGCGGATACTGCAGACAGATACGCTGACCGTCGATTCGACTTTCCCACAGATACCAGGGGGCCGGTTTCGCCAGCGCCTGGAACGCCAGCAGCGTCAGCAGGCAGGCCAGCAGGGCCAGAGCAATACGCATGAACACCATCGACTCCAGAGTTTGCTCGACTATGTCTTTCTAACAGACTGAACCTGGGCCCACAGGTTCCCTGCCGCCGCCCATTACACGGCACTCCGGCAGCCCCGCTGTCAGCTCAGGTATTTGGTCAGGAACGTCAGCGTACGGGCCCAGGCCAGCGCCGCATCCTCCTCGTCGTAACGGGCACCGCTCGGGTTGGCGAAGGCGTGATCGGCCACGTACCAGTGCACGGTCAGATCGGACTTGCCCGCGGCCGCCATCGACTTCTCGAAGCCGCCGACCATCTCCGCGTCGATGTTCTTGTCCAGCGTACCGAAATGGCCCAGCACCGGACTCTGCAGTGTCGCCAACTCCTCCGCGCTCTTCGTTACATTGCCGTAGTAGATCACCGTGGCGTCGACCCTGGTCGCCAGCGAGGCGTTCAACGACCAGCCGCCGCCGAAGCACCAGCCCAGCGTTCCCACCCTGCCGTTCGCGGCCGGATGTTGCCGCAGCCACTGTACCCAACCGACCAGCGCCGCGGTCGCCTGCTGCGGATTCAGCGCTTTCATCAGCGCCATCGCCTCGTCGCGCGTCGTCGCCGGTTTGCTTCCGTACAGATCCACCGCCAGGGCGATGAATCCCTGCTCCGCCAATTCGGCCGCCACCGCCTTGATCTGGTCATTCAACCCCCACCACTCATGGATCAGCAGCACCGCCGGTGCCTTGCCAACCTCCGCCTTCGGCAGCGCCAGGTGCGCCTTCGCGCTGGTGCCATCCGGCAGCGCCAGCGTGACCTCCTCGGTGCGCTCGCCGGCGGCCCGGGCCAACAGCGGGTCGGCCAGCACCACCGCCAGCGGCAGGGCCGCCAGCCCCTTCAGAAAGGCGCGCCGCTGCTCCAGCGTCGCCGTCGGTAACGGCTTATCGGACTGCCGATGACCACACCCCTGTATATCGCACATCGCCTCTCTCCTTCGCTAAGTGGATGACACCCTGCCGGCCGCTTGCCGGTCTTGCAGTGACTTCAAGATAGAACAGTTAGTTCAGCCCGCCCCTGTTTCACCGACCACCTCTCACCGGCCGCCTCCCACCAACGGCTTCTCACTGACCGCCGCTCCTGCTCCGACGGGCGGCTCGCGGCGCTCACTGCCCAGGCGCGGGTGCCCGCCACGGAAGGCGCGCGGATCGATCCCGAGCTTTTTCAGCCGCGAGGCCAATGTGGTGGGCTTGAGCCCGAGCAGCGCGGCGGCGCCGTCGGCACCGGACACCTTGCCCCGGCTCTGGGTCAGCGCCCGCACCAGGTTGTCGCGTTGCTGGCGGACCAGTACCGGTTGCGGCAGCACCGCATCGGGCTCGACCGCCACCGGCTCCTGCACTTCGCCGCCTGTCTCCGCCAGCGCCGCGAAGCGTAGGATGTTGTCCTTGGCCAGGATCACCTGGCGCTCGATCACGTTCTCCAGCTCGCGGATATTGCCCGGCCAGTCGTACTGCTGCAGCGCCTGCAGCGCGGCGTTCGAGATCTTCAGCCCGCTCTTGTTGGTGCGCTGCTCGGCGCGCTGCAGGAAGTGCAGCGCCAGCAGTGGGATATCCTGCTTGCGCCGGCGCAACGGCACCGACTCGATCGGGAACACGTTGAGGCGGAAATAGAGATCCTCGCGGAAGCGCCCCTCCGCCACCCGTTGCTGCAGGTTGCGGTTGGTGGCGGTGATGATGCGCACATCCACCTGCCGCGTCACCGCCTCACCGACCCGCTCGAACTGCTGCTCCTGCAGCACCCGCAGCAGCAGCGGGATCTCGCCGACCTCGTCGAGGAACAGGGTGCCGCCGTCGGCCAGTTCGAAACGTCCGGGCCGATCCTGGATCGCGCCGGTAAACGCGCCCTTGGCGTGACCGAAGAACTCGCTCTCGAACAGCTCCTGCGGAATCGCCGCGCAGTTGACCCGGATCAGCGAGCGTCCGGAGCGGTCGCTCAACTCGTGGATCGCCCGTGCGATCAGCTCCTTGCCGGTCCCCGACTCGCCGTGGATCAGCACCGTCGAGTCGGTCGGCGCCACCAGCTGGATCTGGCGGATGGTGTTCTGGATCGCCGCACTCTTGCCGATGATCTGGTGATGGTTGAAACCGGAGTTGATCTCCTCCTGCAGGTAGGCGTTCTCCAGCTCGAGCCGGTTCTTCAGCGACTCCACCTCCGCCAGCGCCTCGAGCAGCCGGCGCCGGTCCGCCTTCTTCTGCGACACGTCGCGGAACATCACCACGGCACCGACGATAAAGCCGTTATCGCGGATCGGCGTGCTGGTGTATTCGATATCGATCGGCTTGCCATCCCGGTTCCAGAACACGTCGTCCTCTTCGGTGTGCACCTTGCCATCGTGGAACGCGGCGAAGATGGGACAGTCGATCGCCTTGAAGTGGGTACCGTCGGCATGGGAGTGATGCACCATGTGGTGCATGTTGCGCCCGGCCAGCTCCTCGGCGCTGTAACCCAGGATCTTCTGCGCCGCCGGATTGACGAAGGTGGTCATGCCGTTGATATCGACGCCATAGATCCCCTCCCCGGCGGCGTCGAGCAGCAACTGGTTCTCCCGCTCGAACTCCTGGAACACCCGCGCCACCCGGTTCCAATGGCCGATACCGTGGCTGTGGTGACGGCGCGCATCGGAGCGATCGCGCAGCGCCTGCAGCTCCGCCGCGGGCTGCAAGCTAAGGTGCAGGTAATGCTCCTCCCCGGCCTCGGCACTGCGCCCGGCGGTCTCCACCCGCAGCGGACCGGCCGGCACGCTGAGCAGCAACTGGTCGCTCCAGCCCCGCCCCTTGTCCTGCAACTCCTGGGTGAAAGTGACCAGATCGGGAAAGCTGGCCGAAAACAGCTGACTGACCCGCAACTCGCCGATCTGCAGCGCATCGCGCTGCAGCAGGCGGCACGCCTCCTGGTTGGCACAGACGATACGATCCTCGACCGGATCGATCACCAGTTGCGCCGTCGCCGCATAATTGAAGTAACGATCGAACATCAGCAGCTCCCGCGGATCTCCGCCTTATGCCCTGTCCGAAAAAGGAAACAAGATTCGCGCCAAATTACGAATAATCGTTATTTCAGGTAACGATAAATCGTTAATTACGAAATCTCGTTACCGACATTCAATCCGTTTTATATAAGAAACACCTTAACAATCAATCAGCTGAAAACCTTCTTCTCAACTGGCACTGCTTTTGCCCTATGCGGTAACAGACTGGCTGCTACCGGGACCGCGCAAAACGCCCTGCACCAGGTGCTGGCAGCCGCACTTTTTAGATCCACCACTAGATTCACCACCCACTCAGCGCTACAGGAAGGACATTCATGACGATGAAGAGCTTGGCGAACCCATTCGATGCCTCCAACAGCCTCACCCATACCCAGGGCTGCTCCTGCGAACTGTGCAAGGCGGAAGCCAGCTCCGCCCAGGGGCTGTCCGACCGCGACCGCCAGGTCCTGCTGGAGAAGCAGGCGGAGCAGGGTCATAGCCACAGCACAGCGGCCCAGGCCGCCGGCCCGAGCTTCGACTCCAGCGAAGATATGATGGACCGGGTGATCGAGAGCGCCATCGTGCGCGGCGTGTTCGGTCACCACGACGCCAGCCGCCGCGACTTCATCCGCATGGTCGGCGGCGGCACGCTCGCTGCGGTGCTGGGCAGCGTAATTCCGCTGGACAAGGTCAAGGCCGCGGTCAAGGAGTCGATGGGGCCGCTGGAGAAGAGCAAGCTGAAGGTCGGTTTCGTGCCGATCACCTGCGCCACGCCGATCATCATGGCGCAGCCGATGGGGTTCTACGCCAAGTACGGTCTCGACGTCGATGTGATCAAGACCGCCGGCTGGGCGGTAGCCCGCGACAAGTCGCTGAACGGCGAGTATGACGCCTCCCACATGCTGACGCCGATGCCGCTGGCGATGAGCCTCGGCGCCGGTTCCACCGCCACTCCGTACATCATGCCGGCGGTGGAGAACATCAACGGTCAGGCGATCGTGCTGCACAACAAGCACAAGGACAAACGCGATCCGAAGCAGTGGAAGGGGTTCAAGTTCGGCGTGCCGTTCGAGTACTCCATGCACAACTTCCTGCTGCGCTACTACGTCGCCGAGCACGGCATCGACCCCGACCAGGATATCCAGATCCGCGTCGTGCCGCCGCCGGAGATGGTCGCCAACCTGCGCGCCGGCAACCTGGACGGCTACCTGTCGCCGGACCCGTTCAACCAGCGCGCGGTGTACGAGAAGGTCGGCTTCATCCACATGCTGACCAAGGATATCTGGGAGGGCCACCCGTGCTGCGCCTTCGCCTGCAGCCAGAAATTCGCCACCGAGATGCCCAACACCTACGCGGCGCTGTTCAAGGCGATCGTCGACGCCACCCACTACTCCTCCAAGGCGGAGAACCGCGACGAGATCGCCAAGGCGATCGCGCCGAAGAACTACCTGAACCAGCCGGAGATCGTGGTCAAGCAGGTGCTGACCGGACGCTATGTGGACGGCCTCGAAGCGAAGGTACACGACGTACCGGACCGTATCGACTTCGACCCCTTCCCCTGGCACTCGATGGCGGTGTGGATCCTGACCCAGATGAAGCGTTGGGGCTACATCAATGGCGAGATCGACTACCGCGGCATCGCCGAGCAGGTCTACGTGGCGGCCGAAACCGGCAAGGTGATGAAAGAGCTGGGCTACCAGCCGCCGTCCAGCACCTACCAGAACTACACCATCATGGGTAAGGAGTTCGATTACACCAAGCCCGAGGAGTACATCAACAGCTTCGCGATCAAGAGAGGTTAAGGAATGGCGTCACTGAATGTGAAAGCCGCCCTGGTCTCGCTCATCCTGCTGCTGGTGGGGCTGGGGATCTGGGAGGCGCTGAACCAGCCTCCCGCCGCCAGCGCCGGCCTCACCGAGTATGAGTTGCTGATGGGCGGGGCCGACCAGGAGGCGCGGGTTCCCCCGCCCTCCCAGGTCCTCGAACGCGCGGCCGAGGAGCTGAGCGATCCGTTCTACGACGCCGGCCCCAACGACAAGGGGATCGGCATCCAGCTCGCCTACTCGCTGTACCGCGTGCTGACCGGCTTCTTCGCCGCCGCGCTGATCGCGATCCCGCTCGGCTTCATCATCGGCATGTCGCCGCTGATGCACAAGGCGCTGAACCCGTTCATCCAGGTGCTGCGGCCGATCTCGCCGCTGGCCTGGATGCCGCTGGCGCTGTTCGTGATCAAGGACTCCGAGCGTTCGGCGATCTTCGTGATCTTCATCTGCTCGATCTGGCCGATGTTGATCAACACCGCGTTCGGCGTCGCCAACGTGCGCAAGGACTGGGTCCGGGTGGCGCAGACCCATGAACTGGGCGCGCTGAAGACCGCGTTCCTGGTGATCCTGCCCGCGGCGGCGCCGACCATCCTGACCGGCATGCGCATCTCCATCGGCATCGCCTGGCTGGTGATCGTCGCCGCCGAGATGCTGGTCGGCGGTACCGGCATCGGGTACTACGTCTGGAACGAGTGGAACAACCTCGACCTGAACAGTGTGATCTTCTCGATCCTGATGATCGGGGTGGTCGGTATGGCGCTGGACCTGATCCTGGGGTCGCTGGCGAAACTGGTGAAGTACGAGGAGTAAACCATGTCCAACCATTTTCTCAGTATCGAAGGTCTGGCCAAGGCCTACCCCTCCAAATCCGGTGAAACGGTGGTGTTCGACGACGTCAACATCGGCATCGACAAGGGCGAGTTCGTCTGCATCATCGGCCACTCCGGCTGTGGCAAGTCCACCATCCTCAACGTGCTGGCCGGGCTCGACACCCCGACCCGCGGCAGCGTGATCATGGATGGCAAGGAGGTTGCCGGGCCGAGCCTGGAGCGCGGCGTGGTGTTCCAGAACTACAGCCTGCTGCCCTGGCTGACCGCGCTGCAGAACGTGGCGTTCGGGGTCAAGGCGCGCTGGCCGCAGTGGAGCAAGGA
>QKGH01000380.1 GCA_003250495.1 Marinobacterium sp.
CAGTTGTCCGGTCGGTATCAACACCGGCGAATTGACCCGGCAGCTACGTCACGAACACGGTAGCGGCCGGGCCGGCACGGCGAACTGGCTCGCGCAACATTACGCCACGCTCACCCGCGCCGTCTCGGTGCTGCTGAAAACGGCCGATCTGGCCCACGCCCTGCTCGGCAGCCGCGTCATGGGCAGACTGAGCGCCGGGGCACGTAAGCTGTCAGGCCAACGCCTCCCCTTGTGGACAGCGGCGATGCCGACAGCGGCCCGCCGCCTACCTCATCAACGGGACAGCATCGCCGCTGGACAGAGAGCGGTGGTCTATCTGCCCAGTTGCGCCAGCCGGGTGCTGGGGCCCTCCCGTGGCGCCCAAGATCCCCGCTCGCTCGTCGAAGTCACCGAGACGCTGCTGCGCCGCGCCGGGTTTCAGGTCATCTACCCCGACGCGGTCGACGGTCTCTGTTGCGGCCTGCCGTTCCAGTCCAAGGGACAGTTCGACGCCGCCGACCGGAAAGCCGCCGAGCTCAATAAAGCGTTGCTACGTATCACGGAACAGGGCAGGATTCCGATCTATTCTGATACCAGTCCCTGCAGTCTGAGGCTGCAGGAAAAACTGGATCCGGCGCTCCAGTTGCATGACAGTATCGAATTCATCGACCGCTATGTCATCGATGCGTTAGCGCTGACGCCGGTCGATGAGTCCGTGGCGCTGCACATCACCTGCAGTGCCACACGGCTGGGCCACGCCGAGCGACTGAAGCGGATCGCCAGCCGTTGCGCGCGCCGGGTAGTGGTTCCGGAACAGATCGGCTGCTGCGGCTTCGCCGGCGACAAGGGGTTCAGCACTCCGGAGTTGAATGCCAGCGCGCTGCGAACCCTGAAGGAGCAGGTGCACGACTGCAGTGGGGGATACTCCACCAGCAGGAGCTGTGAGATCGGCCTGAGCCATCACAGCGATCTGGAGTATCGCTCGATACTCTACCTGCTCGAGCGCTGCTCGCGGCAGGGGAAAAACGGTGTTGAAATGAAGTAACCTCCGGGATGGCCATCCAAGGTCAACCGACCATCCGCGTATTAAAGGAGAGCAATAATGGCACTGCCCGAAATAAAAACGATTCTCTACGCCTCTTCGCTGGGCCAACATACCCGCCCGGTATTCCGCCATGCGGTACAACTGGCCCACAACCTGCAGGCCCGCGTCATCATGCTGCATGTGGTGGAACCCATCGGCGAAATGGGACGCGCCCTGATCCAGAGTTACCTGCCCTCCGACATGATCCGCACCATGCATGACGAAGGGATCGAGCGCATCATGGAACAGATGAAACAACGCCTCGAGCGCTACCGGGATGAGGAGCTGCAGGCGATCGGTCGCGATTTCGACTTCGAGATCGAACCGGTGGTGGCTGAGGGCCAGCATGCGGAGACGATCTGCGCCCAGGCCGAGCACTTCGCTGCCGACCTGATCGTCGTCGGCGCCGAAAACACCTTCGGCCACCACAGCCAGACTACCCATCAGGTGGTACGTCACGCTAAGATCCCTGTCCTTGTCGTGCCGACCGGCAAAAAATATCTCTGATCAAAGCGTCCGCTGGTAATCGCCCTCGGGCGATTACCAGTCCAAGGACGTCTCATGGATACCACCCTACTCCAGCTTCTGGAACGGATCTTTCAAACCGTCGTTCCGCTCGTCGCGATTGTCGGCCTGGGCTATATCTATGCCCGGCGTACCCATACCGACATGTCGGTCGCCAACCGCATCAACATGGACCTGTTCTGCCCCGCACTGATCTTTTCCGTCATGTCGGCCAAGAGCTTCAACCTGGCCGCCCATCTCGATCTGGCGCTGGGCGCCGTGCTCATCGTACTGGGTTCGGGACTGCTGGTATGGCCGCTATGCGGGTTGCTGAAAGTGCATCCGAAAACCTTCATACCGCCGATGATGTTCAACAACAGCGGCAACCTGGGGATCCCGCTGATCGTCCTCGCCTTCGGCGAACAGGCGCTGCCCGCCGCTGTCATCCTGTTCCTGGTGGAGAACCTGCTGCACTTCACCGTCGGCGCCTACATCATGGACCATCGCACCCATCCGCTGGCGCTGCTGCGTAATCCGATGATCCTGGCCACCGCACTGGGACTGATCTGGAGCCTGTTCGAGTTGCCGCTACCGGAGGTGATCCACACCCCGATCGATATGCTCGGCAAGATCGCCATTCCGCTGATGCTGTTCGCGCTCGGGGTGCGCATGACCAGCATCGATTTCAGCAATTGGAAACTGGGACTCTGGGGAGCGCTACTGGCGCCGGCCAGCGGCCTGGCGATTGCGATACCGCTGACCGCCGTGCTGGAGCTGGATCCGACCCAGGGCGCATTCCTGATCCTGTTCGGCGCCCTGCCCCCGGCCGTACTGAACTACATGGTATCGGAACGTTACAACCAGGAGCCGCACCAGGTCGCCTCGATCGTGCTGATCGCCAACATGGCAAGCCTGGCCATCATTCCGCTCACGCTGGCGTTCGTCCTGTAGCGGGGTTCGTCCTGTAGCGGGGAAAGGAGTGCGCTGTCGGCGCCCGGCAGCGCACCTGGGGCATCACTGCTCGCTCGCCGCCCCGCCCTCCAACAGGATCTGGTCTCGATTTTTTTCTACCGTCGCCAACCCTATACCTTTGACCTCTGCGAGCTGTTCGACACTGGTAAAGGGTCCAAACTGCTCGCGATAATCAACAATAGCCTTGGCCTTAGCGGGACCTACCCCCTTCAGCGCAGCGGCGATCTGCTCGGCACTGGCGCTGTTGATATCCACCGGAGCGGCATAAACAAAGGGAGAGAGAAGCGATGCACTCAGGATGAGTGCCGTGATTAGTTTACGCATGGCAAAATCCTTTTTATTTTTAGTGAGCCATATTTTCCCGATCAGGCCCTGCAGCGGCTCCCGATCGGGAAACGCGATCGATCCCTCCGGATCGACATACACACTATAGATCCAGCGTCAGGATTCGCCACAACTGGACAGAATATTGGTCTGCCCGTCAACGCCGGAAATGCTCGCCTCGAAGCCAGCGGGATTTCGTATAGAGGATGCCAGTAAACGCCGTTGGGCCTAGCCGTAAATGGAGGACCAGGCCCTACAGACAGCGCTCAGTCGCAGCGCGCACCGCCGATCTGCACCCATTCATCGTCATTCTGTATCTGCAGCACGTCATAGACCTCGACCTGCGCCTCGTGGATGCCATGCTTACGCAGCAGCTCGCACACGCCCTGCGCGTCCGCGTCGCGGTTACTGCCATCGGGGATCACGCCCACACCCAGGCGATACCCCTTGTCCCACCATACCGGTCGGGCCGGAAAGGTCGGATTCTGGGCCAACTCCGCTTCGACCTGGGCCCGGGTTGCCTGCGGCACCTCCGGCCGGTTCGACTCGATATACCAGGTCACCCCAACGCTCAGTGCGATCAGGATCAGAATCGTCAGCCGTTTGCTTATCATCGCTTGCCCTTGCCCGTGCAGCTACTGGTTATTGTCGCCGCAGTGTGCCGCGCAATGTCTACAGGGGCAAGGCGACTTTAGCGCTACGCACCAGGCCGCCCCTCCAGACGCCCCAGTCATTACCCATCCGGCCTTCCGGTGCCCAATCAGCTATCGTAAGAAGTAAACGCCAACATCGACGTAACGGACTACAACCATGCCCAGAAAAGCCCGGCTGCTATTGGATGGTATCCCACTGCATCTGATACAACGCGGCAACAACCGCAGCGTCTGTTTTTTTGCCGACGACGATTACGCCTTCTATCTGGAAACCCTGGGCGAACAGTGTCGGGCATTGGATGTTCATCTACACGCCTATTGCCTGATGACCAATCACACCCATCTACTGCTGACGGCACAAAAAGCCGAGTCGGTTTCCGAATTGATGAAACAACTTGGACAACGCTATGTACAACGCGTAAACCGCCTTTACCGGCGTACGGGAACGCTCTGGGAGGGACGATTTAAGTCATCCCTGATTGCCAGCGACAACTATCTGCTTGCCTGTTACCGCTATATCGAACTGAATCCAGTACGTGCGGGCATGGTCGAACATCCGGCGGAATATCGGTGGTCCAGCTACCGATTCAACGCCCAGCATGGGTTGGGCCAGCTGATCACCCCGCATCCCAACTACCTTGCTTTGAGTGCCGATGCGGAAAAACGGCGGGAGTGCTATCGGGAGCTGTTTCGCTTTTCGCTGGACCCCGGATTGGTCGACCAACTCAGGACTGCAACCAACAAAGGGCTTGCCTTTGGCAACGATCGCTTCCGAGAGCAAATTGAAGCCGCCACGGGGCGACGAATGGATTTCAAACGCGGGCGACCATCGAAAAACTGAAAAGAAAAAAGGACCGCCTGACCGCCTCAGCGATCCTTCTTCTCGAAAAAGGGGTCTGTCCCGAAAAAGGGGTCTGTCCCCTTTTATTTTTAAGCGATCCTTCTTCTCGTAAAAGGGGTCTGTCCCCTTTTAGTTTTTTTTTCCTTAGTCGTTGCAATAGCCAGCTGCAAGACAAGTTGAACCTGCGTTTACTGCCCAAGTTACTTGCCCATTGGTCAAAGTACCATCGAGCTGATAGGTTTCTGCTGTCAGACCTTCAGCGTTTACTGCTGTAGCCAGAATACTAATGGTTGTTGTTGTAGCCGCCGTAGTCGTTGTGTCAATCGTATCAATGTAGATACCACCGACTGCACCAGTTACTGCTGCATCAACGCCATCATCGTTGGCCTCATCACATTCAGTCATGTCACCTTTAGTCTGACCACAAATCTCTATGGATGTTTTGACACCCTGAGTGGCATTGACAACTTCAGAAAACTTGGCCTTGTTTACATAAGTCTGATAAGCCGGCAGTGCGATTGCAGCCAGGATACCGATGATCGCTACGACGATCATCAATTCGATCAGGGTAAAGCCCTGCTGTTTTGCGAATTGTTTCTTCATGGTTATCTCTCCAGCGAGTTGAAGAACTTCGATTTGCACCATTTCCAAAACGGTGCTCGTAAA
>QKGH01000230.1 GCA_003250495.1 Marinobacterium sp.
CAGCAGGATGATCGTGGCGGCCTGGTCGTAGCGGAACATCTCCATCGACACGGCCAGTTCGGCGCCGATGCCGCCGGCACCGACCAGCCCCAGCACCACGGAGGAGCGCACCGCCTTCTCCAGCGAGTAGAGGCTGGAGTTGATCATCCCCGGGGCCGCGGCCGGCAGGATCGCCACCGCCCAGCGGTCCACGGCGCCGACGCCGATCGCCTGCAACGCCTCGTTGGGCTGCGGGTCCGCCTCCTCGATCGCCTCGGCAAAAAAGCGTCCGCAGAATCCCAGGGTATCGACGATCAGCGTCAGCACGCCGGCGAACGGACCGAGCCCCACCGAAGCGACGAAGAACAGTGCCCAAGCCAGGTCGGGGATGGTTCGCACCAGGCTGATGACGGCACGTACCAGCTTGCACACCAGCGGATGCGGCGTCGTGTTACGCGCCGCCAAGAACGCCACCGGCAGGCTCAGCAGGATGCCGAAGACCGCGCCGACCAAGGCCATCTGCAGGGTCACGAACACCGACTCGGCCATCGGCAGCAACCGTCCGCTATCCGGCGGCAGCATCTCGTCGAGGATCACCCCCATATTGGGTATCCCCTGCACCAGGCTGCGCAGCGAAAACTCCGAGCCGTACAGGGCCCAGGCGAAGAAGCCGACAAACGCCACGAACAGCAGGCTCGGCAACCAGCCCGGCGGCTCCAGCCGCGGCGGCAGCCTCGCCCCAAGCTCGCGGCGGATAGCGCTATCCTTTGCTGCTCTACTCATAAAAAACACTCATCGCAAAACACTCATCTATAGCGGCCCCGCCAACGCCATCCCGGCACGGCTAGGCGTTGAGGATCAGAAAAAGGCTTTCAGTTCGGCGATCGAACAGTCGCGGCTGCGCGCATCCAGTTGCAGACGCTGGTCGCGCAGGCCGAGAATCCGGTCGCTGTAGCGGCGGGTGTGCTCCATGTCATGGGAGACCAGCAGCACCCCGACCCCGGTGTCGCGGCTGAGCCGCTGCAACAGCTCCATGATCTCGACCCCGGCCCGCGGATCGAGGCTGGCGGTGGGCTCGTCGGCGAAGATCAGCTCCGGCTGCTGCATCAGCGCACGGGCGATCGCCACCCGAGCTCCGCCAGCCCGACCTGAGCCAGGCAGTGCAGCGCCCGCTCACGCAGCGGCTGCGGCGCCAGTGCCTGGCTCCACAGCCGGATGCCGCCCTGGCGCCCGAGGGCGCCGTGCAGCACATTGCTGAGCACGCTCATGCGCCCCACCAACTGGTGCTTCTGGAACACGAAACCGACCCCGGCGCGGGCGCGACGCAACTGCCGCGCCGACAGTTCGGTCAGGCACTGCTCGCCGAGGTGGATCGCCCCGGTGTCGGGCTCGGTCAGGCGCACGCAGCAGCGCAGCAGCGTGCTCTTGCCCGCCCCGTTGGGACCGATGATCGCCACCACGCTGCCGCCCTGGATGCTGAGACTGACGTCGCGGAAGATCGGCGCACCGTCGTCATAGCCCTTGCTCAGGCCGTCGGCGCGCAGCAGCGCACCCGGCGCGTTGCGGGCGGCGGCCCACTCGACGATATCGGCAGTCTGCAGATCCATGTGCCC
>QKGH01000046.1 GCA_003250495.1 Marinobacterium sp.
TCGATCAAGCTGGGTCCGGACAGTGCCGGTTACCGCGTCGGTACCTGCTGGCCCGATGGCGGCCTGGACACGGTGTCGGTCACCGACTGCCACATCATCCTCGGTTACCTGAACCCGGATAACTTCCTCGGCGGCATCCTGAACTTGGATGTGGAGCGCGCCCGCCAGTCGATAAAGACCCAGATCGCCGATCCGCTCGGCCTCTCCGTGGAAGATGCCGCGGCCGGCGTGATCGAGCTGCTCGACCTGTCGCTGCGCCAGCACCTGCGCGCGATGATCACCGGCAAGGGCTACAGCCCGCGCGACTTCGTCTGCTTCTCCTACGGTGGCGGCGGCCCGGTACATGCCTACGGCTATACCAAGGGGCTCGGCTTCAAGGAGACCATCGTCCCGGCCTGGGCGGCAGGTTTCTCCGCGTTCGGCTGCGCCACTGCCGACTTCGAGTACCGCTACGACAAGAGCGTCGATATCGGTATCACCCACGAGTCCTCCACCGAGCAGGTGACGGCGGCGATCAACACGCTGCAGAACGCCTGGAACGAACTGCGCGAGAAAGTGCTCGAGGAGTTCCGCATCAACGGCTTCAAGGACGAGGAGGTCACGCTGACCCCGGGCTACCGCATGCAGTACCTGGGACAGTTGAACGACCTGGAGATCGACTCGCCGCTGACCTCGCTGTCCAGCGCCGACGACTGGGCCGCCCTGGTTCAGGCGTTCGACGACACCTATGCCCGCGTCTACGCCAGTGCCGCCCGTTCGCCGGAGCTGGGCTTCGGTATCACCGGCGCGATCCTGCGCGGTTCGGTGGAAACCAAGAAACCCAACATCCCGGAAGAGCCGGAAGCCGGGCCCAAGCCCGCACCCGAAGCGCACCTCGGTTCGCGTCCGTTCTACTACGAGAAGACCTGGGTCGACGCCCAGCTCTACAAGATGGAGCTGCTGAAGCCCGGTAACGAGGTCAAGGGGCCGGCGGTGATCGAGTCCGATGCGACGACCTTCGTCGTACCGCCGGGTTTCGAGACCTTCCTCGACTCCAACCGCCTGTTCCACCTGATCGAGAACTGAGGCTTACGTTCATAACAACGCGTCAATAGCAACGTGTCGATAACAAATACAACAGACAAAGGTTGAACCCATGACCATCATGAACAACATCGCCGACGGCAGCGCCGTCGGTAGCCTGCTGCAAAGCGGGCTGTCGCTGAACGATCACCGTAACCTGATCCTGCAACGCACGCAGGAGAGCGGCTACTACAACGGGCTGGAAAACCTGGAGCTGAAGGAGTCCGACCCGATCGCCTACGAGCGTATCTTCTCCAAGCTGCGCGCCGGCCTGGTCAGCTCCCGCGAAGTGGCCAAGAAGATCGCCGCCTCACCGATCGTCGAGCAGGAGGGGGAGCTCTGCTTCACCCTGTATAACGTCGCCGGCGACTGTATCGCCACCTCCACCGGGATCATCATCCACGTCGGCACCATGGGCGCCGCGATCAAATACATGATCCAGAACAACTGGGAGGCCAACCCCGGCATCAACCCGGGCGACATGTTCACCAACAACGACTGCCAGATCGGTAACGTGCACCCCTGCGACATCGCCACCATCGTACCGATCTTCCATGACGGCAACCTGGTGGGCTGGGTCGGCGGCGTGACCCACGTTATCGATGTCGGCGCGGTGGGCCCGGGCTCCATGTCCAACGGCCAGATCCAGCGTTTCGGCGACGGTGTACAGATCACCTGCCGCAAGACCGGGGTCAACGACACCCCGCTGCGCGACTGGCTGCACGAGAGCCAGCGTAACGTGCGTACGCCGAAATACTGGATTCTCGACGAGAAGACCCGTATCGCCGGTTGCCACATGATCCGCGACCTGGTCGAGGAGACGATCCGCGAAGAGGGGATCGAGGCGTACGAGCAGTTCGCCATGGAGGTGATCGAGGACGGTCGCCGCGGCCTGACCAGTCGCATCAAGTCGATGACCATTCCCGGTACCTACAAGACCGTGGCCTTCGTCGACGTGCCCTACGCCCACGAGGATGTAGCGGTACCGTCGCCGTTCGCCAAGGTCGACACCATCATGCACGCGCCGTGCGAGATCACCGTCAAGCCGAGTGCGACCTGGCGTCTGGACTTCGAGGGCTGCAGCCGTTGGGGCTGGCACACCTACAACGCCAACCCGGTGGCGTTCACCAGCGGGATCTGGGTCATGATGACCCAGTCTCTGGTGCCCACCGAGCGTATCAACGACGGTGCCCGTTACGCCACCGAGTTCCGCCTGCCCAAGGGCACCTGGACCAACCCGGACGACCGCCGCACCGCCCATGCCGATGCCTGGCACTTCCTGGTCTCCTCCTGGAGTTCGCTGTGGCGCGCGGTGAGCCGCTCCTACTTCGGTCGCGGTTACCTGGAGGAGGTCAACGCCGGTAACTCCAACCCCTGTAACTGGCTGCAGGGTGGCGGTATCAACCAGGAGGGCGAGATCCACGCCGTCAACAGCTTCGAGACCGCGGCCTGCGGTACCGGTGCCTGTGCGGTCAAGGATGGCCTGAACCACGCCGCCGCGATCTGGAACCCGGAAGGGGACATGGGCGATATCGAGATCTGGGAACTGGCCGAGCCGCTGCTGTACATGGGCCGCACGGTGAAGACCAACTCCGGCGGTTACGGCAAGTACCGTGGCGGTCTCGGGTTCGAGACCCTGCGTATGGTGTGGGGCTCCGCCGACTGGACCATGTTCTTCATGGGTAACGGCTACATGAACAGCGACTGGGGCCTGATGGGGGGTTATCCGTCCGCCACCGGCTACCGTTTCGAGGCGCATGACACCGACCTGCTGGAGCGTATCAAGGAGGGGATGTCCCTGCCGCAGGGCAAGGACCTGAACCCGGATATGCCGGAGTTCGAGAAGCACATCAGCCCCGATGCACGGGTCAAGCGCGACAAGCAGTGCATCACCACCGAGGCGATCTTCGAGAATGGCGACCTGTACCTGAACTACCTGCGCGGTGGCCCGGGCTTCGGCGATCCGCTCGACCGCGAACTGGAAGCGGTGGCGGAGGACCTGAACCAGAACTACCTGCTGCCGGAGTATGCCGAGAAGGTTTATGCCGTGGTGATCTCCCGCGACGAGGACGGCGTCTGGCATGTCGACGAACAGGCCAGTATCGAACGTCGTCTGCAGAAGCGTCGCGAGCGTATCGCCTCCGCCGTGCCGGTGCACCAGTGGATGGAGCAGGAGCGCGAACGGATCCTGGATCTGAACGCCTCCACCCAGGTCAAGCAGATGTTCGCATCGAGCTTCGCGCTGTCGTCGAAGTTCCTCGACGAGTTCAAGAGCTTCTGGGATCTGCCCGAGGAGTGGGAGCTGCTGGAGGAGAGCCTCGGTATCCCGATGTTCGGTGCCAAGCACCATATGGACCTCAGCGAGCTGCCTGACGTGCATCCGGTGATCATGACCGAACAGTAAGAGACGCTGTCGTCGAGCCCCGCGGGGCCGCCAGGCTCCGCGTCAACCGAATAAGAATAGAAGGGTAGAAAACCATGGCAACCTATACCAAAAAACAGGTAACCGATCTGGTCCACGGCGAGCTGGACTGGGATTCCCTGCATCGCATGCTGTCGATGCCGAAGGACAAGGAGCGCTACGGGCAGTTCATCGAGGTACTGCAGGAGCAGGTGAGCTGGAAAGATCGCATCATCCTGCCGCTGGGGCCGCACCTGTTCATCGTCGAGTCCGCCAAGGACCAGGCGCTGGTGACCAAGTGCACCTGCGGTCACGATTTTGGCGACTACCGCCAGAACTGGAAGCTGAACGCACTGATCCATGTGCGCGACAGCGAGGAGAAGATGAGCGAGGTGTATCCGAAGCTGATGGCACCGCACACCGAGTGGCAGGTGTACCGCGAGTACCTCTGCCCGACCTGCGGCACGCTGCATGACGTGGAAGCACCGACCCCCTGGTACCCGGTGATCCATGACTTCCAGCCCGACCTGAAGACCTTCTTCGATTGGATGGAGATGCCGGCACCGGCCCGGGCGTAACGGCACCGCGGGCCCTTCCTTAGGGAAGGGCCCTTACCTCTTGTTCCCTTGGCCGGATCGGAAAGCGTTCGATTTTCAAACGCACAGGGGTTCGATGCGTTCGAATTCCAGCCGATTTCGCTCACCCACACCCCAGGGATGGGGGGTGGGTTTTTTATTAACTGATTGAAATTAAACAGATGTTCTGCGTCAATGCCGGAGTCTTGGCGGACCGGTATATTTATTGCTCCGGCGATAGAGATCTCACCTTTCCTATACTGTTTGGATCACCGATCCGCATGACAACAGTACCAATAACAACAGAAGTTTAAGGATGCGCGTATGAAAGCACTTGTCTATCAGGGCCCCGGTCAGAAAGCGGTCGTCGAAAAGGATGCTCCGACGATCCTGAAACCGACCGATGCCATCGTCCGTATCACCAAGACCACCATCTGCGGTACCGACCTGCATATCATCAAGGGCGACGTACCGGCCGTTGAGCCGGGACGCACGCTGGGTCATGAGGGGGTTGGCGTCATCGAAGAGGTGGGCAGTGCCGTCAACAACTTCAAGAAGGGTGACCGGGTGCTGATCTCCTGCATCACCTCCTGCGGTCGTTGCAGCAACTGCAAGAAACAGCTCTACGCCCACTGCGAAGATGGCGGCTGGATCCTCGGCCACCTGATCGACGGCACCCAGGCCGAGTACGTACGCATCCCGCATGCCGACAACAGCCTCTACCCGATTCCGGCGGGCGAGGATGAGGAGGCGCTGGTGATGCTGAGCGATATCCTGCCCACCGGTTTCGAGATCGGTGTACTGAACGGCCAGGTCGCGCCCGGTTCCACCGTCGCCATCGTCGGCGCGGGCCCGGTGGGGATGGCGGCACTGCTGACGGCGCAGTTCTACTCGCCGGCGCGGCTCATCATGATCGATATGGACGATAACCGCCTGCAGTCCGCACTGACCTTCGGCGCCACCGACATCATCAACAGCGCGCAGCAGAACCCGGTTGAGGCGATCATGGCGATGACCAACAACCTCGGCGTCGATGTGGCGATCGAGGCGGTGGGGATTCCGGCCACCTTCAACGTCTGCCAGGAGATCGTTGGCGCCGGCGGCAACATCGCCAACGTCGGGGTGCATGGCACCAGCGTCGATCTGCATATCGAGAAGCTGTGGATCAAGAACATCACCCTGACCACTGGCCTGGTCAACACCAACACCACGCCGATGCTGATGAAGACCGTGGAGTCGGGCAAGGTGCAGCCGGAAAACCTGATCACCCATCACTTCACGCTGGACCAGATCATGGAGGCGTACGAGGTGTTCGGCAACGCCGCCAAGGAGAAGGCGCTGAAGGTGATTCTGAGCGCCGAATAAGCGCCGAAGCGAACCGCCGGGCGGACCCGCTCCGCCACGGCTTACCCCGCTCCGCTACGGCTTACGCTGTTCCCTGCGTTGCCGTCAAACGCCTGCATCGACACCGATCGCAGGCGTTTTTGTCAGTGTTCCTCCTTAGTCGCCAACAGCCGCAGCCGCTCGTAGAGCTGGCGCTCCTCGTCGCTGAGCCGTTCCGGGATCTGTAGCACCAGGCGCCGAAATGCGCTCTTGATCGTCTTCAGGTCGGCGTCCCGCGCGATGCCGAGGGTTTCGTAGTAGTCGGTTCGGGGTGTCTTCATCGCGGCCGCTCGCTCGGGCACAGGAATAAATAGGGTTGCTGGGGCTCGCCTAGACTTAGGGATAACAGCCGCCGGCGGACTGTCAAGCCTGCCGGCGTTTCAAGGAGGTGGACGGGGTATGGCGGCAGCGACGCGATTCAACAATCCGGTGTCCCAGGCGATCTGGCGTATCAAGTATCGGCTCGATCCGAGCGAGGTCGATATCGAGGCCAGCTGGCGGCGCGTGGCGCGGGCGCTGGCGGCGACAGAAGCGCGGGAGCAACAGCAATGGGCGCAACGTTTCTTCGCCCTGCTGTCTGGTTTCCGCTTCCTGCCCGGTGGGCGCATCCTGGCCGGAGCCGGCAGCGAACGCCAGGTCACCCTGTGCAACTGCTTTGTCATGGGGCGGTTGCGGGACTCGATTGACGAGATCTTCAGTGCCCTGCGCGAGGGGGCGCTGACGTTGCAGCAGGGGGGCGGTATCGGTATCGATTTCTCGCCGTTGCGGCCGGCCGGTATGGCCGCGGCCGAGGGCGGCGTTGCGGCGGGGCCGCTCGCCTTCATGCAGGTGTGGGACCGGATGTGCGCGACACTACTCTGCAGCGGTGCGCGCCGTGGCGCGATGATGGCAACGCTGCGCTGCGACCACCCCGATATCGAAGCCTTCGTCGATGCCAAACGCGAGCCGGGCCAACTGCGCCACTTCAACCTGTCGGTGCTGGTCAGCGATGCCTTCATGACCGCGGTGGCGGAGGATAGCGACTGGCCGCTGCTGTTCCCGCTCGATGCGGCGGACGCCGACGCCGGCACTGAACGACTGACGCGACCGCTGGCCGGCGAGGTCCAGGTCCGGAGCTGTCGAGTCTGGAAACGGGTGTCCGCACGCGGGCTCTGGAGCCGGTTGATGCGGGCCGCCTACGACTGTGCCGAACCGGGGGTGCTGTTCATCGACCGTATCAATGCGCAGAACAACCTGGGCTGGTGCGAACGGATCAGCGCCACCAACCCCTGCGGCGAGATTCCACTGCCCCCCTACGGCGCTTGCACGCTCGGCTCACTGAACCTGACGGCGTTCGTGTGCGCCCCCTTCACCGCGCGGGCCCGGCTCGACCTGGACGCGCTCGCCAGCGCCGCGCAATTGGCGACGCGGATGCTCGACAACGTGCTCAGCCTGTCGCACTTTCCATTGCCGGCCCAACGTGAACAGGCGGAGACGGGGCGGCGTCTGGGGCTCGGGCTGACCGGTTTGGGCGATGCCCTGATCATGCTTGGCCTGCGTTATGACAGTACCGCCGCACGGCGCCTGGCGGCCCAGGCGATGCGGACGATCTGCCACGCCGCCTACCAGGCTTCGGTGGGATTGGCGCGGGAGCGGGGCGCCTTTCCCCGCTTTGCTGCCGAACCCTATCTGGCGGCGCCTTTCGTCGCCGCCTTGCCGGCAGCGCTGCGGGAAGGGATCGCCCGTTGGGGAATCAGGAACAGCCATCTCTGCGCCATCGCGCCGGCCGGTACGATCAGCCTGCTCGCCAACAACCTGTCCAGTGGCCTCGAGCCGGTCTATGCCGCCCAGCAGCAGCGCCGCGTGCTGCTATCCGACGGACCGGCGCAGAGCACGGTGCTGGTCGATTATGCCGTGGCGCTGTGGCGCCAGGGGCGGGAGGCCGCCGGCCTGCCGCCGGCGTTTGTCGATGCCGCCGGACTGGCCCCGGAAGCGCACCTGCAGATGCAGGCGGCGTTGCAGCCGCTGGTCGATAACGCGATCTCGAAAACGATCAATGTCGATGTCGACTGCCCGTTTCCGCGGTTCGAATCCCTGTATCGTCAGGCCTACGCGCTGGGGTTGAAGGGGTGTACCGCCTATCGTCCCAATCCGGTGATTGGGCCCCTGCTGACGACCGCGGGCAGCGCAATGGAGCAATGCTGCGAGGTCGCGCGGGAGGTCGGCTGAGGTGTGCAGGTGCGGAATAAGCTGGTTAAAAAGATACCTGTTGGTAACGTTTATTGGCTGTTGAATATGTAACTGTCGGTTATTGCGTGCACAACTGCAGTCGTCTTTACTGTGGTTAAGTTGTTTTAACTTTTTTCGTGGATTTTTAAGAATTACCCGCTAACTTGCACTACTGACATCGGTTAAGACCGGGCTGCATGGCGGACGCTATGCACAGAGGAACACTGGGAGGTGGGGCTTGATACATACGCCAGCTGATCAGTCACCGGAGGGCGCGCGGCCCGCTGCCGGTGTTGGCTACGGCATGCTCGATCAGGCGTTGTGGTCCCGTTTCCGGGAAGCCGACGATGCCCAGGTCTATCTTTCGGTCTGGCTGGCGTTGCAGTGCCGGCAACTGGGTACGGAGGTCGCCGGCGTCCTGCTGATGGGCGAGCCGGAGCGCGGACCGTTTACCCCGGTGGCGGCCTGGCCCGATACCAGCCCGGCGCCGCAGGCAGTGATCGATGCGGCGCAACAGGCGGTCCAGCAGCGCCGCGGCGTGGTGCTCGGTGAGGGCAGCGGCGAGCGTATCCTGGCGCATCCGTTGACGGTCCATGAGCAGCTGTACGGCGTGGTTGCGATCCAGGTGGCCGATCCGGCGCTGCAAACCATCGACCTGTTCCGGCGTCTGCAGTGGGGGGCCAGTTGGATTGAGGTGCTGACGCGGCGCCAGCAGGAGGGGCTCGATGCCGAACTGCGGGAAAAGAGCGCCACCGCCTTCGACATTCTCGCCACCCTGCTTGAACATCCCCGTTTCGACGAAGCCTGCAATGCCCTGGTGTCCGACCTGGCCAGCCGTCTCGACTGCGAGACGGTCAGCGTCGGCTTCGTCCGTTTCCGCCGCTGTCGGGTGCAGGCGCTCTCCCTCAGTGCCGGTTTCGGCCGGCGCATGAGCCTGGTCAAGGAGATCGGTATCGCGATGGATGAGGCGATCGACCAGAACGCGGCGATTCTCTACCCGGCCCCCGAGGGCTGGGAGTTCCGCGTGACCCGGGCCCACGAGGAGCTGGCCCAGACGCGCAAGGCCGGCGCCATTCTGACCCTGCCGTTGCAGGCCAAGGACGAGCTGGTCGGTGCCCTGACCTTCGAGCGCCGCCGCGGCGAAACCTTCTCCGCGTCCGAGGTGGAGGTGTGCGATGCGGTGGCGGCGGTGGTGGGGCCGATCCTGGTCGATCGGCGCGCCAATGACCGCTGGCTGATCGTCAAGGTGTTCGACAGCCTGGTGCAGCAGCTGAAGGCGATGTTCGGCCCCGCTCATTTCGGACGCAAACTGGCGACCCTGGGGCTGCTGGCACTGGTGGCTTTCTTCTGGGTGGCCAAGGACGACTATGCGGTGACCTCGCCGGCGCTGCTGCAGGGCACGGTGCAGCGCACGCTGGTCGCGCCGTTCAGTGGTTACTTGGCGGCCCAGTACGCCCGCGCCGGCGATCTGGTCAAGGCGGGGCAGACGCTGGCGGTGCTGGACGATCGCGAGCTGGCCCTGGAGCGGTTGCGCCTGGTGACCGCGCAGCGCCAGAGCGAGGCGGAGTTCGATCGCGCCCTGGCGGAGCGCAACCGCGCCGAGTCCAACATCATCCGGGCGCAGATCGAGCAGGCCAAGGCGCAGTTGGCGCTGGTCGAGGAGCAACTGGCGCGTACCCGGATCGTCGCGCCGTTCGACGGTGTCGTCGTCGATGGCGACCTGAGTCAGTCGGTGGGGGCGTCGCTGGAGCGCGGCCAGGAGCTGTTCCAGATCGCGCCGCTGGACGCCTACCGGGTGATGCTCGAGGTCGACGAACGGGATGTGCAGGCGATCGCGCCGGGCCAGGGCGGCGTGCTGCGGGTGTCGGCGATGCCGGAGACCGAACTGCCCTACAAGGTGGAACGGGTGACACCGATGGCGGTACAGGGCAACGGGCGCAACTTTTTCCGCGTCGAGGCCCGGCTGCAGGTGGACAACGGCGATCTGCGTCCCGGCATGGCGGGGGTGGCGCGTACCGACATCGATCGCCGCCTGCTGATCCGTATCTGGGGCGAGAAAACGTTGAACTGGTTCCGGCTGGCGCTGTGGCGCTGGTTGCCCTGAGCGGAGTGGTCGGCGCATGAATCGCTCCTGGTATAGCGCGTCCTGGTATCGAGTGGCTCAGTTCAGGCCCCGCCTGCGCTCGCACGCCCGGATCTACCGTCACCACTTCCGCGGTACCCTCTGGTATGTACTGCAGGATCGAACCTCCGGGCGTTTCCATCGCTTCACCCCCGAGGTGTACCAGGTGATCGCGTTGATGGACGGCGCGCGCAGCGTGGAGGAGATCTGGGACAGTGTCTGTACCCGTCTCGATGCCGATGCGATCACCCAGGATGAGATGATCCAGCTGCTCGGCAAGCTGTACAGCGCCGATGTGCTCTATGGCGATGTGCCGCCGGACATCGTCGAGCTGTCGGAGCGCGGGCGCAAGCTCAAACGCCAGAAGTTGTTGCAGAGCCTGCTGAACCCGCTGGCGCTGCGTATCCCGGTGTTCGATCCCGACGATTTCCTCGGTGCGACGCTGCCGCTGGTACGGCCGCTGATCTCCTGGTTCGGCGTGCTGCTGTTCCTCGGCGTGGTCGGTTACGGGGCGCTGCTGGCGGCGCTGCACTGGAGCGAGCTGAGCGCCAACGTGGTCGACCGGGTGCTGGCCACGCAGAACCTGCTGCTGCTGTTGCTGGCCTACCCCTGTACCAAGGCGCTGCACGAGCTGGGGCATGCCTACGTGATCAAGCGCTGGGGCGGCGATGTGCATGAGATCGGCCTGATGTTCCTGGTGTTCATGCCGGTGCCCTATGTCGATGCCAGCGACAGTATCGCCTTCCACAGCAAGTGGCAGCGGGCGCTGGTGGCCGGCGCCGGGATCCTGACCGAGATCTTCCTGGCCGCGCTGGCGATGATCGTCTGGGCCGCGGCGGAGGAGGGGATCGTCCGTGCCTTCGCCTTCAACGTGATGCTGATCGGCGGGGTCTCCACGTTGCTGTTCAACGGTAACCCGCTGCTGCGCTTCGATGGCTACTATGTGCTGTGCGACCTGCTGGAGATCCCCAACCTCGGATCCCGCGCCAACCGCTATCTCGGCTACCTGATCCAGCGCTACGCCTTCGGCCTCGAGCATGCCGAGTCGCCGGTGACCGCCAAGCGCGAAGGGGTCTGGTTCGTACTCTATGCCGTCGCCTCTTTTCTCTACCGCCTGACCATCACCTTCGCCATCGTGGTGCTGCTGGTCTCCACCGAGCTGCGCGCCGTCGGCATCGTGCTGGCGATCTGGGCCGTATTCCTGATGCTGGTGCTGCCGCTGCTGAAGCAGCTCTGGTACCTGCTCACCAGCCCGGCGTTGCGGCGCAAACGCGGTCGGGCGCTGGGGGTGACGGCGGGGATGCTGCTCGGCATCCTGGCGTTGTTGTTCCTGATTCCGGTCCCGCACAACACCCTGGCACAGGGCTATGTAACCACCGATGCCGGGGCCGCGGTGAACGCCCGGGCCGATGGGGTGGTCGCCGAACTGCTGGTGGCGCCGGGCGCACAGGTGGCACCGGGCACGCCGCTGCTGGTGCTGGACGATCCGCTGCACGCCGCGCGCCTGCGCATGCTGCAGGCGCGGATCGGCGAGCTTGAACTGCGCCTGCAGGCGGAGCTGGTCAGCGACCAGGCCACAGCGAAGATCGTGCGTGAGGAGTTGCAGCAGGCCCGTGCCGACCTCGACTCGGCGCAGCAGCAGGCCCGCGAACTGGTGGTCAAGAGCGAACGTTCCGGCCGTGTCATCGTGCCGGGCTACCACGATCTGCTCGGCCGCTTCGTACACCGTGGCGATCTGCTGGCCTATGTCACCGATTTCCACGATCCACTGATCCGCGTCGTCGTCGACGGCAACAGTGCGGACCTGGTACGCCGTGCCACCGAATCGCTGTCGGTGCGCTTCGCCGCGGCGCCGGAGCGCGCCTATGCCGCCCGCGTGGTACGCGATGAGCCGGCCCTGTCGCCGCTGCTGCCGAGTCTGGTGCTGGCCAAGGAGGGGGGCGGCGCGATCTCGCTCGACCCCAGCGCGCCGGGGCATAACCAGGCGCTGACCAGCCTGCTGCATCTGGACCTGCGGCTGGCCGAAGCGCCCGACGTCACTACCTATGGCGATCGCGTCTATGTTCGTTTTACGCACGGCAACGAGCCGCTGGCGAGCCGGCTCTACCGCGGTGTGATGCAAGTGTTCCTACGTTACTTCAGCGTATGAATAACAGACCCCGAGCCCCGAGGGCTACGGGAGATAACAGGGAAAAGGAGAGTAGACATGGCTACACAACTGCTGTTTTACAACACTGCCGTACCGGTCAGCCCTGAGAAGCACGGCGATATCTCCGTGAAATCCGGCAGCTCCTATGCGTTTTCGAAACAGGTCAACTCGGTACCGCTGACCGCCGTGGAGTTTGCGCGGGCGGCGGTCGAGTACCCGATCGTCTTTGCCGGTAATGAGGAAGCGGTGATGCCGGCGGTGATCCTCGGCGCACGGGAGAACGAGAACCTGTTTGTCGATGAGAGCGGGACCTGGACCGCCAGCTATATTCCGGCGTTCGTGCGCCGCTACCCGTTCGTGTTCTCCAGCGACAAGTCCGGCAAGCAGTTCATTCTGCATATCGACGAAGGGTTCGAAGGGGCTAACCGCGAAGGTCGCGGCGAACGTCTGTTCGACTCCGACGGTGCCCAGACCCAGTACCTGAAAAACGTGCTCAGCTTCCTGCAGGAGTACCAGGCGCACTTCCAGCGCACGCAGGCCTACTGCAAGCGGTTGAAGGATCTGGGGCTGCTGCAGCCGATGCAGGCACAGTTCAACCTGGCCGATGGCGAGAAGCGTTCGCTGTCCGGGTTCCAGGTCGTCGACCGCGAGAAACTGAAGGCGCTCGATCCGGCGGATCTGGCGCAGATGATGAAAACCGACGAGCTGGAGTGCACCTTCCTGCACCTGCACTCGTTGCGCCACTTCAACGATATGGTCGGGCGCATGGCCAGCGTGCACAAGCCGGAGTCGGGGGCGGCCCCGGAGCCGGAGCTGAACAGCGGCGACGCCGACGTCTCGGCCGAGGTGTAACGGTCGGCGGCCATGATCGCACCCGCGTTGAATGCTGCCCCGGCCCGGGCGCCGAGTGAGGTACGCCTTGCCTCGGGCCCGGAACGGCCGGATCGCACCGAGGGCTGGGAGGCCCGTCTGGTCACGGCGGCACTGGCACTGCCGGTGGCGGCCTGGAGCCGGGGCTACCCCCTGCGCCAGCGCTCCCGGCTGGCCCGTATCAACGCCCTGGAGGCGGGGCTGAGAGCGGCGGATGACGCCGCACTGGCCGCCGAAGCCGGGCAGGTGCGGGTGCAGTTACGCCGTCAGGGGCGGCGGACCGCGCTGGTGTGTCGCGCCTTTGCCCTGATCCGCGAGTTGTGTCGCCGGCGCTTGGGGCTGAGGCACCACGATGTACAGTTGCTGGGCGGACTGGCGCTATTGCACGGTCACCTGGCGGAGATGGATACCGGCGAGGGCAAGACACTGACCGCGGTGCTGGCGGCGGCAACGGCGGCGATGGCCGGTGAACCGGTGCATGTCATCACCGTGAACGATTACCTGGCGCAGCGCGACGCCGACAATCTGCAGCCGCTGTACAGCCAGCTGGGGCTGGGGGTGGCTGTGATCAAGGGGGGGATGACCCCGGAGCAGCGGCGCGAGGCGTATCGAGCCGATATCGTCTACTGCTCCAATAAGGAGATCACCTTCGACTACCTGCGTGATCGCGTCGCGTTGGCCGGCCAGGCCGGCGATACCCGGCGGCGGGCCCGGGGACTGCTGGGCGAGCCGACGAACGACGGTCGCCAGGTGATGCGGGGACTTCATTTCGCGATCGTCGACGAGGCCGACAGCGTTCTGGTCGACGAGGCCCGCACGCCGCTGATCCTGTCGCGACAAAGCGATGTAAAGGCCGAGCGCGAGTGGGCGGAAACGGCGATCGACCTGGCCCGGGAGCTCGAGGAGGGGGTGCACTACCGGCTGATCCCCGCCGAGCGGCGCATCGACCTGACCGCGGCCGGGCGCGACTGGATCGAGCAGCGCTGCGCGGCGCTGGACGGTCTCTGGCAGAGTCGGATCCGGCGCGAAGAGTCGTTGCGTCAGGCGCTGTCGGCGCTCTATCTGTTCGAACGCGGCGATCACTACCTGGTGCTCGAGGGCAAGGTGCAGATCGTCGACGAATACACCGGCAGGATCCAGCCGGACCGCTCCTGGTCCGACGGCCTGCATCAACTGATCGAAACCAAGGAGCAGGTGGAGGTGACGCCGCGCAACCAGGTGCTGGCGCGGATCACCTATCAGCGTTTCTTCCGCCGCTACCTGCGCCTGGCCGGCATGAGCGGTACGGTCTCCGAGATCCGCTCCGAGATCTGGAATGTCTACCATCTGGGCGTGGTCAAGATTCCGCCGAACACGCCATCGCAGATGGACCGGCTGTCCGCTCGGGTGGTCGACTCGGTCGACCAGAAGTGGAATCACGTCGTGGTTCAGGCGCGGCAGATGAGTGAGCAGGGGCGGCCGGTGCTGATCGGCACCCGCTCGGTGCTCGCGTCGCAGCAGCTCAGTGCACGGCTGGCCACGGCGGGATTGCTGCATGCGGTGCTGAACGCCGAGAACGATGCCGAAGAGGCGGCGATCATTGCCCAGGCCGGTATCGCCGGGCGTATTACCGTGGCGACCAACATGGCGGGGCGCGGTGTCGATATCGCGCTGGATGAAGCGGTGGTCCGTGGCGGCGGCCTGCATGTGATCCTGACCGAGCGCCACGATTCGGCCCGCATCGACCGCCAGTTGGAGGGGCGTTGCGCCCGACGCGGACAACCGGGCAGCTGCGAGGCGCTGTTGTCGCTGGAAGATCCATTGCTCGATATTTTCCATGAAAGTTTTTCAAGATCCTTTGTTCGCTGGTTTCGTAGCGATGCATTGCGCCTTGCCCTGCACCGCGCCGCGCAGCGTCGGGCCGAGCGCTCGCACGCCCGCGCACGGCGGGACCTGCTGCGTCAGGATCAGCGTTTGGGCGATCTGCTGGCGTTTACCGGGGGGCTGGAATGATGCGCCAAAAAAGGGCGTTTACGCCGGCCGTAACGGGGCCAAAAAGTGGTGAATGTATTTTGTGATGCCTAATGGCGACATGTCTTGAGAGCCAAAAAGGATCTACTTCATGTGACGCCAGATGCCGTCAGGAAAAAGGATTTCAGCTGTTCTATGCTGCGTCCATTGGTATGGACTTAACTTATTTTTAACTAGATTTTCCAACGAAAATTTCAGTGTTGCGTAGTTGCTCGAGCAGTAGGAGGGCACGACACCGATAGAAGCATAAAAACCCTCAGGGTTGGAGGAAGTCATGGCACATCCGTTCGGCATGAAGAGCTTTGCGTCCACTGAGCCAAAGTTCAAACCCAAATTCCGTGCCCTCTCCTTTCCGTCACTCTCCTGGCTTGCGGGAAAGACCAGGCATCAATTTTTGCAGCGCGACGGTTTAAGCAACAAGCTTAACTGGCGCCGGTCGAAGCGAACCGCTCCCAGGCCAGTCACCGTCTCCGCCACCAAACTCGAACAGCTCGAACCCCGTTACCTCCTGTCCGCCGATCTGATGCCGCTCAGCGTCGAAATGACCGGCACCGACGGCAACGCCTTCACCCTCAGTTACGATGACCAGGCCCAGCTGTATCAGATCTACGATGACGATACCGGCGAGCTGGTGGATCAGCGCAGCCTGCAGGAGATCGGCGAGATCCAGGTGCTGGGCAGCAGCGGTAACGACCGCCTGACCATCAATGTCTCCGACGGCTTCATGGCCGCGCTGCCGATCTTTTTCGACGGCCAGGGCGGTGACGACGAGATCCGTCTGGTGGGTAGCGGCATGGAGCAGTCGGTACTGCGGGCCCTGGATCAGAGCAGCGGCGTCATCACCCAGACCCTGGCCGGCCAGAGCGGCCTGATCAGCTTCAGTGGCGTCGAGTCGGTGTCCGATCTCAGTGAAGTCAGCGTGCGCGCCCGCGGCCAACGATGCACAGATCAACGTCGATGCCGGTGGCACCTCGGCATTTGGCAGCTACAGCCTCGGGCTGGCCGACGTTATCGAACTGCGCGGCTCCGATGCCAACGATACCTTCAATCTGGAAGCGCTGGATGCCGCCGCGGTGGGGGTGGTGACCCTGCGCGGGCAGGGCGGTGACGATACCCTGGTCGGCCCGGCCGCCGATACCACCTGGGTGGTCGACGGCGCCGACAGCGGCGAGGTGGCCGGGGTGCGCTTCGCCGCCATCGAAAACCTGCAGGGGCAGAGCGACAACCAGGACTACTTCATCGTCACGGCCACCGGTTCGCTGTCCGGGGTGCTCGATGGCGGTGAGGGCGGTTTCGACAGCATGGAGCTGTCCGGCGGTACCTACGACAGCGTCAGCTATGTCGCCTTCGATGCCCACTCCGGCACCGTCGAACGGGATGGCAACCTGCTGACCTACGCTGGCCTGGAGCCGATCAACGATAACAGCGACACCGACAACCGGGTCATCGACCTGTCGGAATACTCCGATACGGCAACGCTGTCCGAGTCGGGTGGCACCTTCTCCGTATCCGATACCGATCCGTTCGGTATTTTTACGTTTGAATCGATCAATTTCGCCAAGCCGACCACCAGCCTGACTATCAACCTGGGGATCGATGAGGGTATCCCCTTCCTGTCCCGCGACCAGTTGACGATCAGCGATATCGACCTGTCCGGAATCGACCTGACCATCAACGGCGATGCGGGCAAGGACGAGGTGATCCTGTCAGGCACGGTCCTGGTCGATGACCTGATCATCAATGCCGAGCTGATCAGTGTGCTCGGTAGCGTTAGCGCCAGCGGTAACATCACGTTGAATGCCGAGGCTGAAGATGACGGGGCGGTCGATGCCGATGGGGAATACCTGGGCGGTGCGTTCCAGGGGCTCTATATCGCTTTGCCGGAAGCCGCTATCGACCTTAGCGGAGCGACCCTCAGCGCTGCAGGCGATATCAACCTGACCGCGACTGCGTCCACTAGTCCGACCGTTACCCCCAGTACCCTGGGCAGCACGGTCGATGCGTCACTGCTGACTCTGCTGCCGAAAGCGACGATCGACCTCACTGACTCCGCCATCACCTCCGCTCACTTCACCGCGCTATCCACCGTTAATGTCACTGCAGCCTTCGAAGACGATGCCGACAGCAGCGATGACGACACTACCTCCGATGCGGCAGTGACCGTCGTCGTCGTCGAATCCGTGGCCCGCAGTGCCGTGACCGGAGCCAGCAGCATTGCAGCCTCCGGCGATGTGGTGATCGGTGCCCTAACGACCCTGGATATCGCCAGCACCGCAGACGGTTCCGGCGGCTCCAAGGGCGGTACGCTGGCCGTCACCGAGATCGGCTCACAGACCCAGGCCTATCTCTCCGGTAGCGCCAGCATCGCTGGCAACGGCGGCGATGATCCGGACAGCGTAACGGTCTCTACACTGTTGACCAGTACCGTTGCCA
>QKGH01000371.1 GCA_003250495.1 Marinobacterium sp.
ACCGGTCTGCAGTTGGCGCCACGATGTTCGAGACGCTTCGATAAACAAGCAGTTATAATGTCACCCTGCGCCGCTGCCGTACACCGGGCAGCCAGTATCCGTCGAGGACGCTATGTTCAGATCTCTTCTGCTCGGCAGCCTGCTGCTTCTGGCCGCCGTTATCGGTCATGCAGCACCCGCCGCGCCGCCCGCGGCCCTCGCCTACCCCACTCTCGAGGGCGACAGGCTGCCCGCCGAGCGCTATACCGACCAAGTGTTACTGATCAACTTCTGGGCGACCTGGTGCCCCCCCTGCGTCCGCGAACTTCCCACCCTGGGACGGCTGCAACAGCAGTTCGCCGGACAGCCGTTTCGGGTGATCGCGGTCAGCGTTGGCGAGTCCTCGGCAACGGTAACGGACTTTCTGCAACGCTTCAGGCAGCGCCCGCCGCTTACCTTCCTGGTCGATAGCGCCGGCAACAGCCTGCAGGATGCGGAACTGATCGGCTTACCGACCTCCCTGCTCATCGATCGCAAGGGGCGTACGGTGGAGACGATCAGTGGCGAGCGGGTATGGGACAGCGAGCAGTGGCGCGCCCGTATCGGCGCGCTGCTGGCAGAGGAGGAGTGAACTCAGGCGGCGGAGACTTTCGCCGCCCGTCGGGACAGTGCTTCGACGATCGCCAGTACCATCTGTGCCGAGTGCTTGGAGGCGGTTTCCAGGAACTGATCGAACGACACCTCCGACTCCTGTCCGGCAATATCGGACAGCGCCCGGATGATGATGAACGGAACCGCGAAGCGGTGGCAACACTGGGCGATCGCCGCGGCCTCCATCTCGCACGCCTTCATGGTCGGGAACAGGGCTCGCGTACTGGCGACGCGCTCGGCGCTGTTCATGAAGGTATCGCCGGTGGCGATCAGACCGTTGACGGTCTTCATACCATGCATCTGGCCGATGCACTGCTCCGCCAGCTCGACCAGCAGCGGATCGGGCGTAAAGGCGGGTGGCAAACCGGGCAGCTGTCCCGGCTCGTAACCGAATACCGTCAGGTCCACATCGTGATGCCGCACCTCCTGCGAAATCACCACATCCCCGACCTTGAGCTCACCGTCGAAGCCCCCGGCGGAACCGGTATTGATGACACAGGTGGGCTGGAACCGATAGAGCAGGATGGAGCTGCCGATCGCCGCGTTGACCTTGCCGATACCGGACTTCAGCAGGACGACAGCTACCCCATTCAACTTGCCGGTATAGAAGTCGAAGCCGGCGATCACCTCATGTGCACGTTCCGATAATGCGCCCTTGAGCTGTTCGATCTCCTGATCCATGGCGCCGATGATAGCGACGCGCAGGTCGGTACAGTGTTTCAAGCGCGCAGAAAGAGTCTGGTCTGTCATGATTGTTCGTTATATGTAGATGGGCCTGATTCTGCTCGATCCACGCACCGCTGCGAAAACAGCCCGCGTCAAGCACTACTCTATAGTTCTGTTAATACGACTTTAGCATTGCTTTTATGCTTTGGCAGTAGGAAAGCACCCTTCCCAGCCCAAACGCCGGAACAAGGCATCCACCTCTGCCGTGACCGGCGCGCTAAGTCGCAACGACTCGCCGCTGGCCGGGTGTTCGAAGGCGATGCTGGTGGCCATCAGCAACAGCCGGTGCACACCGAAATGCTCTCGAAACAACCGATTGTGGCGCCCTTCGCCATACTTGGTATCGCCCACCAACGGATGCAGCAGGTGCTTCATATGCCGCCGGATCTGGTGTTTGCGCCCGGTTTGCGGCTCGACCTCCACCAACGAGTAGCGCGCCACCGGGTAGCGCCCCACCGCTATCGGCAGCTCGACACTGGCCAAACGGCGAAAATGGGTCACCGCAGCCTGCGCCTCCTTATCGGGGTTCGAGCCCTTATCCGCGATGCGATCGTAGATCGGCTTCAGCGCGTAATCGATGACACCGCTGTCCTCGATCCAGCCCCGCGTCACGCAGAGATAGGTTTTCTGCACCCTATGCTCGACGAACTGGGACTGCAGGTTTCGGGCCACGTCAGCAGAGCGCGCAAACAGCAACACCCCGGAGGTCGCCCGGTCCAGGCGGTGTACGGTATGTATCGGCTCGCCGACATAACGCCGCTTCAGCAGCGCTAACAGGTTGGGGGTTCGCGCCGGCGCGATCCAGCTCGGATGGACCAGCAGCCCGGAAGGCTTGTTGACGGCGATGAGATAGGGATCTTCATAGAGGATATCCGGCTCGGACGGCGGGGACGGTTCGTTCACGGGTCGGCGTAGTTCGGTCGGGTTTTATGGTGTGCTACAGGCGCGTTGCTAGCGCCGGCAGCCGCCTATTAAAGATGGCGGAGGGACAGGGATTCGAACCCTGGGAGCCTCGCGACTCGTCGGTTTTCAAGACCGGTGCTTTCAACCACTCAGCCATCCCTCCGCACGCCGGCCAGTTTACGCGGAATCATTTCCAAGTCAATCGGTCGAAAAGCTTGCAAACTGCCGTCATACATCCATTATGGAGCCAGTTAATCAGACCTATGCGAGGATAGACATGGAAAACGTTCGCGACCTACCTTATCGATCGGCCAGTGCGGCGGTCGCCACCAACAAGGTGATCCGTAACACCTACCTGCTGCTGTCCCTGACCCTGGTGCTCAGCGCGATCACCGCCGGCATCTCGATGGCGATCCAGCCGCCCTTTATCGTTTATCTGGGCAGCGTGATCGCAAGCTTCGTGCTGCTGTTCGTGCTGAACCGGAAGCAGAACAGCGCCGCCGCCCTGCCGCTGACCTTCCTGTTTACCGGCCTGCTCGGCTTCGGTCTCGGCCCGATCCTGAACCACTACCTGGCACTGCCCAACGGCGGCCAGATAGTGATGACCGCGATGGGGATGACCGCGCTGACCTTCCTCGGCCTGTCCGCCTACGCGCTGACCAGCCGCAAGGACTTCAGCTTTATGGGCGGCTTCCTGGCCGCCGGTTCGATGGTGCTGCTGATCGCGATGCTGGCGCTGTTCGTGCTGCCGCTGTTCGGCGTCGATATCTCCGGCATGCAGCTGGCGTTCTCCGCCGCGGTGGTGCTGCTGATGGCCGGCTTCCTGCTGTATGACACCAGCAATATCGTCAACGGTCGCTACACCAACTACGTCATGGCCACCGTCGGCCTGTACCTGAGCATCTATAACCTGTTCGTCCACCTGCTGAGTCTGGTGGGTCTGCTCGGCGACGACTAAACGCTCGCCGATAGATACGGGTTCGATCTAAGCCCCGCCTTCGTTTAAGATGGCGGGGCTTTTTCATTAGGATCGGAGAGAGTCCCTCCATGTTGTTTTCGATCGTCGTGCACGCCGCACCGGTGCAGAACCAGGGCGCCGACACGGCGCTGCGTTTTGCCCGGGCCGTCCTGGCCGCCGGCCATGGCATCTACCGCGTATTTTTCTACCGCGATGGCATCCATAACGGCTCGGCCTTGAGCAGCCTGCCGCCGGACGAAGCGAATATCCCCGCGCAGTGGCAGGCGCTGGCGGCAGAGCACGGGCTGGACCTCGTGGTCTGCATCGCCGCCGCGGTACGCCGCGGTATGCTCAACGCCGAAGAGGCGCAACGCTACGACCGCAGCTCGAGCAATCTGGCGCCGGGATTCGAGCTGTCCGGACTCGGGCAACTGGTCGACGCCTGCCTGCAGTCGGACCGGGTGATCACGTTCGGAGGGCGCTCATGAGCGGCAAGTCGTTCCTGATCATCAGCCGTAGCGCCCCTTACGGCAGCTCCGCCGCACGCGATGCGCTGGATGTCGCACTGACCTGTGCGGTATTCGAACAGCCGGTCACCCTGCTGTTCATGGACGATGGCGTGCTGCAGTTGCTGGCCGGCCAGGATCCGCAGCCGATCGGGCAGAAAAACCTGAACGCCGTACAGCAGTCGTTGCCGCTCTACGATATCGAGCGCCTGTGCGTCTGCCGCGCTTCGCTCGACGCGCGCGGGTTAGAGACGCAGCAACTGCTCCTGCCGGTGGAGGCGGTCGCCGCGGAGGCGATCGCCCAACTGATCGCCGAACATGATGTGGTATTGAGTATCTGACGATGACACTGCACACCCTGAATCAAGGCCCCGCCAATCGCAGCGGCCTGGAAAGCTGCCAGCGCGCCCTGCAAGCCGGCGACACTCTGCTGCTGATCGAGGATGGCGTCTACTGGTCCCTCCCCGGCCTGCCATGCGGGCTCGAGCTGCCGCCCCAGGTGCAACTTTGCGCACTGGAGGCCGACCTGCAGGCCCGTGGCATCGCATCGCTGGCACAACCGGTCGACGATGCCGGTTTCGTCGATCTGTGCCTGTGCCATGAGCGGATAGTGAGCTGGTTCTGATGGCGCTGGAAGATATCGCCGGACAGGCCATCGAACTCGACGCCGAGGGCTACCTCACGGATCTCGCACAGTGGCAACCGGCCGTGGCCGAGTACCTCGCCCGCGGCGACGGTCTGGAGCTGACCGACGCCCACTGGGAGATCATCTACCTGCTGCGCGCGTTCTACGCCCAATACCAGCACTCCCCGGCGATGCGCCCGCTGGTCAAGGCGGTCAAGCTACAGCTGGGTGAGGAGAAAGGGCGTAGCATCTACCTGATGTCGCTGTTTCCGCAGAGCCCGGCCAAGGTCGCCGCGCGCCTGGCCGGACTCCCGAAACCGGACAACTGTTTATAGCGGGCGCGCCGTCACCGCCACACTGTTTCTTTTCGGCGTCTTTTCAGCACCGAGGGGCTGTGTGATACTTTGCCAAGTGATCCAATACCTTACTGACGCCCTGCCCGTCGACGACGGGCACCACGACAGAACCGACAGGATAGCTCCGTATGAGTCTAGAAGCCGCCGCGGCACAATTGCAGATGCTTAACTCGCTGGAACAGCGCAAGCAGGAGCAGCAGTCACGCAAGGCGCAGCAGGAGGAGGTGGTCTACCACCAGTGGGCCACCTTCCGCGTCGACAACGAGCTGTACGGCATCGACGTCATGCAGGTCAAAGAGGTGCTGCGCTACAGCGAGATCACCCCGGTGCCCGGCGCCGACGCCTCGGTGCTCGGCATCATCAACCTGCGCGGCAACGTGGTCACGGTGATCGATACCCGGCAGCTGTTCAAGATGCCGACGGTCGAGCCGGATGAGGACACCCGTATCATCGTGGTCGAGTTCAACGAGCAGGAGGTGATCGGACTGGTGGTCGACAGCGTCGATGAAGTGGTCAACCTGCCGCAGAACGAGGTCGACCGTGCGCCCAATGTCACCAGTGACGACAGTGCCAAACGCTTTGTGCAGGGGGTGTGCTACCACAACAACCTGCTGATCATCCTGCTCGACCTGTCCAAGATGCTGCTGAGCATCACACCGGTCACCGCCGAGGAAGACAACGGCCAGAGCGCCGATTACTGAATCCGGAAACAGTGCCCACCCCGGGCGCGCTACTCTCTCGATTCCATGCAACAGGCCCCGGTTAAGGGGCCTGTTGCGTTTCCGCGCTAATACCTGACCCGGTTACATGACCCGGTTGGTGGTCAGGTATTTCGAGGCCGCATCCGGCCCCGTGCCGTCGGCGTAGAGGGTAACGCCGGAACGCAGACAGATAGAGAGATTCTGGTGCGAAGCCTCGGTCGCCGTCGGCAACAGCTGGTTCACCGCCGCCTTCTCCTCCAGCAGCTCCGTCTCGGTCCTCTGCATCATCTGCCGACTCCAGTCGGAGATCTCCAGCCCCTGCACGATCTGGTAGCGCCCGTAGTCGCAACGTACCGGGAAGGAGTAGAAGATCCCCTTCTCGACCCCGTAGCTGCCGTCGCTGAGGATCCCCATGCTGACGATCTCCCCGGGCTCGGTGCCGAGAATCCAGTCATGCATATGGTCGACGACCGCCTGCGCCGCCGAGGCCGCACTGGACACCCCGCGTGCCGCGATGATCTCCGCCCCGCGCGACTGAATCTTGGGAATGAACACCTCGCGGTACCAGGTCTCGTCGATCTGCTGCATCACCGGCTGATCCAGCACCGTGGCCTGATACAGGTCCGGAAACTGGGTGGTCGAGTGGTTACCCCAGATCACGACCCGGGCGATATTGCGCGGGTTGGCACCGGTATGGTTGGCCAGTATCCCCTTGGCACGGTTGTGGTCGAGTCGGGTCAGCGCGGTGAACTGGGAGGGGCTGAGCTTGGGCGCATTGCGACTGGCGATCAGCGCGTTGGTATTGGCCGGGTTGCCGACCACCAGCACCTTGACGTCGCGGTTGGCGTAATCGTTCAACGCCTTGCCCTGGCGGGTGAAGATCTCGGCATTGGACGCCAGCAGGTCCGAGCGCTCCATCCCCGGGCCGCGCGGGCGGGCGCCGATCAGCAGCGCATAGTGGACGTTGTTGAACCCCTCCTCGACATTATCGTGCAGGGTAATGGTGTGCAGCAGCGGATAGGCGCAATCCTCCAGCTCCATCGCTAGGCCGCGCAGCGCTTCCATCCGCCCCGGCATCTCGATCAGCTGCAGAATGACCGGCTGATCCTTGCCGAACATCTCGCCACTGGCGACCTTGAACAACAGGTTATTGCTGATTGCACCTGCAGCGCCGGTCACCGCTATCCGAACAGGTCTTCTCATCGGGAATCCTCTTATTGTTGATCTGCACGAAGGCCCTTGCCTTATTAGACGAAAGTCTAACGCCATTCAACGTGATAAGAGGTGACAAATGCAAGCCCGGAAACGGGATTGCACTATCCATTTTTGCGCTGCAGCGATTCGAAATCGGTGTCGTGGTCGGAATCAGCCACGCGCCCGGGTGAACAGGTTATAGAAGTTTTCCCGCGTCACCGCGGCGACCTCCTCGACCCTGAGCCCCTTGATATCGGCGATGCACTGCGCGACCTCGGGCACATAGGTGGGCTCGTTCTGCTTGCCGCGGTAAGGCACCGGGGCCAGGTAGGGGGAGTCGGTCTCGATCAGCATCTTCTCCAGCGGCACCGCCCGTACCACCTCGCGCAGTTCCGCCGCACTCTTGAAGGTGATGATGCCGGAGAAGGAGATGCGGAAATTCATCTCCATCGCCGCCTGCGCCATCTCCAGCGATTCGGTAAAGCAGTGCAGCACGCCGGCCACCGCCGGATCGGCATGCTCGCGGATGATGCGCAGGGTATCTTCACGCGCATCGCGGGTGTGCACGATCACCGGCAATCCCAGCTCCGCGCCCAGTTGCAGATGCCCGGCGAAGCTGGCCTGCTGCTGCTCGGCGCTGTCGGTGCTGTAGTAGTAGTCGAGCCCGGTTTCGCCCAGCGCCACGATACGCGGGCGGGAAGCCGCTTCGCGCAGGCGCCGGTAATCGAACGGACACTCGACCACATGGCAGGGGTGGATACCCGCCGAGGCGTAGACGTTGGCAAACGGCGCGATCGCCGCGTACATCTGCTCGAACAACCCCAGGTCGATGGAGACGCACAGCATCTCCTCCACGCCCCTGCCGGCCGCGGCCTGGAGCAGTTGCTGAAGCGAGCCGTTATGGCGGGAAAGATCGAGCCTGTCGAGATGACAGTGGGAATCAATAAACATCGGAAACCTGCAGCTAGGAGGATGCCGGCATAGCCGGTCAGAGTGTATTGGTACGGCGCCCCTTACCCAGGGCTCCCGCCAGGTAGGTCTCTACCTTGCGTACCAGTTGCCCATCCTCCGACGACAACTGGATGCCGATACCGGGGGTGCGTCCCCCCTGTGCCGCTTTCGGGGTCACCCAGACAACCCGGCCGGTCACCGGAATCTTATCCGGCTCGTCCATCAGGGTCATCAGCATGAACACCTCTTCGCCAAGCTGGTAGGAACGCGTCGTCGGGATAAACAGCCCCCCGTTGGTGATAAACGGCATGTAGGCCTTGAGCAGCTCATCCTTATTGCCGATCACCAGCGAAAGGATGCCATGACTGATTCTGGGCACGATGGCCATACGACAACGCCACTCCCGCTTAACGCATCAATGCCATCCACTCCAGCAGGATCCGCTCGAGTAGCAGCTGACGATTCGGATTATGTCGCAGCATGAGGCTTTTACGCTCATCCTGAACGCGATCTATCAAAGCAAAGATTCTAACGCGGTCGGCCCGATTAGCAACCGCCGCCAACATCTTTGTCATATCCACATTGCTCAGCGCCTGAGCTGTATCAGCATCCGGCTCAGCCACCTGCAGCCGCGCCACATCGCCGAGCAAGCTGAGCAGCCAGTCCAGCAGATGGATCAGCTCCTCCTTGTGCAGTTTCTGCGCGACGCTGATGGCGTCGGTACGATCCCGCAGCAGGTCCGCCAGCGCGGTCATGAAGGTGCGCCGCAGCTCCAGTTGGCCGCCCTGTTTCATCTCCAGCGCCTTCAACGGGGCCCCCTGGGCGATGGCGAGCAACTTGCCGGCCCCCGCCTGATCCAGCTCCAGCCGTGTCGCCAGCCAGCGCTGCGCGTCCTCCGCCGGCGGCATCCGGAAATCGATCCGCTGGCAGCGACTGCGGATGGTCGGCATCAACTGCCCGAGCTGGTGACACACCAGCAGCAGCAGCGTTTCCGCCCCCGGCTCCTCGAGGGTTTTCAGCAGTGCGTTGGCCGCCGACACGTTCATCGCCTCGGCCGGCTCCATGATCATGACCCGGTAGCCGCCCTGCTGCGCCGTACTGTGCAGCACGCTGGTCACATCGCGTACCTGATCCACCTTGATCGGCTTGCCGCTCTCCTCCGGGCGCAGGTAGAGTCGATCGGGATGGTGCCCGCTGGCGATCAGTTCGCAGCTTCGGCACTGTCCGCAGGGTCGGCCCCGCTGTGGTTGATGGCACAACAGCAGGTGGGCCAGGGCATTGGCGAACGCGCCCTTGCCAACCCCCTCAGGTCCCGCCAGCAGCAGCGCGTGGGGCAAACGCCCCTGCTCGCGCTGCTGCAGCAGCTGTTGCCATTGCGACTGTAACCAGGGATAGATCTGCTCGTCGCTCATGCCGGCAACTCCAGACGCGCCAAGGCCCGATCGATCTGACACTGCACCTGCGGCAACGCCGGTGCCGCATCGATCACGGCAATCCGTGCCGGCTCCGCCGCGGCGCGCTCCAGGTAGGCCTGGCGTACGCGCTCGAAGAACTCGACCCGCTCCGTCTCGAATCGATCCGGCTTACCGCGGGCATGGGCGCGCTGCAGACCGAGCGCTACCGGCAGATCCAGCAGCAAGGTCAGATCCGGCCGCCGGGCGCCCTGCACCAACTGCTCGAGCAGCGCCACCGGCCCGGCATCGAGCTGGCGACCGCCGCCCTGATAGGCGAAAGTGGCATCGGTAAAGCGGTCGCACAGCACCCAGGCGCCGCGCGCCAGGGCCGGCTCGATCAGTGCATGCAGATGCTGGGCCCGGGCGGCGAACATCAGCAGCAGTTCGGTCAGCTCCGCCACCGGCTCCTCGCGGGGGCTCAGCAGCAACGCGCGAATCTCCTCCGCCAGCGGCGTACCGCCCGGCTCGCGGGTGACGACGACGTCGATGCCCCGCTGCTCCAGGCGCGTGCGGACGTAGTTCAGGTTGGTGGTCTTACCGACCCCCTCTATCCCTTCGAGCGTTATAAAGCGTCCTGACATCGTTTCATTGTCCCGGGCTGGAGCGGTAATCGCTGCGTCGGCTCAACTGATAGCGGGCTACCGCGGCGTTATGTTCCGCCAGCGTCGCGGAGAACTGATGACTACCATCCCCCTTGGCGACGAAGTAGAGTGCCTTGCCCGGCGCCGGTGCCAGCGCCGCGGCAATCGCCTCCGGCCCCACCGCCGCGATCGGCGTCGGCGGCAGGCCGTCGATCACATAGGTATTGTACGGTGTCGGCGCCTGCAGGTCGCGCCGGGTGATGTTGCCGCGATACTTGTCACCCATGCCATAAATGACCGTCGGGTCGGTCTGCAGCCGCATCCCCTTGCGCAAGCGGCGGATGAACACCCCGGCGATTTGCGGACGCTCCACCGCCAGCGCGGTCTCCTTCTCGATAATCGACGCCAGGATCAACGCCTCGTAAGTGCTCTTCAGCGGTAACTCGGGGTCGCGCTTGGCCCAGGCGGCGTTGAGCCGCGCCTCCAACTCCCGGTGCGCCCGCTGCAACAGTTCCAGGTCCGACATCCCGCGCTCGAACTGGTAGGTTTCGGCCAGAAACAACCCCTCCGGCGACGCCGCCTCTAGCTCCAGCGCGTCGAGGAGCTGCTCATCGCTCATGCCATCCAGCTCCTGCTTGAGACGGGTCTCTTTCGCCAACGCCTTGCGCACCTCCCCGAAGGTGGTGCCCTCGACGATCGTGAAGCGGTAGCGGACCGTATCGCCCGCCACCAGCAACTGCAGCAGCTCCCGTGGGTTGATGCCGGGACGCAGCTCATACTCGCCCGCGCGGATCTTCGTCAATTCGGGTTCCAGGCGCCCGAGCAAGCGCAGCCAGGCCCCCTGCTCAACAATATGTTCGTCTTCAAGTTTATTAATCAAGGCGCTGAAATATATACCCTTATCGACCTGAAGAAGCTGCGGCTCGGCGATAGAGATAGGCGCGTTGAGAAAGCGCTGATAACGACTCCAGAACGTTGCCGCCACGACCAGCAGCAGAACGAGCAGGACCCCGACTCCCAGTAGCAGGCGTCTTTTCAACACAGCTGATACTCCTGTTGCAATAGCTGCTGCATCAGCCTGGTGACCGCTCCGACAGGATAGCTCCGGGCACCGAGACGCCCTACCGGCAGGATATCGATCAGGCTGTTACAGATGAAGATCTCCGCTGCCTGCTCGACCTGTGGCGGCCGATAATGACCAACCTCGCAGACAACATCGGCGGCGCTGGCCGCCTGTAAAATCCAGTTGCGGATAATACCGCTGACGCCGCAATACGACAGATCCGGCGTACACAAACGACCGTCGCGGACGAAAAACAGGTTACTCATGGTCCCTTCGACCACCCAGCCGTCGGTATCGCACACCAGCCCTTCGCGGATTGCCGGGTCCTGCCACTCGGCGCGGGCCAGCACCTGCTCCAGGCGGTTCAGGTGCTTGATCCCGGCCAACAGCGGCTGCCGTGCCAAACGGGTGGAACACCAGCGTAGCCTGACGCTGTCGGGCTCTCCCTGCTGGAGCGTGCTGACGGGGGCGGGGGTGAAGCGCAGGATGCGGCTCGGCGCCATCGCCTCGGTCACGGCGTAACCCCGACCGCCGGCACCTCGCGTGACGGTCAGCTTCAACACCCCGTCCCGAGCAACGGCCAGGCTCGACCAATCCCGTTCGAGCTGCTCCGCCACACCATCCGTCGGGATCGCGAGGCGGCCACAGCCGTCCAGCAGACGCGCCAGATGGGCGTCCCAGAGCAGTCGACGCCCACACCGCACCTGGATCGTCTCGAACACCCCCTGACCGTAGGCGAACCCGCGGTCGGCGATCGAAATGGTGCTGGCCGGCTGGCCATTGATCAGCGTCAGAGTGGACATACGATCACAGCTGGCAGGCAGATTAGGGGGACAGCGTCCGGAGGGCCAGCCTCCGGAACGGGATCAGATCTTGTTGAACACCAGCGTGCCGTTGGTGCCGCCAAATCCGAAGGAGTTGGACATCGCCGCATCGATACGACACTCCTGAGCGGTATGCGCCACATAGTTCAGGTCGCACCCTTCGGAGGGATTATCCAGGTTGATCGTCGGCGGAGCCACCTGGTCACGTAACGCCAGCACGCAGAAGGCGGCTTCTACCGCGCCGGCCGCACCCAGCAGGTGACCGACCATCGACTTGGTAGAACTCATCCGCACCTGCTCCGCCGCACTGCCCAGCACCCGCTTGGCCGCATTGGACTCGGCGATATCGCCGGCCGGGGTCGAGGTACCATGGGCGTTGATATAGTGCAGCTGCTCGGTATTGAGACCGGAGTCGCGCAACGCATTGGCCATCGACAACGCCGCACCGGCGCCATCTTCGGGCGGCGCCGTCATGTGGTAGGCATCGTCGCTCATACCGAAACCGGACAGCTCGCAGTAGATCTTCGCCCCACGCGCCTTGGCATGCTCGTACTCCTCCAGCACCAGCACCCCGGCACCGTCGCCCAGCACGAAGCCATCACGGTCACGATCCCAGGGCCGGCTCGCGGCGGCAGGATCGTCATTGCGGGTCGACAGCGCGCGCGCGGCCGAGAAACCGGCAACCCCGAGCGGCGTCGTCGCCATTTCGGCACCACCGGCGACCATCACATCGGCATCGCCATACTGGATCATGCGCATGGCATGGCCAATATTGTGCGTACCGGTGCTACAGGCGGTAGTGATGGCGATATTCGGGCCTCTGAAGCCGTAGCGAATCGCCAGGTTACCGGCGATCATGTTGATGATGCTGCCGGGTACGAAAAACGGCGACACCCTACGCGGTCCGCCACTGTTCAGCACATCATGGGTCTTTTCGATCATCGGCAGACCGCCGATACCGGAACCTATGGCGCAACCGATGCGGGTTGCGTTCTCCTCGGTGGTCTCAAGACCGGCATCTTCAATGGCCTGGATCCCCGCCACCATGCCGTACTGAATGAACAGGTCCATTTTGCGCGCCTCTTTGACGCTCATGTACTGTTCAACATCGAAATCTTTTACCGAAGCGGAAAAACGGGTCGCATACTGACTGGCATCGAAATGCGTAATCAGCGCCGCGCCGCTTTTACCGGCAAGAATGTTGTCCCATGTCGCTTTGACAGTGTTTCCAACCGGCGTCAACAAACCGAGACCGGTCACCACCACTCTTCTGCGAGACATGTATATCCTCCAGCACTGCAGGCCATCAAAAGAAAAGCCGCACTATATTTTCCATATAGGTGCGGCCTTTCGATCAAATCTGTCGGAATTGATTACTGGTGCGCGTTGATGTAATCGATTGCCAGCTGAACAGTGGTGATTTTTTCAGCTTCTTCATCAGGAATTTCAGTCTCGAATTCCTCTTCCAGCGCCATTACCAGCTCAACAGTGTCCAGAGAGTCGGCGCCCAGATCCTCGACGAAAGAAGCTTCGTTGGTGACTTCTTCTTCTTTAACGCCCAGCTGTTCAGCGATGATTTTCTTAACGCGCTCTTCAATGTTGCTCATGTCTATTCCTATTGTCTTCTCAACACCATCACATCCCAAGATGCGTGACGGAATTCTATTAAAACCCGTAACGCCCTGACAAGCGTGACGGCGTGGATTGATTTCTCGTCAAGCTGACGGCCAATTATCCCCAAATCGGCGAAAAAAACAATTCTTTCTCACGCCTGGGGACAGGGCATTCAGCTCATATACATACCACCATTGACCTGGATACTCTCCCCGGTCACATAAGCACCACCTTCGCTGCACAGGAAGCCGACCACGGCCGCCACCTCTTGCGGGCGACCCAACCGGTTCATCGGGATCTGCGCCTGCAGGTTGGCCTTGTGCTCCTCCGGCAAGCCGGCGGTCATGTCGGTATCGATAAAGCCCGGCGCCACACAGTTGACGGTGACGTTACGCGAGCCGACCTCACGGGCCAGTGCACGGGTGAAACCCTCCATCCCGGATTTAGCCGCCGCGTAGTTGGCCTGGCCGGCGTTCCCCATCGAGGCCACCACCGAGCTGACGCTGACGATACGCCCCCAGCGCGCCTTGGTCATGCCGCGCAGCACCGCCTTGCTGAGGCGGTAGACCGAGGTCAGGTTGGTGCCGATCACCGCATCCCACTCCTCGTCTTTCATCCGCATCATCAGGTTATCGCGGGTGATGCCGGCATTATTGACCAAGATCTCGATCGCGCCGAACTCGGCCTGGATCGCCTTCAGCACCGCTTCGATCGACTCGGCATCGGCCACATTCAGCACCACGCCCTTACCGGCATTGCCGGCAGCGGCCAGATATTCGCTGATCGCGGCGGCACCGCTTTCGCTGGTTGCGGTGCCGACGACGACCGCGCCCTGGGCGGCCAGATTCTCGGCAATCGCCTTGCCGATACCCCGCGTAGCGCCGGTGACCAGCGCGACTTTACCTTCAATACTCATCAACAGATCCTTACTCTTCGGATACTCGGCTTACAGCTCCGACGCTTTCGCCAACCCTGCCGGGTCATTGATCGCGACGACGTTCAGCGCGCGATCGATCTTCTTGTTGAGCCCCGCCAGCACCTTGCCGGGACCGCATTCGATCGTGCTCTGGACGCCGCTGGCAACCATCGACTGGACGCTGGGCGTCCACAGCACCGGACTGTACAACTGTGCCAGCAGGTTGCTCTTCAATTCTTCGAGATCGGCCGGCGCCTGGGCCGACACGTTCTGGATCACCCGTACCATCGGCATGCGCAGCTCGATCTTGTCCATCTCCTGCGCCAGCCGTTCGGCCGCTGGTCGCATCAGTGCGCAGTGCGACGGCACACTGACCGGCAGCTCGATCGCACGCTTGGCACCCGCCGCCTTGCAGGCCTCTATGGCCCGCGCCACCGCGGCTTTGTCGCCGGCGATAACGACCTGCCCCGGGCAGTTGAAGTTCACCGCCGATACCACACCATCCCCGGCCGCTTCGGCACAGGCCGCGATCACGCCAGCGTCATCGAGCCCCAGGATCGCCGCCATGGCGCCGGTGCCGGCGGGAACCGCCTGCTGCATGAACTCGCCCCGCAACTTGACCAGACGCACCCCATCGGCAAAGCCGATGGCCCCGGCGCAGACCAGTGCGGTGTATTCACCGAGACTGTGCCCGGCCATCACCGACGGCGCCTTGCCGCCCTGCTGCTGCCACAACCGCCACAGCGCAACACCGGCCGTCAGCAGTGCGGGCTGGGTATTCTCGGTGCTGTTCAGCGCCTCCTCCGGCCCGTTCTGCACCAGCTCCCAAAGATTGAAGCCGAGGGCGTCCGAGGCCTCTGCGAAAGTCTGTTCGATGATCGGATGCTCCGCGGCCAACTCGGCCAGCATCCCGAGATGCTGCGAGCCCTGTCCGGGAAATACGAAAGCAAGCGATTGCGACATGGCGTCCTCTTCTAACTATTTAACACCCAACTGCCCCGCCACCCGTCGACGGGGCCGGTCCGGGGGCGCTGTAGTTTACAGTATTCCTTAGGTTTTAGAACGTTCGAGCTGCGCGGCCACCTGATCGCGGATCCGCTCCGGCACATTCAGCCGCGCCTCTTCGAACGCCTGGTCGATGGCGTAACCGAAATATTTGCGGTTGGCCGCCCCATGGCTTTTCACCACGACACCGCGCAACCCGAGCAGCGTGGCACCGTTGCGCCGGCCCGGATCCAGCTGCTGCTTCAGCTCGCGCAGCACCGGGGTCGCCAGCAGCGCCACCAGCCGCGCATACAGATTGCGCCGAAAACTGCGCTGCACCGTACGCACCAGCAACTTGGACAACCCCTCGCAACTTTTCAGTACCACGTTGCCGACAAAGCCATCGCACACCACGATATCGGCACGCCCGGAGAACAGATCGTCCCCCTCAAGATAGCCAATAAAATTGACCCCGCCATGGGCCGCCAGCAGTCGACTCGCCTCGCGCACCTGTTCGGTACCCTTGATCTCCTCGGCGCCGATATTGAGCAGACCAACGGTGGGTGCGCAGCGATTCTCCACCGCCTCCACCATCGCCGAGGCCATGATGGCGAACTGCAACAGATGCTCGGCGCAGCTGTCCACATTGGCCCCCAGATCCAGCAGGTAGCTGTGTCCGTGCAGCGTCGGAACC
>QKGH01000376.1 GCA_003250495.1 Marinobacterium sp.
GTTGAGATGGTAATGCCGGGCGACAACATCCAGATGTCTGTTACCCTGATCAACCCGATCGCGATGGAAGAAGGTCTGCGCTTCGCCATCCGTGAAGGTGGTCGTACCGTCGGTGCTGGCGTGGTTGCTAAAATCATCGCTTAAATCTGACATTTAGTGTTGCGAACCGACAGGGAGGTGCCTATAATGTGCCTCCCTGTTACGCAGTAGGCCAGTGGCTCAATTGGCAGAGCAGCGGTCTCCAAAACCGCAGGTTGGGGGTTCGAGTCCCTCCTGGCCTGCCATTCCTAATCTGGAATGGCGTCATGCAAAGCGCAAGCTTTCTTATATCCGAGGCTCCTAGCGTGAATTCTAAAGTGACTTCCGAAGGATCAAAGCTCGACGCCCTGAAGTGGCTTGTTGTAGTTGCTATCGTAGCGGCGGGCGTAGTCGGCAACTCCATATTGGCCGGCGAGTCTCTGCTTTATCGTGTGCTGGCGCTGGTGGCGTTGGCGCTGGTGGCAGGTTTTATCGCATTTCGGACGGCTAAGGGGCAGGCGTTCTATCGTCTTTTCCGTGAGGCGAAGAACGAGATCCGCAAGGTGGTGTGGCCGACGCGTCAGGAGACGCTGCAGACTACGGCGGTTGTCGTGGTGGCGGTGTTGATTGTCGGGCTGCTGCTGTGGGGGTTGGATTCTCTGCTGGGTTGGCTGGTGTCCGGTGTCATAGGTTAAGAGTGGGGTGTGAGCATGGAAACCGAAAAGAAGCGTTGGTACGTCGTGCATGCCTACTCCAACTATGAAAAGAAGGTGAGAGAGGCTCTGGTAGAGAGCATCGAACGCCACGGGATGCAGGATTATTTCGGTGAGATTCTGGTGCCCACCGAAGAGGTCGTCGAGATTCGCGACGGCAAGAAGCGCAAATCTGAGCGCAAGTTTTATCCGGGCTATGTGCTGGTCAATATGGTCATGAATGATCAGACCTGGCACTTGGTCAAAGACACTCCGCGTGTGCTGGGTTTCATCGGCGGTACGGCAGATCGTCCGGCGCCGATCACCGAGCGTGAAGCGAACGAGATTCTGCAGCGCGTGGAGAGTGGAGTCGATAAGCCGAAACCAAAAACGGTATTCGAGCCGGGCGAGATGGTCCGGGTTATCGATGGTCCCTTTGCCGACTTCAACGGTGTTGTTGAAGAGGTCAATTATGAGAAGAACCGCCTGCAGGTGGCGGTGCTCATCTTTGGTCGCTCCACGCCGGTTGAGTTGGAGTTCGGGCAGGTCGAAAAGGCCTGATCGAAGCAGGAACTGGGGAGGGTGGTTGTCGAGGCAACCGCCCTCTTGTCGTGAAAGAAAGGGGAGCCGAAAGGCGATTGAACCCTGAGGAGTAGCTTAATGGCTAAGAAAATCAACGCTTATATCAAGCTGCAGGTAAAAGCTGGTCAGGCTAACCCGAGTCCCCCAGTGGGCCCGGCGCTGGGTCAGCACGGTGTTAACATCATGGAATTCTGTAAGGCGTTCAACGCCGCGACCCAGGGCCTTGAGCCGGGTCTGCCGACTCCTGTTGTTATCACTGTTTACAGCGATCGCAGCTTCACCTTCATCACCAAAACTCCGCCGGCTTCCATCCTGCTGAAAAAAGCGATGGGCCTGAAGAGTGGTTCTTCTCGTCCGAACACTGAGAAAGTCGGTACTGTTACCCGCGCTCAGCTGGAAGAGATCGCTACTGTTAAGATGCCTGACCTGACTGCTGCCGATATGGATGCTGCCGTGCGCACCATCGCTGGTAGTGCTCGCGCCATGGGTCTGATTGTTGAGGGTGATGAGTAATGGCTAAGCTGACTAAGCGCCAGAAGGCGATTCGTGAGAAGGTCGTGGCGGGCAAACTGTACGCTGTAGAAGAAGCCGTTTCCGTACTGGCTGAAGTGTCTACCGTCAAGTTTGCAGAGTCTGTCGACGTTGCTGTTAACCTGGGTGTAGACCCGCGTAAATCCGATCAGGTTGTACGTGGTTCCACCGTTCTGCCGCACGGTACCGGTAAAGATGTCCGCGTTGCCGTGTTTGCACAGGGTGACAACGCCGAGAAGGCTAAAGCGGCTGGTGCCGATATCGTCGGCTTCGACGATCTGGCTGAACAGGTCAAAGCAGGCAACCTGGATTTCGATGTTGTCATCGCAACTCCGGACGCCATGCGTGTGGTCGGTCAGCTGGGTCAGATCCTTGGTCCGCGCGGTCTGATGCCGAACCCGAAGGTCGGTACCGTGACTCCGGACGTGGCCGGTGCGGTAACTAACGCCAAGGCTGGTCAGGTACGTTTCCGTACCGACAAGAACGGTATCATCCACTGTTCAGTCGGTAAGGTTGGTTTCAGCGACGTGGCGATCAAAGAGAACGTCGAAGCGCTGATTGCAGACCTGAAGAAACTGAAGCCGTCCACCTCCAAGGGCGTCTATCTGAAGAAAGTGACCCTGTCCACCACCATGGGCCCGGGTCTGATGGTTGATCAGGGCTCCCTGGCTATCTGATCGCCATGCAAGGTTTTTTGAGGGTCTTCGCGACCTCTGTGACAGAGACGAAGACCGTCAAAGACCGCAGGTGATAGGTCCGCCTCGTGCGGTAGCCTATCTTAATGGGCCAACCAGCCTGCGCAGACGGTGAGATTCAAAACGTTTGGATCATGACCACCGTACTCAACCTCGCGTAAGCGGGGTGGTTGGTAAATAGTCGAAAGACTCAATCCAGGAGTAAATTGTGGCATTAGGACTCGAAGACAAAAAAGCGATCGTCGCTGAAGTCCAGGAAGCTGCCAAAACTGCCCTGTCGGCTGTCGTCGCGGATTCCCGCGGTGTAACCGTAGGCAAGATGACCGAGCTGCGTAAGCAGGCGCGTGAGAATGGCGTATGGCTGAAAGTCGTGCGTAACACTCTGGCGCGTCGCGCGGTCGAAGGTACAGCTTTCGAGTGTCTGCAGGGCAGCTTCACCGGTCCGACTATCATTGCCTTCGCCCAGGAGCATCCGGGTGCTGGTGCGCGTGTTCTGAGCGAATTCGCCAAAGGCAACGATAAGTTCGAACTGAAAGCAGCAGCCTTTGAAGGCAACGTAGTGGACATCGCTATGTTGGCAAGCCTGCCGACATACGAAGAAGCACTGGCGAAACTGATGAGCTGCATGAAAGAAGCAGCGGCAGGCAAGCTGGTACGCACTATTGCGGCTGTTCGCGAACAGAAAGAAGGTCAGGCAGCCTAATCGCTGCGTGATCGCCAAACGATTAACACACGTTTTTATAGGATTTGACACATGTCTCTGTCTAAAGAAGATATCATCAACGCGATCGCTGAAATGTCTGTAATGGACGTTGTAGAACTGGTTTCTGCAATGGAAGAGAAATTCGGCGTTTCTGCTGCTGCTGCTGTTGTTGCTGGTCCGGCTGCTGCCGCTGCTGCGGAAGAAGAGCAGACTGAATTCAACGTTATCCTGGCTGCTGCTGGCGATAAGAAAGTCAACGTCATCAAAGCTGTTCGCGGCGCTACCGGTCTGGGCCTGAAAGAAGCCAAAGAACTGGTTGACGGCGCACCGTCTACCATCAAGGAAGGCGTGAGCAAAGACGAAGCTGAAGCTCTGAAGAAAGAGCTGGAAGAAGCTGGCGCTACTGTTGAGCTCAAGTAATCGCTTCGATGCGTCTAAGGCAGCCTAGCTCTGCTTGACTGACGTCCGGCTGGTGGCGAAATGCCACCGGCCTTTTTCCGTTATGTATAGACAGCAAGTAGATAACGGTATCACAGTCCGCTGAACCCGCTCCGGACTGGCTTCTCAACCTGGGTGCACATGCTGGGGAACACTGATGGCTTATTCATATACTGAGAAGAAACGTATACGCAAGGATTTCGGTAAGCTGCCGCAGGTGATGGATGTGCCATACCTGCTTGCGATCCAGCTCGATTCCTATCGCAAGTTTCTGCAGGAAGGCGCTGATGCGCAGGGGCGCAAAGAAGAGGGGCTGCATGCCGCTTTCAATTCCGTATTCCCGATCGTTTCCTACTCTGGAAACGCTGCGCTGGAGTATGCCGGCTATCGCCTCGGTGAACCCGTTTTCGACGTTAGCGAGTGTCAGCAGCGCGGGGTGACCTACGCCGCACCGCTACGCGTTAAAGTGCGCCTGATCATCTACGATCGCGATTCCTCCACCAAGGCGATCAAGGATATCAAGGAGCAGGAAGTCTACATGGGCGAAATGCCCCTGATGACGGACAACGGTACCTTCATCGTCAACGGTACCGAGCGTGTTATCGTTTCTCAGCTGCACCGTTCCCCGGGTGTGTTCTTCGACCACGACAAGGGCAAGACGCACTCCTCAGGTAAACTGCTGTACTCCGCGCGTATCATCCCCTACCGCGGTTCATGGCTGGATTTCGAGTTCGATCCGAAGGACGCGCTGTTCGTTCGTATCGACCGTCGCCGCAAACTGCCGGCGACCATTCTGCTGCGCGCCCTGGGCATGCAGGCCGACGAGATTCTCGATACCTTCTTCGAGAACACCGGCTGGAGCCTGGCACCGGACCAGATCCTGATGGATCTGGTGCCGGAACGTCTGCGTGGCGAAACCATGTCGTTCGAGATCAAGGATCCGGACGGCAATGTCATCGTTGAAGCTGGACGCCGTATCACGCCGCGTCATATCCGCCAGATGCAGCAGGCGGGTATGCAGCAGCTGTCGACACCGGCTGAGTACCTGATCGGCAAGGCGCTGGCCCGCGATCTGATCGATCCGACCACCGGCGAAGTGATCGCGCCGTGCAACAGCGAAGTGACCGAAGATCTGATCAAGAAGGCGCTGCTGTCCGGTCTGGATCGTTTGGAGACGCTGTTCACCAACGATCTCGACTGCGGCCCGTTCATCTCCGATACCCTGCGCATCGATCCGACCCGCAACCAGCTGGAAGCGTTGGTCGAAATCTATCGCATGATGCGCCCTGGCGAGCCGCCGACCAAAGAGTCCGCGGAAGGCCTGTTCGAAAACCTGTTCTTCTCCGAAGAGCGTTACGACCTGTCCGGCGTCGGTCGGATGAAGTTCAACCGTCGCCTCGGTCGCGCTGACGAGACCGGCTCCGGTATCCTGAACCGGACCGACATCCTCGACGTGATGAAGACGTTGATCGAGATCCGCAACGGTAAGGGTGTCGTCGACGATATCGACCACCTGGGTAACCGTCGTATCCGTTCCGTCGGCGAGATGGCCGAGAACCAGTTCCGCGTCGGTCTGGTCCGTGTCGAGCGTGCCGTGCGCGAACGTCTGTCCATGGCCGAGTCCGACAACCTGATGCCGCAGGACCTGATCAATGCCAAGCCGGTGGCGGCCGCGATCAAGGAGTTCTTCGGTTCGTCTCAGCTGTCCCAGTTCATGGACCAGAACAACCCGCTGTCCGAGATCACCCACAAGCGGCGTGTTTCCGCTCTGGGCCCGGGCGGTCTGACCCGTGAGCGCGCCGGCTTCGAAGTGCGCGACGTGCACCCGACCCACTACGGCCGTGTCTGCCCGATCGAGACCCCTGAAGGTCCGAACATCGGTCTGATCAACTCGCTGGCGGTGTTTGCGCGTACCAACGATTATGGCTTCCTGGAAACGCCGTACCGTCGCGTTATCGACGGCAAGGTGACCGATGAGATCGATTACCTGTCGGCCATCGAAGAGTCCAAGTACGTCATCGCCCAGGCATCGGCGGCGACCAACGAAAACATGGAACTGACCGAAGAGCTGGTCACCGTGCGTCATATGAACGAATCCACGGTGATGACGGCGGAGAAGGTCCAGTACATGGACGTTTCGCCGCGTCAGGTGGTGTCCGTGGCGGCATCGCTGATCCCGTTCCTCGAACACGATGACGCGAACCGCGCCTTGATGGGTTCCAACATGCAGCGTCAGGCGGTGCCGACCCTGCGTTCCGAGAAGCCGCTGGTCGGTACCGGTATCGAGCGCAACGTGGCGCGCGACTCCGGTGTCTGCGTCGTCGCCAAGCGTGGCGGTGTCATCGAATCGGTCGACGCCGGCCGTATCGTCGTGCGGGCGCGCGATGAAGAGGTGCAGGCGGGCGATGCCGGTGTCGATATCTACAACCTGACCAAGTACGTGCGTTCCAACCAGAACACCTGTATCAACCAGCGTGCGTTCGTGCGCCCGGGCGAGCAGGTACAGCGCGGCGACATCATGGCCGACGGTCCCTCTGTGGACCTGGGCGAGCTGGCGCTGGGCCAGAACATGCGCATCGCGTTCATGCCCTGGAACGGTTACAACTACGAGGACTCCATCCTCATCTCCGAGCGTGTGGTGCAGGAAGATCGCTTCACCACTATCCACATTCAGGAACTGACCTGTGTGGCGCGTGATACCAAGCTGGGGCCTGAGGAGATCACCTCCGATATTCCCAACGTCGGCGAAGCCGCACTGGCCAAGCTGGACGAGTCCGGTATCGTGCATATCGGTGCCGAGGTCGGACCTGGCGACATCCTGGTCGGCAAGGTAACGCCGAAGGGCGAAACCCAGCTGACGCCGGAAGAGAAACTGCTGCGCGCGATCTTCGGTGAGAAGGCGTCCGATGTGAAGGACACCTCGCTGCGCGTGAAGACCGGTACCCTGGGTAAGGTTATCGATGTTCAGGTGTTCACCCGCGATGGCGTGGCCAAAGACGAGCGTGCGCTGTCCATCGAGAAGTCCGAACTCGACCGCATCCGTAAGGACTTGAACGACGAGTTCCGTATCGTCGAACAGGCCACTTTCGAGCGTCTCGAGCGTGCCCTCTCCGGTCTGAGCGCCGATGGCGGTGCCGGCCTGAAAAAAGGCGAGACGATCAGCGGCGAATTCCTGGCCAGCCTGAAAAAATCCGACTGGTTCAAGATCCGCGTGGCCGACGAGTCCGCGCAGGAGATGCTGGAACTGGCGCAGAAGCAGCTGGAAGAGCGTCGCGAGAACCTCGACAAGCGTTTCGAAGACAAGAAACGCAAGCTGCAGACCGGCGATGACCTGGCACCGGGCGTGCTGAAGATCGTCAAGGTCTACGTCGCTACCAAGCGTCGTGTGCAGCCGGGTGACAAGATGGCCGGTCGTCACGGTAACAAGGGTGTTATCTCCGTCATCATGCCGGTGGAAGACATGCCTTACGACCAGCACGGCGAGCCGGTTGATATCGTGCTGAACCCGTTGGGCGTACCGTCCCGTATGAACGTCGGTCAGATCCTCGAGACCCACTTGGGGATGGCGGCTAAAGGTCTGGGTCGTAAGATCAATGCGATGCTGGAGGTCGAACGTGCCAAGGCGGAAACCGCCAAAGAGGTACGTGGCTTCCTGGACCAGATCTATAACGGCGTCCACGGCAACCTGAGCTGCTCCCGTAAGGAGGAGCTGGATAGCTTCAGCGATGCAGAGATCCTGACCCTGGCCTCCAACCTGACCGGTGGTGTGCCGCTGGCAACGCCGGTATTCGACGGTGCCAAAGAGGCCGAGATCAAGTCGCTGCTGCGTTTGGCGGATCTGAACGACAGCGGTCAGTTCGAGCTGTACGACGGCCGTACCGGTGACAAGTTCGACCGTCCGGTCACCGTTGGCTACATGTACATGCTGAAGTTGAACCACCTGGTCGACGACAAGATGCACGCACGTTCCACCGGCTCCTACAGCCTGGTTACCCAGCAGCCGCTGGGTGGTAAGGCGCAGTTCGGTGGTCAGCGTTTCGGGGAGATGGAGGTCTGGGCGCTCGAGGCCTACGGTGCCGCCTACACCCTGCAGGAGATGCTGACCGTCAAGTCCGACGACGTGAACGGCCGTACGAAGATGTACAAGAACATCGTCGATGGCGATCACCGTATGGAGCCGGGCATGCCGGAATCGTTCAACGTGTTGATCAAGGAGATCCGCTCTCTCGGTATCGATATCGAGCTTGAGAGCGAATAAGGCCTGAATGATCACCCGACCGGCGCCCCCTTATGCAGGGTGGGCGCCGGTTCAGAGAACTCCGTGAGGAGCAATAGACAATGAAAGATCTGCTGAATCTGTTGAAGTCCCAGGGACAGAGCGACGAGTTCGATTCCATCCGTATCTCGCTGGCGTCGCCGGAGATGATCCGCTCCTGGTCCTATGGCGAAGTTAAAAAGCCGGAGACGATCAACTACCGTACCTTCAAGCCGGAACGCGACGGTCTGTTCTGTGCCAAGATCTTCGGTCCGATCAAGGACTACGAGTGCCTGTGCGGTAAGTACAAGCGCATGAAGCATCGCGGTGTGATCTGCGAGAAGTGCGGCGTCGAAGTGACCATGACCAAGGTGCGCCGTGAGCGCATGGGTCATATCGAGCTGGCATCGCCGGTTGCCCACATCTGGTTCCTGAAGTCGCTGCCGTCCCGTATCGGTTTGATGCTGGATATGACGCTGCGCGATATCGAGCGCGTGCTGTACTTCGAATCCTTCGTTGTGATCGATCCGGGCATGACCACGCTTGAGCGCGGTCAGATGATGAACGATGAGCAGTACTTCGAAGCGCTGGAAGAGTTCGGTGACGAATTCGACGCCCGCATGGGTGCCGAGGCGATCCAGGAGCTGCTCTCCTCTATCGATCTGGAGTCCGAGATCCAGCGGCTGCGTGAAGAGATCCCGCAGACCAACTCCGATACCAAGATCAAGAAGCTGTCCAAGCGCCTGAAGCTGATCGAAGCCTTCTACAAATCCGGTAACAAGCCGGAGTGGATGATCATGCAGGTGCTGCCGGTGCTGCCGCCGGACCTGCGTCCGCTGGTACCGCTGGATGGCGGCCGTTTCGCGACCTCCGATCTGAACGATCTGTACCGTCGCGTGATCAACCGTAACAACCGTCTGAAGCGTCTGCTCGACCTCAATGCGCCGGATATCATCGTGCGCAACGAGAAGCGCATGCTGCAGGAGTCGGTCGACGCGCTGCTCGACAACGGTCGCCGCGGTCGTGCCATTACCGGTTCCAACAAGCGCCCGCTGAAATCCCTGGCCGACATGATCAAGGGTAAACAGGGTCGTTTCCGTCAGAACCTGCTCGGTAAGCGCGTCGACTACTCCGGCCGTTCCGTTATCACCGTCGGTCCGTACCTGCGTCTGCACCAGTGCGGTCTGCCGAAGAAGATGGCGCTGGAGTTGTTCAAACCGTTCATCTTCTCCAAGCTGGAGCTGCGCGGTTACGCCACCACGATCAAAGCCGCCAAGAAGATGGTCGAGCGCGAAGAATCGATGGTGTGGGATATCCTCGACGAGGTGATCCGCGAGCATCCGGTACTGTTGAACCGTGCGCCGACGCTGCACCGTCTCGGTATCCAGGCGTTCGAGCCGATCCTGATCGAAGGTAAGGCGATCCAGCTGCACCCGCTGGTGTGTGCGGCGTACAACGCCGACTTCGACGGTGACCAGATGGCCGTTCACGTGCCGCTGACCATCGAGGCGCAGCTCGAAGCGCGCGCGCTGATGCTGTCCACCAACAACGTGCTGTCGCCGGCCAACGGTGAGCCGATCATCGTACCGTCGCAGGACGTGGTGCTGGGTCTGTACTACATGACCCGTGAGCGTATCGCGGCGAAAGGCGAAGGGATGTCCTTCTCCGATATCAAGGAAGTTCAGCGTGCCTACGGTGCCAAACAGGTCCACCTGCAGGCGCGTATCAAGGTGCGTCTGCACGAAACCATCCGTGATATCGAGGGTAATGTCGAGAAGCGCTACGGCTTGCTGGAGACGACCGTGGGTCGTGCCATGCTGTTCGATATCGTCCCGGCCGGTATTCCGTTCGAGCTGGTCAACCAGCCGATGAAGAAAAAGGCGATCTCGCGCCTGCTGAACGAGGCGTACCGTCGCTGTGGTCTGAAAGATACCGTTATCTTCGCTGACCAACTGATGTACCTGGGCTTCCGCCAGGCCACCATCTCCGGTGCCTCCATCGGTGTTAACGACTTCGTTATTCCGGACGAGAAAGTGCAGATCATCGCCGAGGCCGATGCCGAAGTGAAAGAGATCGAGCGCCAGTTCTCCGACGGTCTGGTAACCCAGGGCGAGAAGTACAACAAGGTTATCGACATCTGGTCCCGCGCCAACGAAGTGCTGGCCAAGAAGATGATGGACAACCTGAAGGTCGACGTGGTCGTCGATGGCGACGGCAACGAGGTCAAGCAGGAGTCCTTCAACTCCGTCTACATGATGGCCGACTCCGGTGCCCGTGGTAGTGCGGCCCAGATCCGTCAGCTGGCCGGTATGCGTGGTCTGATGGCGAAGCCGGACGGCTCCATCATCGAGACGCCGATCGTGGCAAACTTCCGTGAGGGTCTGAACGTACTGCAGTACTTCATCTCCACCCACGGTGCCCGTAAAGGTCTGGCCGATACCGCACTGAAGACGGCGAACTCCGGTTACCTGACCCGTCGTCTGGTCGACGTGGCCCAGGACGTGGTGATCACCGAGCAGGACTGCGGGACCGACAAGGGTCTGGTGGTGCAGCCGATGATCGAGGGCGGCGATATCGTTATCCCGCTCGGCGAGCGTGTACTGGGTCGTGTCGTGGCGCAGGACGTACTCGACCCGACCGGTAAAGATACCCTGATCCCGGCCGGCACCCTGATCGATGAGACCTGGGTAGCGCGCCTGGAAAACGAAGAAGCCTTCAGTAGCATCGACGAGATGGTGGTGCGTTCCGCGATCACCTGTGAATCGCGTCACGGTATCTGCTCTGCCTGTTACGGCCGTGACCTCGGTCGCGGTCATCAGGTCAACATCGGTGAGTCTGTCGGCGTTATCGCGGCGCAGTCCATCGGTGAGCCGGGTACCCAGCTGACCATGCGTACCTTCCACATCGGGGGGGCGGCATCACGGGCGGCTGCCGTGGATAGCATCCAGGTCAAGAACGGCGGTGAGATCCGTCTGCACAACCTGAAGTTTGTCGAGCGCAGCGACGGGACCCTGGTGGCGACCTCCCGTTCCGGTGAACTGGGCGTTACCGACCAGCACGGCCGTGAGCGTGAGCGCTACAAGCTGTCTTACGGTGCGATGATCAAGGTTAAGGATGGCGACCAGGTCGAAGCCGGTACCATCGTGGCCAACTGGGACCCGCACACCCACCCGATCGTTACCGAGGTGGGCGGTCGCCTGCAGTTCGTCGGTATGGAAGATGGTATTACCATCAAGCGCCAGACAGACGAACTGACCGGTTTGTCCACGATTGAAGTGCTGGATAGCAAGGATCGTCCGCAGGCGGGTAAAGATATCCGTCCGATGATCAAGCTGGTCGACGCCAAGGGCAACGAGGTGTTCCACCCCGGTACCGAGATGCCGGCCCAGTACCTGCTGCCGCCGAAATCCATCGTCAACCTGAACGATGGGGTCGAGGTAGAGATCGGTGACGTCCTGGCGCGTCTGCCGCAGGAAGGTACGGTCAACAAGGACATCACCGGTGGTCTGCCGCGCGTTGCCGACCTGTTCGAAGCGCGTAAACCGAAAGAGTCCGCGGTACTGGCCGAACTGTCCGGTACCGTTACCTTCGGTAAGGAGACCAAGGGCAAGCGTCGCGTGGTGATCACGCCGAACGATGGATCCGATCCGTACGAGATCATGATCCAGAAGTGGCGCAACCTGAACATCTTCGAAGGCGAGTCGGTCGAGAAGGGCGAGGTGATCTCCGATGGTCCGTCCAACGCGCACGACATCCTGCGTATCCTCGGTGTCGGCGAGCTGGCCAAGTACATCGTCAGCGAGATCCAGGACGTCTACCGTCTGCAGGGCGTAGGCATCAACGACAAGCACATCGAAGTGATCGTGCGGCAGATGCTGCGTAAGGTGGAGATCACCGAAGGTGGTGATTCCAGCTTCATCCCGGGCGAGCAGGTCGAATACGCTGCCGTGCTGGAGGAGAACGAACAGCTGCTTGCCGATGGCAAGATCCCGGCCAAGTTCGAACGCGTACTGCTGGGTATCACCAAGGCATCGCTGGCGACCGAGTCCTTCATCTCCGCGGCCTCCTTCCAGGAGACCACCCGCGTGCTGACCGAAGGTGCCGTCACCGGCAAGCGCGATTACCTGCGCGGCTTGAAAGAGAACGTGGTCGTGGGTCGTCTGATCCCGGCCGGTACCGGCCTGGCTTACCACAATGAGCGTAAGCGCAAGCGTAAGCAGGCGGTCGAAGGCGTCACCGTGAGTGCGGAAGAGGTGCAGCAGGCGTTGACCGAAGCACTGAACGCGTCACTCAACGATACTGAGTAAAAACTGCTCAATAATTGACGCCAGGGGCCGGAATTGATTAAAATTCCGGCCCTTTCGTGACTGGAGCGTTCCGCAAGGAGCTGTCCGGTCTTTTTGTATGGTGCTTATAAACCAAACGTGGAGTTTGTTTAATGGCAACAATTAACCAGCTGGTACGTAAGCCGCGTAAACGCGCGGTTGAGAAAAGCGACGTACCGGCGCTGCAGGCTTGCCCGCAGCGTCGTGGTGTATGTACCCGCGTGTACACCACCACTCCGAAAAAACCTAACTCAGCACTGCGTAAAGTCTGCCGTGTGCGCCTGACCAACGGTTACGAAGTCACCTCCTACATCGGTGGTGAAGGTCATAACCTGCAGGAACACTCCGTGGTACTGATCCGCGGCGGTCGTGTTAAGGACCTGCCGGGTGTGCGTTACCACACCGTGCGTGGTTCTCTGGACTGCTCTGGTGTTAACGGCCGCAAGCAGTCTCGTTCCAAATACGGTGCCAAGCGTCCGAAGTCTTGATCCTCGTTCGACGGCAAGGCGGTTACAGCAAGGTTTCCGAATCAATACCGGTTTCAGAGCTGAATGGCTTACCCGAAAGACGATAAGAGTAAGGACAGGTGTCATAGACATCCTGGTGAACCTGAAGACCTTTTTTACTTATAGAGGGCTTATCCATGCCTAGAAGACGCGTAGCTGCGAAGCGCGAAATCCTGCCGGATCCTAAATTCGGTAACATTACACTGGCAAAATTCATCAACCACCTGATGGTCAGTGGTAAAAAATCTGTTGCTGAGCGCATTGTGTATGGCGCGCTGAGCAAAATCGAAGAGCGCACCAAAGGTGACGCACTCGAACTCTTTGATAAAGCACTGGAAACCGTGCAGCCTGTAGTCGAAGTTAAATCCCGCCGTGTCGGTGGTGCTACCTACCAGGTTCCCGTTGAAGTTCGTCCGTCCCGTCGTACCGCCCTGGCGATGCGCTGGCTGGTTGATGCGGCGCGTAAGCGTGGCGAAAAATCCATGGCGCTGCGTCTGGCCGGTGAGCTGATCGACGCGGCTGAAGGTCGTGGTGCTGCAGTCAAGAAACGTGAAGATGTGCATCGCATGGCTGAAGCCAACAAGGCTTTCGCCCACTATCGCTTCTAAACTTCAGAGGAATTTGTCGTGGCTCGAACTACCCCACTCGCGCGCTACCGTAACATCGGTATCTGCGCGCACGTTGACGCCGGCAAGACCACCACCACCGAGCGCGTTCTGTTCTACACCGGTCTGTCTCACAAGATCGGTGAGGTGCATGACGGTGCGGCGACGACTGACTGGATGGAGCAGGAGCAGGAGCGTGGTATCACCATTACCTCCGCTGCTATCACCACTTTCTGGAGTGGTATGTCCAAGCAGTTCGATCAGCACCGGATCAACGTTATCGACACCCCGGGACACGTTGACTTCACTATCGAAGTAGAACGTTCCCTGCGTGTACTCGACGGCGCTGTCGTGGTTCTGTGTGCCTCCTCAGGTGTGCAGCCGCAGACCGAGACCGTATGGCGTCAGGCTAACAAGTACGAAGTTCCCCGCATGGTGTTCGTCAACAAGATGGACCGTGCCGGTGCTGACTTCTACATGGTCGAGAAGCAGCTGAAGGACCGTCTGGGTGCCAACGCTGTGCCGATCAACCTGCCGATCGGTGCTGAGGACCAGTTCAAGGGCGTCGTCGATCTGATCCAGATGAAAGCGATTCTGTGGAACGAAGCCGACCAGGGTATGACCTACGAACTGGGCGATATCCCGGCTGATCTCCAGGCCAAGGCTGAAGAATACCGCGAGAAGATGATCGAAGCGGCAGCCGAAGCCAACGAAGAGCTGATGGAGAAGTATCTCGAAGAGGGCGAGCTCAGCACCGAAGAGATCAAGGCCGGTCTGCGCGCGCGCACCCTGGCTAACGAGCTGGTTCTGATGCTGGCCGGTTCCGCGTTCAAGAACAAGGGCGTACAGGCCGTTCTCGACGCGGTTATCGAGTACCTGCCGTCACCGACCGAAGTTAAGGCTATCGAAGGTACGCTGGACGACGCTGCTGAAACTCTGGCAACTCGTGAAGCTGACGACGAGCAGCCGTTCGCGGCGCTGGCATTCAAAATCGCGACCGACCCGTTCGTCGGTACACTGACCTTCATCCGCGTCTACTCCGGTGTTCTGAGCTCTGGCGACAGTGTGTATAACTCTGTCAAGCAGAAGAAAGAGCGTATCGGTCGTATGGTGCAGATGCACGCTAACCAGCGTGAAGAGATCAAAGAAGTTCGTGCCGGCGACATCGCCGCGATGATCGGTCTGAAAGATGTCACCACCGGGGATACCCTGTGCGACATCGACAACAAGATCGTTCTGGAGCGCATGGAGTTCCCGGATCCGGTTATCTCCGTAGCAGTTGAGCCGAAGTCCAAGGCTGACCAGGAGAAGATGGGTATCGCGCTGAGCAAGCTGGCTCAGGAAGATCCCTCTTTCCGCGTCGAAACCGACCAGGAAACCGGCCAGACCATCATCTCCGGTATGGGTGAGCTGCACCTGGATATCATCGTCGACCGTATGCGTCGCGAGTTCAAGGTTGAAGCCAACATCGGTAAGCCGCAGGTGGCCTACCGCGAGAAGATCCGTAAGCCTGTCGTGGCGAACCACAAGTTTGCCCGTCAGTCCGGTGGTCGCGGTCAGTACGGTCACGTCGTCGTCGAGTTCAGCCCGAGCGATGAGGAAGGACTGGAGTTCATCAACGAGGTTGTTGGTGGTGCGATTCCGAAGGAATACATCCCGGCAGTCCAGAAGGGTATCGAAGAGCAGATGAAGAACGGTGTGATCGCGGGCTACCCGCTGATCGGCCTGAAAGCGCGTCTGTACGACGGATCCTTCCATGAAGTTGACTCCAACGAGATGGCGTTTAAAATCGCGGCATCCCAGGCGCTCAAAAAGTACGCACAGGAAGCAAGCCCCTGTCTGCTTGAGCCGATGATGAAGGTCGAAGTCGTGACCCCCGAGGAGTACATGGGTGATGTCATGGGTGACCTGAACCGTCGTCGTGGTCTGGTACAGGGTATGGAAGACAGCTCTTCCGGCAAAGTCATCCGCGCCCAGGTTCCGCTGGGTGAGATGTTTGGTTACGCGACCGACCTGCGCTCTGCGTCTCAGGGTCGTGCGACCTACTCTATGGAGTTCGAGTGCTACGCCGAAGCTCCGAACAACATCGCCGAAGCTGTAATGAAGCAGAACTAATTTAAGCCTTAATGCTTGATTTAAGAGGATAAACTCGTGGCTAAGCAATCATTCGAACGTAACAAGCCGCACGTTAACGTAGGCACCATCGGTCACGTTGACCACGGCAAAACTACTCTGACTGCAGCACTGACTCGCGTCTGTTCAGAAGTATGGGGCGGCGCTGCTGTCGCTTTCGACG
>QKGH01000256.1 GCA_003250495.1 Marinobacterium sp.
CTGGAAGGCGCTTTACCCGCATTGGAGGGGATCAGCACCCTCTGCTTCCCCAACCAGCAAGCGCTTTGCCAATATCTGGCCGACAAGCACCGGGAGTCCGGCCCCTACCCCGAGGGGCTGCTCGCAACCACGCTGGGGAACGAGATCCTCGTCGTCAGCGAGGCTGAAGCGCGCCGGCTCCGCCCGGAGTTTATCCAGATCGATGACGGTTGGCAGAAACTGATCGCCCATGAGATGACCCACCTCCTGCATCTCGCCCTGGTCGATGGCGATGAAGAGGCGCTGGGGCCGGAGTGGTTCTTCGAAGGCCTGGCCTGTTTTGCCGCGCAACAGCGTTTCGGCATCCACTACGAAGACCATACGCCACAACAGGTGCTGGCCGCAGTTCAGGGGCGGGACCGCCAACGCTATGGCCGCTACGAAGCCGCCATCCGCTATTTCGCGCAACAGCATTCGCTGCTGGATATGATCGGGCACGCCCGCCAAGCGGACTTCGAAGACTGGTTACAGCGCCGCTAGCCGCCCTGACAACGACTCGATGCCTCGCCACCGATTGCACCCGGAAAACCTGCCTGTAAACAAGCCGGAAACGCTGCCCGGGATCGCCGCGCCGCCGTCGCATCGACCGCGCTGCTGAAATGGGAAATGCACCCTGCCTGCTCCCGAGCCTGGCCCGCCGGGCCAAACAATATAAGCTATGGCGGCTTCTGTTTATCGTCGCCACCAAACGCCGTTTACGTTTTTAGCCTCGGGTGGACTCAAACCGGGCTCGAACTAGAGCCGCCTGCCTCTGCCCTCTCTAAACGGAGGCATGTCGGCGGCGTCACCGCGCTGACAGCGGCGAAAATATTGGGCAAGCGCCGGCAGATACCCGCTTTTCCCTTGGCTTTTAATTAATACATTAATAATATCGACACCAAGCTACGATGCGGCCACGGCCCTCGGTTTCCAGGCGCTCACTGTCGTCCCCTCCGCTGTCACACCGGCAGCGGTTTCCAACAGCGGGGAGGAGAAGCGAGCGCAGGCCCGGCTGGCGAGCGGTACTTCGCGACTCGACTGGTATTCAAAAACTTATGCGCAAATTTGACGACTCCATCCCGCTGCAACTACTCAAGGCACGCGAAGTCACGATGGGCTTTTTCCGCCCCATCCTGCAGGAGATCCCGCTGACCGAGCAGCAGTGGCGTGTCATTCGCGCCCTGAATGAACATCAGGAGCTGGAGTCGAAACAGCTGGCAGATCTGTGTTGTATTCTGAGCCCCAGTCTCACCGGCATCATCAACCGCCTTGAACAACAGGGCTATATTCAGCGGCGCAAATCCGCCGAAGACCAGCGCCGGGTACTGCTCAGCCTGACCGACAAGGCAAAGGAGATGTTCGCGCGGGTCAGCCCGTCGCTCGAAGCCCGTTATGCGGCGATGGCCGAGCAATTTTCCGAGGAGAACATGCAGCAACTGCATGAGCTCCTCAATAAGCTTTGTAAAATACACCCCTGAAGCCCCCTCCTGAAGACACCCCGCGTCTTCTCTCCCTCCCCGCCTCCTGCCGGGAAACGTTCGCCCCATCCTGGGTGACGGGAAAGCTCGCGGGCCCGACCCGCACCCACCTCGTGTATAGAGAGCTGGCGGGCTGAGACCTCCAACGCTCACCGCCCGTCGCTATGCCCCGTGAAGCGCCCGGGTCAGCCAGTAGAGGGACGTACCGACCCGGCAGCTCGACAATCCTGAAACCCTGAAACGAATTGACATTACTTAATATGTTATTTATATTTTACTTAATATATTAATTAAAATACCCATCGCGTAACCTTGTCCGCCTACCAGGGAGATCGATCTCAGTGCTCAAAGCAAGCTACCCCTACTACTTGGCTAACGAAGCCGAAGCCCCTAATCAGGACCTGGTTGTCTGCGACAAGTACTCCGGGGAGGTGGCGACACGCGTTGCTCTGGCTGACGCCGACGCGATCGAGCGCGCTATCGCCGCGGCCGCTGCCGCCGCCGAGCCGATGCGAAAGCTCCCGGCTTACAAACGTCAGGCGGTTTTGAACCACTGCGTTAAGCGTTTTGAGGAGCGTTTCGAGGAGCTGGCCGAGGCGCTGTGCATCGAAGCCGGTAAACCGATCAAGGATGCGCGCGGCGAGGTGACCCGCCTGATCGACACCTTCCGGATCGCGGCTGAGGAAGCGGTCCGCATCGGCGGCGAGGTGATCCCGATGGATATCAGCCCCCGCGCCGAAGGCTATAGCGGGATGTGGAAGCGGGTACCGATCGGCCCCTGCTCGTTTATCTCCCCGTTCAACTTCCCGCTCAACCTGGCCGCTCACAAGGTCGCTCCGGCGCTGGCCGCCGGCTGCCCGTTCATCCTGAAACCGGCCAGCCTGACACCGATCGGCGCCCTGATTATCGGCGAGGTCCTGGCGGAAACCGATCTGCCCAAGGGGGCGTTCTCCATTCTGCCCTGCCGCCGTGACGGCGCGGACCTGTTCACCACCGATGAGCGCCTGAAACTGCTCAGCTTCACCGGTTCGCCGGAGGTGGGCTGGGAGCTGAAGGCCCGCGCCGGCAAGAAACCCGTGGTACTGGAGCTGGGGGGGAACGCCGCCTGCATCGTTGACGAGGGTACCGATATCGACGATGCCGTGGCCCGCATCGTATTCGGCGCCTATTACCAGTCCGGTCAGAGCTGCATCAGCGTGCAGCGCATCCTGGTACACGAGAAGTTGTACGACGCCGTGCGCGACAAGCTGGCGGACGCGGTCAAGGCGCTGAAGAGCGGCGATCCCAAGGATGAGTGCACGTTCATCGGACCGATGATCTCCGAGAAGGAGGCGACCCGCCTGCACAACTGGGTTATCGAGGCGATCGACAAGGGGGCCAGGCTGCTGTGCGGCGGCCAACGCGAAGGCGCCATGCTGCAGGCCACACTGCTGGAAAACGTACCGGCAGAGTGCGCCGTGAGCAGCCAGGAGGCGTTCGGACCCGTGGCCATACTCGCCAGGTTCAGCGACTACGCTGCGGCCCTGCAGGAGGTCAACAACTCCGACTTCGGCCTGCAGGCGGGCATCTTTACCCGCGACATCTACAAGATCCAGCGGGCCTGGGACGAGCTGGAGGTGGGCGGCGTCGTCATCGGCGACGTACCCTCCTGGCGCGTGGACCACATGCCCTACGGCGGCGTGAAGGACAGCGGGCTGGGCCGCGAGGGCGTGCGCTACGCGATCGAGGATATGACCGAACTGCGTCTGCTGGTGATCCGCAACCCGAACTGAGGCACACCGACTCGATGATAACCCCGTCCCCCCGCGCGCCCTCGGTGGCGGTACTGACACTGATCGCCATGGCCAGCCCGCTGGCGTTGAACCTGTTCGTGCCGGCGATGCCGGACGCGGCGCGGGAGCTGCACACCGATATCAGCGTGATGCAGCTGAGCTTTAGCGCCTACCTGTTCACGCTGGCATTCGGCCAGTTGCTGTCGGGGCCCCTGGCCGATCACTTCGGCCGGCGTCCGGTGCTGCTCCTGGGGCTGGCGCTGCATACCGGCGGCAGCCTGCTGGCGGCACTCGCTGACGATGTCACGATGCTGATCGCCGGGCGGGTGTTACAGGCGCTGGGCGGCAGCGCCGCGATGGTACTGGCGCGCACCATTATCCTGGATCTCTATGGCCGCGAAGGTGCGGCGGCCAGGATGGGCTATATCGTCATGGCGATCGCCATCGCCCAGTCGATAGCACCGGCCCTGGGCGGCCACCTGAACCTGTGGATCGGTTGGAACGCGATCTTTTATGTTTCCCTCGCCATGGGCGCGCTCGCCTGGCTGATGATCCTGCTGCGCCTGCCGGAAACCTGTCGGCAGCGGACCGAAAGCCTGCGCCTGAAGCCGGTGATCGAGCGTTACCTCGGGCTATTCCAGTCGCCCGGCTATCTCGGCTACGCGCTGTCGACCACCTTTATCGCCGCGGCGTTCTACATGTTCATGGGCACCGCGCCCTACCTCGTCGACCGCCTCGGCGGTAACTCGGCGCTGTTCGGCAACTGGTTCCTGGCGGTCTCCTCCGCCTTTATGCTGGGCAGCTTGCTGTCGACGCGGCTGGCCAGCCACGTTGCGCTGGACGCGGTGGTGATCGCCGGTCACTCGATCTCGCTGATCGGCGGCGTTTGTCTGCTCGGCCTCACCCTCGCCGATGCGCTGGGTTACGCAGCGCTGTTCCTGCCCATGTCGCTGGTGACCTTTGGACGCGGGCTGA
>QKGH01000075.1 GCA_003250495.1 Marinobacterium sp.
CAACTGGAGTTTTCCTGCCGGCATGCAGCATCTGCCGGGCCTCTACATCAACACCGGGCACGGAGCAAAAGGGCTGATCAGCTGTCCAATTAGTGCACAGTTGATAACCGACCTGCTGCTTGGCACCCCGTTGCCGGTCAGCCAACGGGTCTATGAGTCGGTCAATCCGGTACGCTTCGCGATCAAGAAACTGATCCGTCGGTCGATATAGTCCTAAGGGGTTGTCCCGGACGACCCCGCGACGTAACAGGAGGGCGCAGTATGGCGCTAGTTGTCTACGACCAGGGCTACCGTATCCAAACGCCGGTACACGCGCTGTTTAAACCCCGGGGAACAGAGGAGTTGACGGCCTCCAGGGCCATGCCCCCCCTGCCCTCTTCGGATGATGTCGCCCGCGACGAAGCCAAGCAGTTGGAGCAACTGTTCCGCCGGCCACCGGAACATGCCAGCCAGCAACGTCTTCCCTCCGCCTCCAGCGAGCCGGAGCCGACCCTGCCTGACCATATGCGCCGTTACCTCGGCCAGGAGCGGCGCAAGGTTGGCTTGACCGCCAAACAGCTGATGGTGACCCCGGTCTATACGGTGCGCGAGCAAACCAGTCTGCGCGCGGCCTGGTCGCAGATGCTGACCCACGCCATTCATCACCTGGTGGTTATCGATGACACCGGGGGGATACTGGGCATGCTCTCGGACAGCGATTTCGTCGAGCATGGTCCGGACTCGCCGGTGGCCGTGGCCCAGGCGTATCAGCGCAAGATTATCGTCGCTTCGGAGGATACCGAACTCTCGCTGCTGGCCAGCAGCTTCGTCAACTATCCGCTACGGGCGCTCCCGGTTATCGACGCCGAGGAGAAGCTGGTCGGCATCATCACCCGCTCCGACCTGCTGCGCCTGCTGATCAATAACGCCCGGGTGGAGAGCTGGGCCTGAGGCTCAGCGGCTGCCCGTCGGCGGCAACGAGGGGGGCTCTCTCCTATCCACCGTCCCGCCTGGTGCCGGCTCCGTCGAGGCGCCAAAGAGTCGGGCCAGAAACCCGAACACCCGCTTGATGCCGCGCCACAGTTTCGGCAGCAGCCAGATCAACAGCAGTACGAACACCACCAGGCCGGCGAGGAACCAGAGCGGATGGTTCAGCGCGGTCCACAGCCCGCCGATCACGGCCAGGTCTTCAGCAACCGACGCAGTCCAGTTGGTTACCGGCTCCGGCGAGGTGTTGATCAACACCCGGCTGCCGGCCTTCAGGCTATGGCTGCCCGCCGCCAGCGAGCCACCGACAACTGCCGCCGCCAGCCCCACGGCCGGGGAGAGGTCGCCGACGGCACCGGCCGCCAATGCCGCACCGGCGGGAATACGGATGAAGGTGTGCAGGGTATCCCAACCGGTATCGACGCCGGGAATCTTGTCGGCGAAGAACTCGACACAGTACATCAACCCCGCCGCCAGCATTACCAGCGGGTCGGCGACGATCTCCAACCCGGGCGGCAGCGTGATATGCCCCATGTTGGACAGCACCCCCAGCATCAGCAGCGTGGCGTAAAGGTTGATCCCACTGGCCCAGGCAACGCCCATCGACAGTGCTATCAGGCTGGTTATCTGATCCAGTTGTTCCATATCGCCCCTTATGGCAAACGTCGGCCCCGTGCAAAAACGGATGGCGCCGTCGCCGTATTCAGCTTCGACCTTTGGCAAGCGCCTCTTTAGACACTATGGCACATTCGCCTGTACTTTCGCTGAACAGCAGGACCGCCTCGCCCCGCTGCAGGCGGGCTTTCACCTGCGCGACACGCTGCGCCAGGGCACTCTCCACCTCGCCGTAGTCGGTGCCGTCGCGGGTCACGAACTCCTCGATCAGCCCCTCGAGCGCCTCCTCCGACAGTTGCTGCCAGGGCAGGATCACAGCGCCACCCCATGCTCATCCAGCAATGCGATCAGCTCCGCCTCGCTCAGTACCCGCACCCCCAGCTGCTCCGCCTTGGCCAGTTTCGAACCGGCCTTCTCCCCGGCCACCACCGCGGCGGTCTTGGCGGAGACACTGCCCGCCACCTTGGCTCCGAGCGTCAGCAGGTGTGCCTTGGCCGCGTCGCGGGTCAACCGTTCCAGCGTACCGGTCAGCACCCAGGTCTGCCCCTCCAACGGTAACCGCACCAGATCACTCTGCGGTTTGCAGCTCCAGTGCATGCCGAATTCGCGTAACTGCCGCTCCATCTCGCGGATCCGCTCGCGCTGACCGTTGTCCTGCAGATAAGCGAACACATTCTGCCGCGCCTGGGTCGACAGCTCGGCGACTCGATCCAACTCAGCCTCATCCGCCTGCAGCCAGGCCTCTACCGACTCGAAATGGCTCGCCAGCGCCGCGGCGCTCTTCTGCCCGACACGGAAAATACCGAGGCTGTCGATCAACTGGGCAAAGCTGACACTGCCGCACAGCTCGGGATTCAGCTCGCCGCGCTCCTTGGGCACGACGCCCAGCTCCAGCAGCGCATCGATCACCCGGGCGTTGTGTTCATCCTGCATGAAGTTGTGGATCTCATGTGCCACGGTCAGGCCGATATCGGGCAGTATCGCCAACAGCGCCGGCAGTGCAGTACGGATACGTGCCAGCGCACCGAGACCATTGGCCAGGGTACGGGCGGTCTCTTCGCCCACCTCGGGGATACCGAGTGCGTAGATGAACTTATCCAGCGTCACCGCCCGACTGGCGGCGATGGCATCGACCAGGTTCTGCGCCGACAGCTCGGCGAACCCCTCCAGCGCCAGCAGTTGTTCCTTCTGCAGGCGGTACAGATCGGCCGGCGAGCGCACCAGATCGCACGCCACCAACTGCTCGATGCTCTTTTCTCCCAGGCCGTCGATATCCATCGCCTTGCGCGATACGAAGTGGATCAGCGCCTGCTTCAACTGCGCTTCGCAGGCCAACCGGCCGACACAGCGGTAGATCGAGCCTTCGCTGACCTTCTGCCCACTCTTGCTGTGGCTGATCAGCTGGGTGCGCTCGATCGCCGAGCCGCACACCGGACACTGTTCCGGTATCGCGACCTGCCGCTCGGTGCCATCGCGTTTCTCCGTCACCACGCTGACGATCTGCGGGATCACGTCGCCGGCCCGGCGCACCATGACATAGTCGCCGGCCCGCACATCGAGGCGGGCGATCTCATCCATGTTGTGCAGCGTGGCGTTGCTGACCGTCACCCCGCCGACAAACACCGGCTCCAGCCGCGCCACCGGCGTCACCGCACCGGTACGCCCGACCTGGAACTCGACCGCATTCAGCCGCGTGATCTCCTCCTGGGCCGGGAACTTGTGCGCGATGGCCCAGCGCGGCGCCCGGGCGACAAACCCCAAGCGCTGCTGCAGGGCGTAGCTGTCCACCTTGAACACCAGGCCGTCGATATCGTAGGGCAGACGATCGCGCTTCTGTGCCATCGCCGCGTAATACTCCAGGCAGCCGCCGGCGCCTTCGACCACCCGCATCTCCGGGTTGATCCGAACTCCCCACTGCGCCAACTGCTGCAGGGTGTCGCTGTGGTTGGCGGACAACTCGCCCCCCTCGACGATACCGGTGCTGTAGCAGCAGAACTCGAGCGGGCGCTGCGCGGTGATCGACGGATCGAGCTGGCGCAGGCTGCCCGCTGCCGCGTTACGCGGGTTGACGAAGGTTTTCTCGCCCTCGGCCCGGGCCCGCTCGTTGAGCGCCTCAAACCCGGCCTTCGGCATGTAGATCTCGCCGCGTACCTCGAGACGCGTCGGCCACCCCTCGCCCAGCAGGCGCAACGGGATATTGCGTACGGTACGTACATTCGACGTGATATCTTCGCCGGTATAACCGTCACCACGCGTGGCGCCGCGCACCAGCATACCGTTCTCGTACAACAGGCTGATCGCCAGGCCGTCCAGCTTCGGCTCGCAGGCAAACTGCAGCCGTTCGGTATCGACGTCCCCCAGACGGTCGCCGATACGGCGGACGAAATCGCGCAGATCCTCTGCGCTGAAGGCGTTATCGAGCGACAGCATCGGCAGCTCGTGCTGCACCTCGGCGAAACCGCCGCTCGGTTTGGCACCGACCCGCTGGGTAGGGGAATCCGGCGACACCAGTTCCGGATGTTCCGTCTCCAGTTGCCTCAACTCCCGGAACAGGCGGTCGTACTCCGCATCCGGGACACTGGGTTCATCGAGCACGTAGTAACGGTAGTTATGCTGATCGATCTCGTCACGCAGCGCCTGG
>QKGH01000006.1 GCA_003250495.1 Marinobacterium sp.
GTGCCCAAACCGCGGGTGGAACAGGCGCTGGCCGCCCTGCAGCGCGCCGATGCGCTGCTGGTGATCGGCTCCTCGCTGATGGTCTACTCCGGCTTCCGCTTCTGCCGCCGGGCCCAGGAGTGGGGCAAGCCGATCGCAGCGCTGACGCTGGGGCGCACCCGCGCCGACGAGCTGCTGAGCCTGAAGATCGACGCCCCAATCGCGCCGCAACTGGCCACCCTGTTGGAGGAGGTCTACCGCCTCCCGGCCGGTGCCGCCGCCAGGCACTCCCTGCCGCGCCGGTAGTACTCCGCCCTCTCCGGCTCCGGCACCATGTCGCCCCCCGTCGCCCAGACGATATGGGTGGCGCGGTGCAACAACGTCTCGACCGTCAGCTCCCCCCGCCCCTGCCGCGCCGCCTGCAGCAGCCGAACGAAACCGGGCAGACCGGCCACCGCCGACGGTTCCAGTGCCAACCCGCTGCTGTCGCGCAGCAGCGCCACCAGGCCGTACAGCTGCGCGTCGCTGACGGTGTAGAGTCCGTCCAGTAGCGGCGCCATGATTTGGCCGACGAACGCCGACGCCCGCCCCACCGCGAGCCCATCGGCACAGGTCAGGTTATCGAGGCCGATATCCTGCACGCTGATGGCGTGATGCAGACCGGTATAGAGCCCCAGCAGCATGCAGGGCGAGTGGGTCGGCTCGGCGAAGACGCAGTGCACCGCATCGCCGAACACCTGCTTCAGGCCGAAGGCGATACCGCCCGGAGCGCCGCCGACACCGCAGGGCAGGTAGACCAGCAGCGGATGCTGCGGATCGACCTCGATCCGCTGCGCGGCCAGTTGCTGTTTGAGCCGCAGTGCCGCTACCGCATAGCCGAGAAACAGCGCCGTGGAATCCTCGTCGTCGACGAAGTGGCAGTTCGGCATCCGCTTCGCCTCCTCGCGCCCCTGCGCCACGGCCACGCTGTAGTCGGCGCTGTGCTCGACCACGGTCACCCCCTTGCTGCGCAGCAGCGCCTTTTTCCACTGCCGCGCATCCGCCGACATGTGCACGCTGACGTTGAACCCCAGCTTGGCGCTGATGATGCCGATGCTGAGGCCCAGGTTGCCGGTGGAACCGACCATGATCGCGTGCTGTGCGAACAGGGCGCGGAAAGGTTCGCTGGCGAAGCAGGCGTAGCTGTCACCCGGTTGCAGCAGTCCCGCCGCCAACGCCAGCTGCTCGGCATATAGCAGCACCTCGTAGATGCCGCCGCGCGCCTTGATCGAACCGGCGATCGGCAGCTGGCTGTCGCATTTGAGCAGCAGCTTATCCGGTGCCTGGGTTTCGCCCAGCCAGTGCGCGACCGCCGCCGCGGCCCGATCGATCGAGCGCAGCTCGGACTCGATGATGCCGCCCGCCGCCCGTGTCTCCGGGAACGCCTGTTCGAAATAGGCGGCAAAGCGCTGCAACCGGGCCGCCGCGTCCTCGATATCGGCATAGCCCAGCGGCAACTGGTCGCGCACCTGCGCAAAGGGCTGTTTCCCGGGGTTCAGCCACAACAGCGGCTCGGCCAGCTGTAACTGGCGGATCACACTATCCTCGCCGGCCGCGATGCGGTCCAGCCAGGTCTGCAGAGCGGGATATGTCATTGTTCACCTTGCATCGTCGTGACCGGAAACCGGCCGGTCGGGTCACTGTAACCGGCATACCTCATCGGTGTGCGGAGAGCGTATCGTGCTCCGGCACAGTTATACACAAAATAATATTATCCACAGCCTTTCATCACCCTGTGCCAACGGTTGTTCAGTCCTGCTCGGCGCTAACTTTTTATCCCCAAAGGCTTGACACGGGATGTCCTGAACAAAACTGTCCGGATTCTGACCAGTATTGTTAAAGCCAGTATCCATGCGCCTTACAGCGATCTATCTGTGAGTTGTCCTGAACTCATCCACAGCTCTGTCCAGATATGCCGGGGATAAAAAATCGGCTGTTATCAACAGGGAGAAATAAACCGGTGCCAAATCGCAAAAATTATCCACATTCGATTTTTTCCTGCTGCGCTGTGTCGATAACCTGTGCCCAAGCCGGGGATGAAACGCTCGCAACGGCAGCGCCCAGCTGTTAGCAAAATGTCGCCGTTACCAGGGTTTCTCGCTGCTGAAACGCTCGATCAGAAAGTCGCACAGCAGTTTCAACCGCGGCAGTTGCTGTCGCACCTTGGGGTAGACCAGCCAGACCCCGCTGTGGGGATAACGGTAGCTGTCCAGCATGCTGACCAGTCGCCCGCTCGCCAACTGCGGCTCCACGTAGTAGTCGGGCAACTGGGCGATGCCGAGCCCCGCCTCCACCGCGGCCAGCACGGCGGGACCCGAGTTGCTGCGCCAGTTGCCGCTGACGCGCAGCTCGCGCCGCTGCCCCTGCTCCTGGAACAGCCAGCTGCCGCTGGTACCGACCAGGCAGTTGTGCTGGCTCAACTCGTTCAGCGTATGCGGCATCGGATGGCGCTGCAGGTAATCGGGCGAGGCGCAGACATACTCGCGGCGGTCGCACAGGCGCCGCGCCAGCAGGCTGGAGTCCTGCAGCCGGCCGAGGCGGATCGCCAGGTCGTAACCCTCGCCGATCAGGTCGACACGACGGTTGCTCAGGTGCAGTTCGATCTCCAGTTGCGGATAGCGGCGCATGAATGCCGGCAGCATCGGCGCCACGAAACGCTCGCCGAAGGTCGCCGCACAGGTGACGCGGAGCAGGCCGGTCGGCTGCTCCTGCGCCCGGCTGATCTGCTCCTCGGCGCTGAGAAACCCGTGCAGCAGCTGGCTGCACTGTTCGAAGTACTGCTCGCCCGCCTCGCTGAGGCGGATCGAGCGCGTGGTGCGGTAGATCAGCGGCGTCCCCAGGTGGCTCTCCAGCTCCGCCACCCGCCGGCTGATGTGCGAGGCCGATACGCCGAGCTTCTCCGCCGCGGCGCTGAAACTGCCCTGGCGCACCACCTCCACATAGGCCTCTATCGCATCCCAGCGCCTCATCGTTGCTCTCCGCGCATCCTCTCTCCCACCCTGCTACTGCCCCAGAAGCAACTTCATACCACAATTATTGCTGTACAGAAAAAATCATTTCCAATCTGTGCGCAGATGCCGGTTTAGAACTGCTCTACACTGAACGCACTTACCGATTCCCGTCCCGCCGTGGGACAACCAGACAGGAGACCAACGATGAAATCACGCGCAGCCGTGGCCTGGAAAGCGGGCGCCCCGCTCACCATCGAAGAGGTAGATGTACAGGGTCCGAAGGCGGGCGAAGTGCTGGTACGCATCGTCGCCACCGGCGTCTGCCACACCGATGCCTTCACCCTGTCCGGCGCCGATCCGGAGGGTATCTTCCCGTCGATCCTCGGCCATGAAGGGGCCGGTATCGTCGAAGAGGTGGGTCCGGGCGTGACCACGCTGAAGCCGGGCGACCACGTGATCCCGCTGTACACCGCCGAGTGCGGCAAGTGCAAATTCTGCCTGTCAGGCAAGACCAACCTGTGTCAGGCGGTGCGCGCCACCCAGGGCAAGGGTCTGATGCCGGACGGTACCAGCCGCTTCTCCCTGAACGGCGAGACGATCTACCACTACATGGGCACCTCCACCTTCTCCGAATACACCGTGGTACCGGAGATCTCGCTGGCCAAGATCCACGTCGATGCGCCGCTGGAGAAGGTCTGCCTGCTCGGTTGCGGTATCACCACCGGTATCGGTGCGGTGCTGAACACCGCCAAGGTCGAGCCGGGCTCCACCGTGGCCGTGTTCGGTCTCGGCGGTATCGGTCTGTCGGTGATTCAGGGTGCGCGCATGGCGCAGGCCAGCCGCATCATCGCCATCGACATCAACGAATCCAAGTTCGAGATGGCCAAGCAGTTCGGTGCCACCGACTGCATCAACCCGAAAAACTTCTCCGATCCGATCCAGCAGGTGATCGTCGACATGACCGACGGCGGTGTCGACTACTCCTTCGAATGCATCGGTAACGTGCAGGTGATGCGTCAGGCGCTGGAGTGCTGCCACAAGGGCTGGGGCGAGTCGGTCATCATCGGCGTCGCCGGTGCCGGCCAGGAGATCTCCACCCGTCCGTTCCAGCTGGTCACCGGCCGCGTGTGGAAAGGTTCCGCCTTCGGTGGCGTCAAGGGCCGCAGCCAGCTGCCGGGCTACGTCGAGGACTACATGAACGGCAAGATCGAGATCGATCCGTTCATCACCCACACCATGGGGCTGG
>QKGH01000428.1 GCA_003250495.1 Marinobacterium sp.
GAAATCCATCGGGAACAGCACGCTGCCGAGGTCGGCCGGCAGGCCCGCCTTCTGCGCCAGCGGCGAAGCCGGTACACCCGGTACGGTGATGATCGACTTGTACTCGGAGTACAGTGCGGTCGCCGAGCCGGACAGGGTCCAGTCGAGGAAACGCTTGGCATCGGCGGCGTTATCGCTGCCCTGCAGCAGGCCGGAGGCCTCCAGCTCGTAACCGGCCCAATCCGCCGGCACCACCATCTTCACCGGATAACCCTGGTCGATCGACTGCATCGCCACGAACGACAGCGACGCACCGATGGTGTATTCGCCCACCTGTGCCATACGGCAGGGACGTGAGCCGGAGGAGGTGTACTGGGCCATGTTCTGGTCCAGATCCTTGATCAGTTGCCAGCCCTTCTCTTCGCCGAGGCCCTGCAGGATCGCCGCTACCTGCAGATAACCGGTACCGGACGAGGAGGGATCGGGCATCACGATCTCACCCTTGTAGACCGGATTCAGCAGATCCTGCCAGGAGGTTGGCATCGGCAGCCCCTTGGCTTCCAGGCGATCGGTGTTGACGCAGAAGGCACCCATGTAACCGGTGGCGGCGAACCACTTGTTGTCGGCATCGCGGTAGGCGGCGGGCAGCTTGTCGGCACCGGCCGCCGCATAAGGCTCCAACAGTGCGTTGATCTGCGGATTAAGGATATTGGTGACGGCAAAGCCCCACACCACATCGGCCTGCGGATTGGCCGCTTCGGCGATCAGGCGTGCGCCCAGGTCGCCGGTGGAGAGGCGCAGCACATTGATTTTGACATCGGGCAGCGCTTTTTCGGCTACCGCCAGGTAGGACGCGATCTCATCCTCCTCCAGCGCCGAGTAAACGGTGATCTCGCCGGCCTGGGCCTGGGCGCAGAGAAGGGAACCCAGGGCCACGAATCCGAAGGTTCGGGCCTGCTTCTGTATAACTCGCCAGTTCATAGTGACGTCTCCAACCTGTGTTTGTATGTGGATTTGTCGAGGGGCTGACGGAGCATTTATAGTTTTGTATGTGGCAATATGTGTATTTATGCAAATATTTGGTTTACTGTCTACATGACGAAATTATTACAGCGGGGTAAGCAGGGCGATGAGTAACAGCGAATCGGCACAGGTTCAGGGCGGCGCAGAGGAGGCCCAGGCTCTGCAGTTGGCGCTGGAGCTGGCATCCCGCGCCGGTTCCATGGCGCTGGAGTGGTTCCGCCAGCCGTTGTCGATCGAGGTCAAGGAGGATGCGAGCCCCGTGACCCAGGCCGACCAGGGGGTCGAGGCGATGCTGCGCCAGGCGCTGGCCGAGCGCTACCCGGACCACGGTATCCTCGGCGAGGAGTACGGCACCGAGCGGCTCGACGCCGAGTACACCTGGGTGGTCGACCCGATCGACGGCACCCGCAGCTTCATCACCGGCTGGCCGCTGTGGGGCAGCCTGATCGGTCTGCTGCATCAGGGCAAGCCGGCGCTGGGCGTGATCGAGGTGCCGGCCATGGGCGAACGCTGGTTCGCCGCGGCGGGGCAGGGGGCGTTTTTCCGCGACCGCAGCGGCGAGCAGCGGCCGTGCCGGGTCAGCAGCTGCCGGAGCCTGGCCGACGCGCGTTTCTACACTACCTCGCCGCTCTACTTCGATGCGCCGGAGCAGCCGCTGATCGATGCGCTGATCGCCGACGCCGGCGTCACCCGGTTCGGCGGCGACTGCTACAGCTACGCGCTGCTGGCGGCCGGTTTCATCGACCTGGTGGTTGAATCCCAGCTCAAACCCTTCGATTATCTGCCACTGCTACCGGTGGTAGAGGAGGCCGGGGGGGTGATGACCGACTGGGAGGGTAACCCGCTGACGCTGGCGTCGGACGGTCGGGTGATCGCCGCGGCGACCCCGGAACT
>QKGH01000297.1 GCA_003250495.1 Marinobacterium sp.
AGGTGGCCTGGGTGGTGGAGCCGCTGGACGGCGGCCCACTACAGGTTGGTTATAACCCTGCGTTGTTGCTGCCGCCGGCCAGTACGCAAAAGCTGCTGACGGCGCTGGCCGCCGAGTTGCGGTTGGGGCGCGATTTCCGCTTCGCCACCGGCCTGCTGGGGCGTGGAACCCAGCAGGGAACGCGCTGGCAGGGCGATCTGAAACTGGGCTTCAGCGGGGCGCCGGACCTGACGCGTGCTCAGCTCGGCGAGCTGCTGGATCGGCTGCAGACGCTCGGTATCCGGCAGATCGACGGCGATCTGCTGCTCGACGGCAGCGCGTTCAACGGATATGAGCGCGCCCCGGGCTGGCCCTGGGACAATCTCGGCGTCTGTTACAGCGCGCCGGCCTCGGCGTTGACGCTGGAACACAACTGCGTGGCGGCGAGCCTGAACCTGGATGCCAAGGCGGTACCGCCCTACCGGGCGCGGCTGTTCGTGCCGGCGCATCAGCCGCTGGCGGTCAGCAGCGAGGTGCAGGCGTGGCAAACCAGCAGGCGCAGTTGTGTGAGCTGCTGATGCAGCGTGGCGACGGTAACCGTTACCAACTGCAGGGGTGTGTGACCGAGCGCCGCAAGGTGTGGCCGCTGAACCTGGCGGTCGACGATACCGCCGCCTATGTCACGGCCGTACTGCGTCAGGAGCTGGCGCAGCGACAGTTGACGCTACTTGGACAGATCGTCGTCGGCAGCGGCGCCAGTAGCGGCTGGCAGGTACTGGCGGAGGTGCGTTCGGCCCCGCTCGAGCAGCTGCTGGCGACGATGCTGCAGGAGTCGGACAACCTCTACGCCGATAACCTGCTCAAAACGCTGGGCCATGTCGTCGCCGGCAGCGGCTCCTTCGCCCAGGGCGCGCGCGCGCTGCGCCAGATCCTGGCCGAGCAGGGGATCGTGCTGGCGCCGGCGCGGCTGGAGGATGGTTCCGGGCTGTCGCGGGATAATCTGCTCAGTGCGCAGCAGTTGGCCGCGGTGTTGCGCTACCTGGCCCGGCATCCGCAGCTGGCCAGCTACCGCGAGCTGCCGGTGGCCGGGCAGAGCGGCACGCTGCAGTACCGGCGCAGTCTGGTCAAGGCGCCGTTGCGCGGGGCGGTGCAGGCCAAGAGCGGTTCGCTCAACGGCAGCCGTAACCTGGCCGGCTTTATCACCGCGGCGTCGGGTAAGCGCTACCTGTTCGTGTTGTTGCTGTCGGGGCTGACCCAGGAGGGGCTACCCGAGGAGGAGCAGAACCTGAGTGCGCAACTGACGCAGTTCGAGCGCCAGTTGCTGGAGCGGTTATACCGGGAGGGGTGAGCGGCGGTCGTGCTCCACGACCGCCGTGGCATCCGTCGCTCAGACCGTGGAGCCCATGCGGATCCGCTCGCTACGGGCGCGCAGGTACTCCATGGTCAGCAGCAGCAGCGCGGAGATCGCCACCAGCAGTACCGCCACGGCCAGGATGGTGGGACTGATCTCCTCGCGCAGACCGGAGAACATCTGGCGCGGGATGGTGCGCTGTTCGGGGCCGGCCAGGAACAGTACCACGATCACCTCGTCGAACGAGGTGACGAAGGCGAACAGCGCGCCGGAGATCACGCCGGGGCGGATCAGCGGCATGATCACCTTGAAGAAGGTGTAGACCGGTTTGGCACCCATCCCCAGCGAGGCGCGCACCAGCGAGTAGTCGAAGCCGGCCAGCGCCGCGTTCACCGTGATGACGACGAACGGCGTGCCCAGGGCTGCGTGCGCCAGGATCAGGCCGAAATAGCTGCCGGCGATATTGAGCTGGGTGTAGAAGAAGAACATGCCGGCCGCGGTGATGATCAGCGGCACGATCATCGGCGACAGCAGCAGTGCCATGATTGTGCGCTGGAACGGCACCAGCGGGTTGGACAGGCCGATCGCCGCCACCGTGCCGAGTACCGTCGCCAGCAGCGTGGCCATAATGCCGACATAGAAGCTGTTCTTGATCGCCAGCGTCCACTTACCGTCCATCCAGATGTCGTGATACCACTTCAGCGAATACGCTTCCGGGTCCAGTGCCAGCATCCCCTCGGTGAAGGTGAAGTAGGGTTCAGAGTTGAACGACAGCGGGATGATCACCAGGATCGGCAGGATCAGGAACAGCAGTACCGCCCAGGCGAACAGCTTGATGCCGCTGGCGCCGAGCTTCTGCAGCGGAGTGTAGTAACGCGGGTATTGTGCCATGGTTTTCTCTCCCCCTCAGCCCAGCTTCAGGTTGCTGATGCCGACCAGGCGGTCGTACAGCCAGTACAGTACGGTGATCAGCAGCAACAGCAGCGAGCCGAGCGCGGCAGCCAGCTCCCAGTTGTTGGAGGACTGCATGTGGAAGGCGATGATGTTGGAGATCATCTGGCCATCGGTACCGCCGACCAGCGCCGGGGTGATGTAATAGCCGATCGAGATGATGAACACCAGCAACGCCCCGGCACTGAGTCCCGGCAGCGTCATCGGCATATAGATGCGTACGAAGGCTGGAATCGGTTTGGCGCCCAGCGACAGCGCGGCACGGTAGTAGCTCGGGTCGATCCCCTTCATCACGCTGTACAGCGGCAGGATCATGAACGGCAGCAGGATGTGGGTCATCGCGATGACCGTGGCGAACTGGGTGTAGAGCATCTCGATCGGTTCATTGATGACATGCAGCCACTGCAGCACCGAGTTGACCACGCCGTTGGTCTGCAGCAGCGCGATCCAGGCGGTGGTGCGCACCAGCAGCGAGGTCCAGAACGGCAGCAGCACCAGGATCATCAGCGTATTGGCGATCCGCGACGGTGCATTGGCCAGGTACCAGGCCAGCGGGAAACCGATGATTGCGGTCAGCACGGTGATGTAGAAGGCGATCTTCAAGCTCTTCCAATACAGCTTCAGGTAGATCTGGGTATCGCGCTGGACGATTTCGCCGGAGGGGGTGCGCTCCAGGTCCAGCGCAGTCAGGTAATAGTCGTCGGTGAAGATCGAACCGGCGCGGCGTATCGTCTGCCACACCTCGACTCCACTCCATTTCGGGTGGCTGGCGAGCAACAACTGGTCGCCCTGGCTTTGCAGCTCGGCGTCGTCGACGCGCTGCAGTTTGCGTGCGGTGGCCTTGATCAGGCTCGATGAGCCCGGCAGGCCGCGGTTGATCTCTTCCGCCAGTTTGCCCGACAGGCGCTCCTTGGCCAGCCGTTTCAGCTCCACGGCGAACAGGGTCAGGGTCTGCGGCGGCGGCAGTTCGCCGCTGTCGGCATCCCAGTCGTCGAGCTGTTGCAGGGTATCGGGGATCAGCTCGGCCACGGTCGGATGGTAGACGCTGCGGTAGAGCATGGTCGCGATAGGGGCGACGAAGGTGATGAAAATGAACAGCAGCAGTGGCGTCACGAACAGGATCGCCAGAATCTTCTTGCGGCGAATGTTGCGGTTGGCCTCGCGGATCTCGTCGCGGCTCAGCTCAGGGATCGACATAGTGTACGGCCTTTGTCGGGTAGCGAGTCGGGTGGGGGCGCTGGGCGCCCCCGGTTGGTGTTGCGTATTAGCGCGTGTTGCTTAGCGCGGATGGCGGCTTATTTCAGCAGCCATTCGTTGAACTTCTCGCCCAGCGATTCGCCGTAGTCGGCCCAGAACACGCTGGAGGCGTTCAGCCCCTCATCCAGGTGCGCGGAGGGCAGTTTCGGCACGATCGCTTCGTCGATATAAGCATAGGAGGATTTGCGGGTCGGACCGTAGGCCACGTCCGGCATGCCGGCCAGCGGCTTGGAACCGGTGGCGAACTTGATGAAGTCGACTGCCAGATCCTTCTTCTTGGTGCCCTTGACGATGGACCAGACGTCCAGATCGTACAGGTGACCATCCCAAACCATCTCGAACGGCTTGCCCTCATCCTGGATCGCGGCGAAGAAACGGCCGTTGGCGGACTGGACCATTACCGCCCCGCCGTCGTTCAGCAGCTGCGGCGCCTGGGACCAGCTGTCGAACCAGACGATATCGTTTTTGATGGTATCGAGTTTGGCGAAGGCGCGGGCCTGACCCTCTTCGGTTTCGAGCATGGCGTAAACCTGGTCCTTCGGCACGCCGTCAGCCAGCAGGGCCCACTCCATGTTCACCTGCGGACGTTTGCGCAGCGCGCGTTTGCCCGGGAAAGTCTTGGTGTCGAACAGGTCGGTGATGGTTTTCGGCTCGCCGCCCTGGATGGTGTCGTGGTTGTAGGCGTACAGCACGGTCCAGACGATGTTGCCGACGCCGCACTCGTTAGCCAGGGCGGCCGGGCTGAAGTCCTCCTTGGCCGGGGTGCCGTCGTCTCCCGGCGGCAGCTGGTCCATTGGGAAGGGTTCCAGCAGGCCTTCGGAGCAGGCGCGCTCCAGGTCGATCACCTCCATGTCGATCACATCCCACAGCACATTGCCGCTCTCGACCTGGGCTTTCAGTTCGGCTACACCGCCGGAATAGTTCTCGAACAGGATCTTGGTGCCGGTTTTTTCCGTGTAGGGGTCGAGCATGTGTTTCTGCTGTGCAGCACCGTAGGAGCCGCCGAA
>QKGH01000242.1 GCA_003250495.1 Marinobacterium sp.
GGCAAGGAGATCGTCGACCTGGTGCCCGGACGCGTCTCCACCGAAGTGGATGCCCGGCTGTCGTTCAACACCGCCGCCACCGTTGCCAAGGCGCGTCACCTGATCGAGCTGTATGAATCGATGGGCGTCCCCGCCGAGCGCGTGTTGATCAAGATCGCCTCCACCTGGGAGGGGATAGAGGCAGCACGCCAACTGGAGCGCGAGGGGATCCAGTGCAACCTGACGCTGCTGTTCGGCTTTGCCCAAGCCCAGGCCTGCGCCGATGCCGGTGCCTTCCTGATCTCCCCCTTCGTCGGCCGCATTTTGGACTGGTACAAAGCACGTCACCCCGATGCCGCCTACGCCGGTGAAACCGATCCTGGCGTGCAATCGGTCAGCCGCATCTACCGCTACTACAAGACCCACGGCTACGACACCATCGTCATGGGCGCCAGCTTCCGCAATATCGGCGAAATCCAGGCCCTGGCCGGATGCGACCGTCTGACCATCGCCCCGGCCCTGCTGCAGGAGTTGGCCAGTGTCGAGCAACCGCTCGCCCGCAGCCTGACCCCGACCGCCAGCCCCGATGCCGACGCCCGCGTCATCCTCGACCAGCACGGCTTCCGCTGGAGCCTCAACGACGACGCCATGGCGACGGAGAAGCTGGCCGAGGGGATCCGCAATTTCGCCGCCGATCAGGTGAAGCTGGAACAGCTGCTAGCCACCGGCATCTGATAACATTTACTTATCAGTTATTGCAGGCAATATCGATTAGACAAACCCTTCAGGCGGTATACACTCAGGTTTATCTCTGGGTTATACCGCTTCTGATAAAGAGGGTTTGTCTCCATGTCCACCCCCAAATCGATCTCCCCGTTCGAACTGCGGCAGCGGATCCGCCGCGGCGAACACACCGGCAACACCTCCGGCTACTGCCCCGGCTATGTCCAGGGCAACCTGGCGATCCTGCCCAAGGCCTACGCCGACGAATTCCTGATGTTCTGCCAGCTCAACCCCAAGCCCTGCCCGATCATCGGCCTGTCATCCCGCCCCGGCGAGTACAGGCTGCCGGACCTGGGACAGGACGTGGATATCCGTACCGATGTGCCACGCTACCGCGTGTTCGCCAATGGCGAAGTCCAGACCGAGGTCACCGATATCAAGGAGTACTGGCAGGACGACATGGTCGCCTTCCTGCTCGGCTGCTCGTTCTCGTTTGAAGAGGCCCTGATCGCCGACGGTATCGAGATCCGCAACATCACCGAAGGGGTCAACGTGCCGATGTATCGCACCAATATCCCGTGCCGCAGCGCCGGTCGCTTCTCCAGCACCACGGTGGTCAGCATGCGGCCGATGAAAACCGCCGATGCGATCCGTGCGATCCAGATCTGCAGCCGCTTCCCGTCGGTCCACGGCGCGCCGCTGCACTTCGGCAACCCGGCCGAGATCGGTATCCGCGACATCAATGCGCCGGAGTTCGGCGACCCGGTCACCATCAACGAGGGTGAAGTGCCGGTATTCTGGGCCTGCGGCGTCACACCGCAGGTCGCCATCGAAGCGGCGAAGCCGCCGATCTGCATTACCCACGCCGGTGGCCACATGCTGGTGACCGACCTGTCCAACAGCCGCATGGCGATCCTGTAACCCGGAGGAGAGACGATGGCCCTGTTACTGAATTGCGATCTGGGCGAGAGCTTCGGCGCCTGGTCGATGGGGATGGACGAGGCGGTAATGCCGCATATCGACCAGGCCAATATCGCCTGCGGTTTCCACGCCGGCGATCCGCTGGTGATGCAGAAGACGCTACAGTTGGCCAAGGATAACGGCGTCATGGTCGGCGCCCACCCCGCCTATCCCGACCTGATGGGGTTCGGCCGGCGCTCGATCCACGCCAGCGCCAACGAGATCCACGCCCTGGTTCACTACCAGGTGGCCGCGCTCGACGGCATGGCCGCCAGCGCCGGCCTGACCCTCGAATACGTCAAGCCCCACGGCGCGCTGTACAACGACATGATGGCCAAACCCTCGGTACGCCAGGCGATCATGAAGGCGATCGCCGACTACCATCGCCCGCTGCGCCTGATGCTGCAGGCCACGCCGGAAGCGGAGCAGCACCAGCAGGAAGCGGCACACTGGGGGATCGAACTCTGGTTCGAGGCGTTCGCCGACCGCTGTTACGACGATGACGGCAAACTGCTGTCACGCAGCAAAGAGGGCGCCGTGCACAGCCGCGACAAGATGCTCGCCCAGGTGCAGCAACTAGCCAGTAGCGGCACGGTGACCACCGTCAGCGGTCACCAGTTGCAGTTGCAGGTCGATACGCTGTGCGTGCACGGCGACAACGCCGAGGGTATCCAGGCGATCCGCGAAATCCGGGAGCTGCTGCAGGGATGAGAATTGCGGTTGCCGGTGAGAACTCACTGATTGTCTACTTCGGGGAGAAGACCGATCCCCTGATCTCCGCCCAGGTACAGCAGACCGCACAACGGGTCGAACAGGTACTGGGCGACAAACTAATCGACCTGGTGCCCTCCTACGCCTCGCTGCTGATCATCTACGATCCGTTCCAGAGCGATCATCTGGAGGTGCGCACGCTACTGAACGCCATTCTGGCGCAACTGGACAGCGCCACCGCCAGCCAGGGCGAATTGATCAGGTTGCCGGTCTGGTACGACACCGAAGCCGGACCCGATCTGGAAGCGCTGGCGGCCCGCGCCAACCTCAGCATCGAAGAGGTGATCCGGCTGCACAGCGAAACCGAATACCGCGTTTACGCCATCGGCTTCGCCCCGGGCTTTGCCTACCTGGGCGAGGTCGACGAGCGCATCGCCGCGCCGCGTCTCTCCACCCCGCGCCAGCGCGTCCCCCGCGGCGCCGTGGCGATCGCCGACCGCCAGACCGCGATCTATCCAGCGCCCTCGCCGGGCGGCTGGAACCTGATCGGGCGTTGTCCGCAGCGCATGTTCGATCCGCAACAGACCCCCTGCATGCCGGTCCAGGTCGGCGACCGGGTACGCTTCGAAGCGATCGATCGGGCCACCTACTTCGCGTTGGGAGGTGAGCTATGAACGGCTTGCGCGTACTGCAACCGGGACTGCTGACGCTGATCCAGGATGGCGGCCGCCTCGGCCAGCACCGTATCGGCCTGACCACCGGTGGCCCACTGGACCCCTTCGCGTTCAACTGGGCCAACCGCCTGTGTGACAACGCGTCCGATGCCACTGCACTGGAGATCAGCATCGGCGGCCTGAGCCTGGAGGCCCAGGTACATACCCGGGTGGCACTCTGCGGCGGCGAAATGACCTTGAAGATCAACGGCCACGAACTGGAGCGCTGGCACGCCCACCGCGTCCAGCCCGGCGACAAGATCGACGTCGGCTACAGCAAGGCCGGTGCCCGCGCCTATCTGGCGGTCAGCGGCGGCTTCGAGATCACGCCCCAGTTCGGCAGCACCGCCACCGTCACCCGCGAAGGGATCGGCGGCCTCAATGGCAGCAAACTGCAGCAGGGCGACCAGCTGCCCTGCGCCGATCGCCCGGCGGCCCAGGGCTATCGCCTGCCCCAGCTCTATCAGCCCGACTACCACCGGCACTGGCCGCTGCGCGTCATCGTCGGCTATCAGCAGGAAGCGTTCTCCTCGCTGCAACTGCGCCGCTTCTTTTCCAGCGAATACCAAGTCAGCGATCGTGCCGACCGCATGGGCTACCGCCTGGAAGGCCCCTCCATCGCGCCGTCGATCAACGGCATCCTGTCGGAGGGGATCTGTCTCGGCGCAATCCAGGTGCCGGCGGACGGACAACCGATTGTGCTGCTCAACGACCGCCAGACCATCGGCGGTTATCCGAAACTGGGCTCGATGTTCTCGCTCGATACCGCCCGACTGGCGCAACTGCTGCCCGGCGCCAGCGTGACCTTCGAGGAGATCTCCCAGGATTACGCGCATAACCACCTGCACCTGGCCCGCCAGTACTACCACCGCGTCCTGGCCGTGCCCGTTTAACGTTTTCCTCTATTAAGGATAGGTTTTCCATGACTACCAACGAAGTTCAACTGAGCCAGCAGATCGAGGATCTGCTGGTGGCGCGTAACCTGCGCGGCATGAAAGACGTACAGCCGGCACTGACACCGGGTTACTATCTGCGCGCGGCGCAGCTTCTGCGCAATTGCCGGGGCACGGTATTGATCGGCACCGGCTTCCCGGTCGTCGATACCTTCGAGACCGACGGCCCGGTGGGCGCCCTGGCGCTGTACAAGACGCTGGAAACGCTCGGCGCCACGCCGGTCATCGTCTGTGGCAAACCGATCTCCGGGATGCTGAAGGCGGATTATCGCGTGCATGAGATCAGCGTCGGCGAACACGCCCAACGCGAAGAGGAGGCTCAGGCCGCCCTGCAGCACTATCAGCCCAGCGCGATCATCTCCATCGAACGCCCGGGCCAGGCCGAGGATGGCGGCTACTACAACATGCGCGGCGAAAGCATCAGCGCCCGCACCGCCTGCTTCGATGCCTTCGTACGGGCAGCAGACTGCCCCACCATCGGCATCGGCGATGGCGGCAACGAGATCGGCATGGGCAACATCCGCGACGCGATCAGCAAACTCAATATCGTGCCTGCGGCAACCTGTGTCGACGAACTGCTGATCGCCGACGTCTCCAACTGGGGCGCCTACGGCCTTATCGCACTGCTCGGTTACTGGCAGGGCCGCGATCTGCTGGCCGAGATCGATCCGCTGGAGATCCTGCGCTACCTCTCTTCGCGCGGCAGCGTCGACGGCGTCACCCGCCTCAACGAACTGACCGAGGATGGCCTGCAGCCCAGCGAAGGTGACCAGATCCTGGCCGACCTGCGCCGCCTGACCGGGTTTCTCGAGTAAATGCGCCTGCGCAACCTGCACACCTTCCTGACGGTCGCCAAACTGGGCAGTTTCCATGCGGCCGCCACTCAGCTGCACGCCTCGCAGCCGGCGATCTCCGCCCGTATCGCCGCGCTCGAGGATGAACTGGGGGTGCAGCTGTTTGCCCGCGACAAGAGCGGTACCCGGCTGACGCCACGCGGCACCCAACTGTTACCCTACGCGGAGCGGCTGATCGCGATCAGCCGCGAAATGAAGGCACAGCTGCAGGACGACACCCCCAAGCGGGGCAACCTGCGCATCGGTATCGTCGACACCCTGGCCCACCTCTGGCTGTCGCGCCTGCTCAGCCACTGGCAGAAACAGCACCCGCTGCTCGCCTTCGAGCTCAGGAGTGACGCCACCCCCTATCTGATCGAGCAGTTGCGCGAATCGGAGCTGGACCTGGTGCTGATGGTCGCCAACGAGCAGCCACTGCCCGATTTCGTCATCGAACCGCTGTGCAGCTATCGGCAGTGCTGGGTCGGCACCCAGGCGACTGCCGCGACAACGATCAGCGACCTCGATTCGCTGGCCCAGCATCCGATCCTGAGCTTTCCCCGCAACACCCGCCCCTGGCGCTACCTGCAGCAGCTGTTCCAGCCGCTGGGGGAGGCCGCGCCGGTCATCCATACCTGCAGCTCGGTCCCCGGCCTGCTCGCCCTGGTCGAGCAGGGCGTGGGTATCGCCCTACTGCCCGAACCGCTGGTCAACCAGGCGATCGTCGACGGCCGCCTGCAGCGCATAGCGCTGCACCCCGCGCCCCCGGATCTCCATTTCTGTTGCGCCTGGCGCCTGGACGACGACCGTATACTGCCCCGCCTGCTGGCGGACAGCGCACGTGCGATCGTAGCCGAACACGCCAAAACGCCAGAATAGATATTTATTGTTTTTTAACTTAAAAACGATAAATAAACCCAATATATAACCAAAGTATCGATATATTTTTTTAAAAATTAGCACTATTGAAATAAAAAAAGAATTCCTCGATACTCGATGCAAAATTCGTTACGAGTATCGGCTATTGTTCCTATAACACGCCCGTCTCGCACCGCTTCTGCAACTCTCAAACCCAACCAGATTTTGAGGTCATACAATGAGCATCGCTTATCTGAACGGCAGCTTCCTGCCGCTGTCCGAGGCACGTATTTCGCCGCTCGATCGCGGTTTTCTGTTTGGTGACGGCATCTATGAAGTCATCCCCTACTACGGCGGCAAGCCGGTTGGGTTCAACCTGCACATGCAGCGTATGGCCGACGGCCTCGCATCCATCGAGATCAAGTGTGACAAGAGCATCGATGACTGGCGCGTCCTGATGGAGGAGCTGATCGCCAAGAACGCCTCGCTGAACGAGAACCTGGGCGTCTACATCCACGTTTCCCGCGGGGCCGATACCAAGCGCTACCACGCCTATCCGGAAAACGTCGAACCGACCATCTTTGCGTTCGCCTTCGCGATCAAGGATCCGGAACCGGTCGACCGCGACAAGGTTCACCCCTACTCCGTGTGCAGCACCGAAGACCTGCGCTGGAAGCACTGCAACATCAAATCGACTTCGCTGCTCGGTAACGTCATGCACTACCAGCAGGGCTATGCCGCCGGCGAAAACGAGATCCTGCTGTTCAACAGCAAGGGGGAATTGACCGAAGGCAGCTCCTGCAACGCCTTTATCGTCAAGGATGGCGTCGTGATCACGCCGATCCAGGACAACCAGATCCTGCCCGGCATCACCCGTCGCATCATCCTCGACAGCCTGCGTGCCGATGGCTCCATCCCGGTGGAAGAGCGTACGGTTACCATGGATGAGGTGCGCAATGCCGATGAGGTCTGGATCAGCAGCTCATCCAAGGAGATCGCACCGGTCACTCGTCTGGACGGCAAAGCGGTCAATGACGGGAAAGTGGGCGCGGTATGGGAAGCGGCGTTCCGCATCTATACCGACCACAAGTTCGAATACTGATCAGTTACAGTTTTCCAGCGTAGCCACTAGGTCCTTGAATGCGGACCTATTGGTTTCGTTGAGGTCGATCAGAATCCGGTGCGCATCGATGATGCGTAACCGGACCTTATCTTCAGACTCCTGCACGAACGGCACCTGCGCCAGATCCGACTCACTGGTCGGCATCGTATCCAGCAGCAAAAATACCCGATCGAACCCCATTGAATAGAGAATCCTGGTGATATCCGGATTGGTGGAGACCAACGTCGGTGCGGGCATCCCGCGTGCGGCGGTTTTGATCGCCAGCTTGGCGATCAGCCCCAGCGAGGTACTGTCGATCGTCGTCGTTTCGGTCAGGTCGATCAGCGTGTCGTTGATTTTCTCGCTCGACAGCACCTTCTCCAGATGCAGATCGATGGTCGAGCAGAGCGTCAGGCGCACCTCCCCGACAAACTTCAACACATAGTGCCCGTCACGGCATGCGTAAAAAATAGCACCGTCGCTCATTGCAGAACTCGAGAAACCGTCATGATCGCCACATCGTCGGGGTTAAGCTGCCCGGCCTGAATGATACAGTCAGAAACTGACTGTGGCGACAGGATTTTACGTTCACAGGTGGCCAGTAGCAGTTGCTCTTTTTCGAGCAGCGTATCGCCTGGAGCCACCTCCAGAATCCCGTCCGAGAACAGGGTAATGATATATTCCGGCGCCAGCTCGATCACCTGTTCGTCAAACACAGGCTCATCGAACAAACCGATCGGCATACCTCGCCCCTCCAGGAACCGGGCCCTTCCCTGCTGCATCAATACCGGCATCGGATGATGTCCACCCACAGCATAGGTCAGCGTGCCACGTTGCGCATCGATCAAGCCGATAAACATCGTCAGGTGCTTGCCCAGGCCGGTCAGCAGCAGTTCGCGATTGATACGCTGCAGCGTAGCCAGTGGCGACAGGATGTCGAAACTGGAGCCGCGGTTGTAATTGCGTACCAGACGAGTCGTCATGTTTTTTAACAGTACGGTGACCAATGCCGACGAGGCGCCATGCCCCGAGACATCCGCCAGGTAGAACAGCGTCTGATGCTCGTTGATGGCGATGGAGTCGACAAAATCGCCGCTCAACACCAGGCTCGGCTGCAGGATATATTCGAAGTGGATATCGTTGAGCAGATTGCTCGGCGGGGGAAGCAGATTCTGCTGCACCTGCTGGGCGGCATGCTGGTCCGCCTTCAGCTCGTCCAGACTGCGTTCCAGACTCTCCCGCAGGAAGCGGGCCTGCTCGATCATCCCCGCGCGCCGCAGTTGACGCTCGGACGCCCCGATGAACAGCGCCGGGTGCAGTTTCAGCTCGTCAACCGAAAACACGTCATCGGCCCCGTTGCGCAACGCCGTCACCAGCTCCTGCGCCGTGCCTTCGGCGATCAGCGCCAGCGTGGGCTTGGGCATGACACGCTGGGAAAGGTGGTTGAGGAAGCCCAGGTCGCTGACCGTACTGGTATCCAGTATAGCCATGGACACCTCACGGTGCTCCAGCTGCTGCTCCGCATCGGCAATCGATCGACTGACAAAGATCCGCAAGTGGGAACCATTGCACTGCTCGCACAGTTCAAAGATGAGGTCGATAATCTCATTAGACGCCGATACCAACAGTATCGTCTGCTCTCGTTGATTCATCGATCAGCCGCTCAAGTTAGCTGGCGCTATAGGCTTCAAGGTATCGACCCTGTTCTTCGCTGGCAACTCCCGATTAGAAGTTGCTGTCGTCGTAATCGACCTGGATTTCACCGTCGTTAACCAGGTACTCCCGACGCTGCAGGTACGCATCGCGCACGAACAGGTACTTATCGCCGCTGATGATCTGCTCGGCGCGCATCAACTGCACCCGCGCATCGATCATTTTGAGAGCATACAGCGAGTTACGGGTCGGGATATCGTCAACCTGTTCGAGAGGGTCCAGCGCCATATCGGGGATCCTCCCAAGACCGTCACGCAGCGTCGTCGGCCCCAGCAGCGGCAAAACGATGTAGGGGCCGGAACTGATACCCCAGTAGCCCAACGTCTGGCCAAAGTCTTCATCATGCTTTTCCAACCCCAGCGGGGTCGCCAGATCGAGGAAGCCAATGAGGCCAAAAGTCGAGTTCAACACCACGCGGGACACATCGCTGAGGGAGCGCTCGAATTTGCCCTGCAGCAGGTTGTTGGCCGCCGAGCGCACATCGCTCAGGTTGCTGAAGAAGTTGTTGACGCCGGTCTCTGCAATATCCGGCATGATGAACCGGTAGCCTTGGGCCAACGGCTTCAACGCATACTTGTCGATCCCCTCGTTCAAGCCGAACATCGCACGGTTGAACCCTTCCAATGGGTCTCTGTTCTCAGCGCTTTCGGCATAGGCAGTACACGAAAGCATCAGAGCTGCAGCGCCACAAATGATCCGTTGGCGCAACCTTTGAATGGGCATTACGACTCCTTGGCAAACCGGTCAATTTCTTTCGCATTCTACCCTTGTTGCAGGTGCGAGAAAAAGCATGAATGCAAAACGAGCGGCCTAAGCCGCTCGTTCTCTGTATCGGTCAAGTTTATCAGGCACTCAGCTCAAGCAACAGCTTGTTCAAGCGACTGATGTAACTGGCCGGATCATCCAATTGCCCACCGGCCGCCAGCTCGGCCTGGTCGAGCAACGTCAATGCCAGGTCGGAGAAGCGCTCCTCATCCGCCTCCGCATCCAATTTGACGATCAGTGGATGCTCAGGGTTGATCTCGAAAGTAGGCTTAACCTCCGGAACGCTCTGTCCGGCCGCCTCCATGATCCGCCGCATCTGCGCCCCCATATCGTAATCGCCCAGCACCAGGCACGCCGGGGAATCGGTCAGGCGATGCGTAACGCGCACGCTCTGCACCTTGTCACCCAGCGCCCCCTGCAGACGCTCGACCAAGCCCTCCATCTGCTTGGCGGCCTCCTCCTGCTGCTGTTTCTCCTCTTCGCTTTCGGTTTCGCCCAGATTCAACTCACCCTTGCTGACATCCTGGAACGACTTACCTTCGAAATCGAACAGCTGACTCATCAGCCACTCATCGATCCGGTCAGACATCAACAGCACTTCGATACCCTTCTTCCGGAAGATTTCGAGGTGCGGGCTGCTCTTGGCCGCATTGTAGGAGTCGGCGACGACGTAGTAGATCTTCTCCTGTCCCTCTTGCATCCGGGCAACATAGTCATCCAGACCAACGCTCTGCTCGGAGGAGGCATTATGAGTAGACGCAAACCGCAGCAGCTTCAGCACCTTGTCGCGGTTGGCATGGTCTTCGGCCGGCCCCTCTTTGAGCACCTGGCCAAACTCTTTCCAGAACGCGAGATACTTCTCCGAATCGTTCTTCGCCAGCTTCGCCAGCATATCCAGCACGCGTTTGGTCAGCGCCGAACGCAGTTTATCGACATTCGGATCCCGCTGCAGGATCTCGCGCGACACGTTCAGCGACAGGTTCTTAGAGTCGACAACCCCCTTGATGAAACGCAGGTAGAGCGGCAGGAACTGATCCGCCTGATCCATAATAAAGACACGCTGGACATACAGTTTCAGCCCTTTCGGCGCCTCGCGGTTCCACAGGTCGAACGGTGCCCGCTCCGGCACATAGAGCAGACTGGTATATTCGAGATTGCCCTCAACCTGGTTATGCGCCCAGGTCAGCGGATCGGAAAAGTCATGGGAGACATGTTTGTAGAACTCCTGGTACTCCTCCTCGGTAATCTCGCTCTTACTGCGCGACCACAGCGCCGTTGCACTGTTGACCGCCTCGAACTCGGGGGCCTTCGCCTCGGCAACCGCCTCCTCGCTATCGGACGCCATCTCCTCCTTGAGCATGACAACCGGCAGTGCGATGTGATCAGAGTATTTACGCACCAATGAACGCAGCCGCCAGCCGTTGGCAAACTCGGCTTCCGCCTCTTTCAGGTGCAGAACGATACGCGTACCCCGCTGCGGCAGTTCGATCGAGCCGATCGAGAACTCCCCCTCACCGGCGGAAGACCAATGCACCCCAGCGGATGCCGGCAGACCGGCACGGCGCGTGAACAGGTCGACCTTGTCCGCCACAATAAATGCGGAGTAGAAACCGACACCGAACTGACCGATCAGCTGGCTGTCCTTGGCCTGATCGCCGGTCAGGCTGGAGAGGAAGCTGGCAGTGCCCGACTTGGCGATGGTACCGAGGTGATCGATCACCTCCTGACGACTCATCCCTATGCCGTTATCGGTGATGGTCACCGTCTTAGCCGCCTCATCGAACTCGATGCGGATCTTCAGGTCGCCATCGTTTTCATACAGATCGGCATTGGACAGCGCTTCGAAACGCAGCTTCTCCGCCGCGTCGGAGGCGTTGGAAATCAACTCGCGCAGGAAGATCTCCTTATTGGAATAGAGAGAGTGAATCATCAACTGCAGCAGTTGCTTCACTTCTGTCTGAAAACCAAGGATCTCTGTCTGAGTTTCTGTGCTCATAGGTTTCTACCCATCTCCACCTGTGTTGACTGTATGTGGCAGAGATGGGGTCGCGAGGCAGGAATTCAAGCGCTTAGGTCAGCGCTTCGTACACAAAGAGCGGACAGACCCGGTCGAGGGCTCAGCTTTTGGTACTCATCATCAACGTTTTCAGCGTCGACGACGCAAACTCGCGACGGTAGAGGACATAGACCACGCCCGCCGACAGCACCATGAACAGCCAAGGATTAATCAACCACCCCAGTACTGCGAGACTGAAGTAGTAGGAGCGCAGTCCAATATTGAAATTATGTGCCGCAATGGAGGCCATCCGCGCCATACGGGTCGCATGCGCGCTCATCGCTGCCTCGTCCAGCACCTGCTGAGAGGGGGTCGGCGCGGCGCCGATCATCACACTGAGGAACCCATACTGGCGAAAGCTCCAGGTGAACTTGAAAAAGGCATAAACGAAGATCACCAGCAGCACCAGTAGCTTGAACTCCCACTCCTGCTTACTGGCCACAACCACAAAGGGCAGATCCTCGACCAGGTTGATCGCCTTATCCGTCTGCGTCAGTACCGTCAGCAGGCCGGCCAGGACCAGAATCGTCGTGGACGCCAGAAACGCCACGCCTCGCTCCAGGTTCGCGATCGCGGCGTTATCGGCGATCCGCACCTCCCGCCCCAGCACCGCTTTCATCCATTCGGCCCGGTACAGGTGCATCACACTGGCCAGGCAGGCCGTCGTATAACTCTTGTAGCGGGCATAACTCATATAGCCCTTAAAGCAGAGTAAAAACCATGCAAGGGCAAGCAGGTTCAACCAGTTAGATTCGATAAACAAAACAAAATCGGTCATGGCCCAGACTCAAACGACACGCCCCGCCGATGCTGCCGGAGCGAAAACGATAGATACGAAAAGCAGGCGAATGCCAGCGCAGCGCCAGCCCCACCCAACGATCCCTGATATCCGGCGGATACTAATAGATAAGATGGGGCAGGTCACCTACACAGCCACTCATTGCGGCAATATTCGGAAACAGGTGACCAGAGAAACAACGACTCAGGAGGAGCAGGTCAGACAGATCGCCCCCGCCCAATCGGGAGGCGTACCGGCATAGCGCTCCATCCCAGCGTGCTCCTCGGAAGGTTTGCGCAACAGCGGCAACAGCGCATTCAGCGGCTCATAATTACCACCATGCGCCTCCCGGATCACCTCTTCCGCCATATAGTTGCGCAACAGGTAGCGTGGATTTACCGCGCGCATCTGCTGCCGCCTGATCGGTGCACTGGCGACCTCCTGCTGCGCCCTCACCCGGTAGCGTTCGAGCCAACTGGAAAGCGTCGGCGGCAGGGCGCAGATCTCCAGGCGGCTGGCGAGCTCGCACCCATCCGGCGCGATATCCTGATAGTCGCTGAGGGCACGCAACAAGCGGTTGAGGTCGAGCCGATGCTCGACCGCCACTGCCAGCAGATCCGCGACCAGTACCGCATCCTCCTCCCGCTCGGCCTGCAATCCCAACCGAGCCCTCATCCGTTTGAGCTGGTAGTAACGATAACGCTTATTGAAACGCAGCAGCGCACGTTCCAACGCTGCTCGCTCAATCAGCGGTAATAGCGACTGCGCCAGCGCCGTCATATTCCACAGCACGATTTCGGGTTGCCGACTGAACGCATAACGCCCCTCGTCATCATTTTTATTGGCGACATGATCCGGCTCGTACCAGTCCATAAAGGTATAGGGACCGTAGTCGAAGGTTTCTCCCAATATCGACATATTGTCGGTATTCAACACGCCATGAACGAAACCATAGCACTGCCAGAGCGCCACCAGCTCGGCGCTTTTTTCCAGCACCGCATTAAAAAATGCCAGATAGGGCTGCTCCGCCTCCTGGCAAGCGGGGTAGTAGCGTTCAATCGCATAATCCGCCAGTCGCTTGAGCTCATCATGCTGGCGCGTGTAGTAGAAGTACTCGAAATGGCCGAAGCGTATATGACAGGGCGTCACTCTGACCAGCATGGCACAAGGCTCCATGCCGTTGCGCTGGGTATATTGCTCACTGCCGATCAGGCACAGAGCGCGGGTAGTCGGGATACCGAGCCCGGCCATCGCCTCACCCGCCAGATACTCCCGGATACTGGAGCGCAGCACCGCACGGCCATCCCCGAAACGCGAATATGCGGTACGCCCCGCCCCTTTCAGATGCAGATCCCAGCGCTCCCCCCGGCGATTTACCACCTCACCCAGCAGAAGGCCGCGCCCATCGCCAAGATCGGGATTATAGAAGCCGAACTGATGCCCTGCATATTTCATCGCCAGAGGCGCGGCACCGGGTAACGCCTCCGCTTCACTGAAACTACGCACAAGTACCGCCGGATCAACCGTACAGGGATCGAGATCGATCAACTGCGCCACCGAGGGATTGAAGCTTATAAGATGGGCACCTTTCAGCGGCTGAGGCGTGATACGCTGATACCACTCCTCAGGCAGACGTGAATAACTGTTATCGAAACTCAGTGTAATCAAGACACTCCTCCCGCTCTATTGTCATGGTCACACCAGCATCGCCCGAATAACCAACAGTTTATATCAACTATAGTTTAAAAATGGAAAGTTTTCCTTCTTGCAGGAATCCCTTTCAATTTTCATGCCCTGTTATTGCTATCAGCCTCGTTGCTATCACCTGCCAAGCAGCTAAGACAGCAAGCGCCCCAAGAGCGCCAGCAACAACCGGTTCTTAACTAATTAAAGGAGAGCGACGGTCGGAGAGAGAAAAACTAAATGCCCGACATATGACTACTGATCATTATCTGTACATAGATAGAAAATATGTAGCGGAGTTTGTCACGACTATAACAGCCTAAAAGAGACACTCACCCTTTAAGCCTGTAATAAAAGAGGCGCTCAGAAAACCAACCGACGCCATCGATAGCGGAAGAGCAACAGATAACATCACACATAAAAAAAGGCCCCCGTAGGGACCTTTTTTACTGTTTAACTAAGCTCTTTCGAGATTAGAACTTAACAGTGTAAGAAACGTTGAACTCGGTGTAATCGCTATCTACGAATACATCGCCGCCGTCGAAATCGATGTATTCAACACCTACGCTAGCTTTTTTGCCCAGTGCGTAGTTGACACCAACAGCCCACTCTTCGGCTTCGTCGTTAGCACCGTCTACATCAGCCTGAGAGTACTGGATGTAAGGAGCAGCTTTACCGATCTCGTAAGTACCAGATACGCCGTACAGCTCATACTGTGCGTCGTACTTGTCCAGATCGATCTGCTCATAGGTGAAGCCCAGAGTCAGAGCATCGACAGTGTAACCAGCACCGAACAGGATGTTAGAAACTTCTGACTTAGCCATCGAAGCAGCCGGCACACCCAGAGCGCCTTCTACACCAGCAGCAACAGTATCGTACTGCTCGTCAAAGCTCCAGTAAGCCAGAGACAGGCTCAGACCGCCCATAGCGTAGTTAGCGCCCAGAACGTAACCGTCCACATCTTCCTTGTTGCCATTAGCATCGTTAGTACTGTTACCGTCCATTACGATAGCAGCATAACCATCCAGACCGGAGAAAGACGGAGTTACGTAAGCCAGTGCAGCACCCAGACGGTCCGGGTTCAGATACAGGTTACCGGCTTTGTTAGAAACGTCGCCGTAACCTTCAACAACGTCAGTCGGGTTGGTCACACGACCAGCAACAACAGTACCGAAATCACCAGTCAGACCAACGTAGGCGAGACGAGTGTCGATAGCAGAACCCTCAGTGTTGCTACCAGCACCGTTGGAGTCCAGAGTAGTCGGACCAGATACTTCGTTCAGCTCCACTTCGATCTGGTAAACAGCAGATACGCCGTCGAAATCGGTCTCAGCGCTACCTTTCATACCGAAGATAACGTCGTCCAGACCCAGGTTAGCATCTTCGTCTTCCTGGAACTGAGCCAGAGCTTCGACCTTACCGTACAGAGTAGCATCAGCCTGAGCAACGACCGGAGCGGCCATAACGCCAGCAACTGCCAGAGCAATCAGTGACTTTTTCATCAATTTTCCCCTTCAATATTCAACTTACTAG
>QKGH01000254.1 GCA_003250495.1 Marinobacterium sp.
GCGCTGCGGATCGGCCAGTTTGCTGTAGTCGCAGCCGACATCGTACAGGATGCGGCCGTTACGGGTTTCGATCAGGTAGGCCAGGATCGGCGCTTCGATGATGGTACCGACACCCCTGTTGCGGGTGGACAACGATTTGTCGTAGCGATGGGTACCGGTCAGCAGCGGCCGGAAACGGGTTACCTGGGTCATCCTGCTCTCTCTGCGGGTCCGGGGCGGTAGCGGTGATTGTGTCGGAGTTAGTAATACAAAATTTAAAAATCGTAATAAATTAAAGCAACAACCATACCGTGGCAGCTGTCCGGTGCGGAGCCTGCGCGGAATGATATGAAGACAGCAGAGGGCTAAAGCGTTGTTAGTCCAGTGAAATAATTTATCAGTGGGAAAGATTATTTACTAATTATTGGGTTGGTTGGCCACCTTACACGGTGGTTGTGAATCCGATGGGGAATGGCGATAGATGGGGATATGCGAGAAAGCGGTGCCTGCTGCACCACTATTGTCCAGCCCAGCCCAGCCCAGCCCAGCCCAGCCCAGCCCAGCTTTCCTCACCTCAGTTGTTGTCGCAGCTCAGTAGTGATAAGCGGCGCTGCGACAGCGTCACGGCGGGGTGTTATCTTAGCGCCTGGCTGTGCCGGCCCTGTGTCCGGCAGGTTAACGACCCGATCCTGCAACCGCGGCGCCGGACCGGAAGTTCGCCGGTAGATCATGCCACCGAGAAGAGCGCCGCTGAGAAGAGTGTCCGATGAAAGAGTTTATGTATGCGACGGCCCTGTGCCTGCTGATGTCTGCACTGTGGTGTTTTTCCAAGATCCCGAGCGAAACACGGATCGAGGCGGCCCGCAGCGGTAATCCGGAGCTGGCACTGAGCCTGGCCCACGACCGGATGGAGTTGCGTTACATCTCCGCCGGCGCCCTGGGACTCAGTATCGTGGCTGGGTTGGTCGGCTGGCGCAGCAAGAGCCGGGAAAACCAGTCACGCAAGCAGATCGATTGAACCGGCGGCTGCTCGGGGGAGGCGATAATGGCGAATGGGCGAGAGGCAGTAGGTTCCGGCGTGCAGTTGCTGTGGTCCGCTTCGCCGCAGCTCGATGCGCTGGTGCCGCTGTTCGATCAGTACCGGCAGTTTTACGGTTACCCCGGTGACCTGGCGTTGGCGCGTGGCTTCCTGCAGCAGCGCCTGGAGCGGGGCGATAGCCGGATCCTGCTGGCCTGCCTGCAGAACGCCGCGGTGGGCTTCGTGCAGTGCTACCCCGGCCATGCCTCGCTGGAGTGCCGTCCCAGCTGGTTGGTCAGCGACCTGTTCGTGACGCCGGCGGCGCGCGGCCAGGGGGTCGCCCAGGCGCTACTAAGTGGCTGCCACACCGCGGCGGAGCAGGCCGGCTGCTGCCTGCTGGAGCTGTTCACGGCGCGAGATAACCGGGTGGCGCAGCGTCTCTACGAAGCGCAGGGTTACCGGGAGGATACCCAGTTCCTGCACTATGAGCTGCCGCTATAACACCAGCGGATCCTGGGCCGGCTCGGCGATCACGTAGCGGTTCTTGCCGCTGCGTTTAGCGCGGTACATCGCCTGATCGGCGAGGATCTGCAGTTCGGCGCCATCACTGCCGGTATCGGGATAACAGGCGGCGCCGAGGCTCAGCGTGACGCTGAGATCGAGGTAGCGGTGGGTGCCCTCGGCCAGTATCCGCGCCAGCAAGTGGCCGAGATGTTCGTTGTCGCCGCAATCGGGCAGGATCAGCGCGAACTCGTCGCCGCCCATCCGTGCCACGGTGTCGCTGCGTCGGATCAGTTGCTGTAGCCGTTCGGCCACCTGCCGCAGCAATAGATCGCCGGCGTCATGACCGTAGCGGTCGTTGACCTGCTTGAACCCATCCAGGTCGGCATAGACCACCGCCAGGCGCTGCAATGAGCGCTGGCTGCGCGCCAGACCGCGCTCCAGATGCTCGGCAAACAGGCTGCGGTTGGGCAGTCCGGTCAGGCTGTCGTGCAGGGCCTGATGGCGCAGCAGCTCCTCCTGCTCCTTGAGCTGGCGGATATCGTTGCACAGCAGCACATATTCGCTGCTGCCGGTCGGTTCGCGCGCGATCATCGAGACCGAGGCGAGGATCGGCAGCGCGGTTCCGTCCAGCCGTTTGAGTTGCAACTCGCCGCGCCACTCGTTGTCGCAGGCGTCGTCTCGGGTGAGCAGCTCCGGCAGGGTCACCGCGGTCTCCCCATCGGCCGCCAGCAGCAGTTTGTCCGCACTGAGACGACTGACGGCACGGCTGTCGCCGGCCACCATCTCCAGCAGCGCGGGGTTGGTGCGTACCGGCTTCTGCGCATCATTAAATACCACCAGCCCCTCGGCGCAGTGGCTGAATACCGTCTCCGCCAGTTGCAGGCGCGCCTGGGCGCGGCGCTGCTCGGTGATGTCCGCGACGCTGCCCCACATATGGTGCACGACGCCCAGCTCGTCGCGGTTCAGGTAGTTACGCTCCAGCAGGTGGCGGATCTCGCCGTCGCGGACGATACGGTATTCGATCTCGTAGGGCTCCCCCTCCTCCAGCGAACGGTCGACATGTTGCGCCACGCGTTCGCGGTCATCGGGGTGGACCTGTTCCAGATAGGCTTCGTAGCTGGCTTCGAAACGATTGGGATCGAGGCCGAACATCTGGAAGATGCTGCGCGACCAGTTCAGTTTGTTGCGTTCCAGATCCCACTCCCAGGTACCGAGGCCGGCATCGCGCTCCACCTGCTCCAGCATGCGCTCGCTATCGAGTGCCGGGTACAGCGTCGCCATCACGGCATGGGGCGCGCCGGCGGGCGTGGGCAGGGAGGCGAGGACGATACGGATCGGGATCGCCCGGCCCGACTTGTGACGCGCAGCAGGCGCGTTCCACTGCCCCATGGTGCGGGACTGGCCGCTGTGGGCAAAGGCGGTGCGCCAGTGATGGTGGTGGTGGCGCTGCTCCTCGGGAACCAGGTCCTCGACGCTGAGGGCGGTCAGTTCGCGAACGGAGTATCCGAGCAGGTTGGAGGCGGCGGGGTTGGCGTAGACGATGGTGCCGGCGGAGGAGATTTTCATCACGGCATCGGGGAGATGCTCGAGCAGTGTCTGGGCATCGGCAGCGTCGGTGGCCCGTTTGCGCAGTTTCAGATAGCGCTGACCTGCCATCAGTATCAGCACCAGCAACAGACCCCAGCCCCAACCCATCGCCAACGACTCGCTATAGCCACCCCGGTATTATCGGCGAGCATAGCCGGTCGCCAGAAGCGACGCAAACCACGCCTGTTGTATTCATATGGCAACAGGCGTGGTGGGATGTAATTGATTTAGTTAAGACCCAGATCGCGCAGGGCGGCGGCGAGCAACTGCCGCGCACCGGCCGGGTCGTGGAGCGCGTCGCTGCAGCGCCAGGCCACGTAGCCGTCGGGACGGACCAACAGGGCGCCGGCTTCGGCGATTTCACGGCGCCGCTGCCACTCGCAGTAGGGGTCCCTGTAGTCCTGGCCAATGGTCAGCGTGCGCAGATAGGGTTTGTCGAGCGTCGCGGCCGCCTGGCGCCAAGCCGATCCGCTGACACCGGTCAGCAGCGTGAAGCCGTAACCGGTGACGATATCCAGCGTCGACAGGCGCTGACCCTGTGGGTCGACCAGCCAGGCGTGGGGCAGTTTGGCGCCGGGGCGGGTGCTGGCCTGCAGATATAGCTGCGGGTCGCGTGGCCACTCCTCTGCCGTGTCGTCGGCAAGCACGGCGGCGGAGCGATAGCGCTGGTTCATCTCCACTCCCTGGGCGTTGAACTCGGTGTTCTTCAGTTCCAGCGCCTGGTTCAGCGCCGCACGCGCCAGTTCCCCCTCGACACTGGCGGCTTTCAGGCGCTCGATACCGGCCAGTACCGGATTCTCGGCGCCCTCGACACGGAACGCCCGGTTCAGGGCCGCATAGTCGAGGCGCGACTGGTTGGCCCGCAGTACGATCTGTTTGCCCACCGGCGCGCGCTCGTCGGAATAGCTCTCCAGCAGGGACGGCACGGCGTCGCCCTTGATCACGGCGGCCAGTTTCCACGCCAGGTTGAAGGCGTCCTGCACGCAGGTGTTCAGCCCCAGTCCGCTGGAGGGCGGGTGGCGATGCACGGCGTCGCCGCCGCAGAAGACGCGACCCTTG
>QKGH01000266.1 GCA_003250495.1 Marinobacterium sp.
GACGGCGCACGCGGCGTACCGCCGGCACGTAGGCCCAGACATCGTTGACCTTGTCGGAGTCGTACATGACGGTGTAGGTGCCGATCCCCTTCATGTCGGAGGGCGCCTTGAAGAACAGCAGCTGGCGGCCGCGTTCGCTGCCGTCGCCCTGCACCGGGGTGTCGCCGGTCAGGCGGCCCTTCATCGCGTAGCGGCTGAACTCGGCCACCGGTGACGCGTGGACACCGCTGTTACCGTCGATCAGCAACTGGGTGTACTGCGGTACCTGGGACACGTCGCCGACCAGCTGACCCAGATGCCAGTTCCAGATCACCTTCAGCGCCGCATCCGGTGCGTTCATGTCGATATCGGGGAAGGGGGCACCGGCCTGCCAGCCATCGATGGTGCAGCTGGCGCTGTTGATGCTGGTCTTGCCGCGGTTGGCCTCGGTGGCGGCGATCCAGCGCGGGTCCAGCTCCACCTCGGCGGTTTTCGCCAGCGGCAGTTTCCAGCCGTTGCTGCGGATACGCCAGGCCATCTTGTCGGTCAGCAGTTCGCTGATCTTGTGACCGTCGAAGGTGTCGTTCTGGATCTGGTCGATGTTGTCCGCCGAGATCACGGTGCCTTCCGGCAGTTCGGCGGCGTGAAGGGCGCTACTGCCCGCGGCCAGCAGGGCGGCGGTCAACAGCGAGGTGCACAGGTTTTTACGCGCTTGTTTCATCATTCGGTCTCCGCGGCGGATCAGAAGAGGTAGGTCAGGCTGGTGTAGAGCTGGTCGCGGTTATGCAGGTAGCCGAACAGCGTGGTGCTGTCGCAACTGGCCGCATTGGGGTAGACGCAGGCATCGTTGCTGCGGGCACCGCTGTCCCAGAACGCGTCGTACTCGACTTTCCAGCGCAGGTTGCGGCTCAGCTCGACGCTGACCGACGGGATCGCCATGCCGCCGCCGTTGGTCAGGTCGGCACCGAGGACCAGCTGCGGTTTGACGCGGCCGTTGTTGTAGCTCATATCGAAGATGGTGGTGGCCAGTACCGAGTGCTCCTTGGCCTGTCCGCCCCAGCCGACGCCGTACAGCAGGGCGTCATCCTCGTCGTAGTTCTGGATCCACTTGTCGAACAGCTGCAGCGAGAAGAACATCGGTTTTTCGGTACCGAGCCAGCGCTGGGTGGCGGCGATGTTTTTGTCCATCCGCACCATCAGCGCGATCACATCCTTGTAGTCGATGCCGTCGAAGCCCGGGGAGACCGCCTGGCTTATCGGCCCCGGTATGTAGCGCTGGTACGGAGCGTCCTTGATGTAGGCCATCTCGGTGCTGAATACCGCATCGGCCCATTCGGAGTAGGTGCTGGCGGTGAAGCCGAACACGTCGACGATCGGGTAGATGATCTCGCCGGCGATCCCCTTGGTGCTGTCGGCGCCCACCGTATCAATACCCGAGGAGACATCCGGCAGGCCGAACAGCGCCAGGTTGTTGGCGGCGTTCAGCATCGGCGAGGTGTAGAAGGTCTTCAGGTAGGAGACGGAGTAGTTGGCGTCGCCCCACATGCCGTTCCAGCGGATACCGTAGGTCGGCTTGTTGTAGTCGCCTTCGCTGTTGTCGAAGTTGTACGGGTCGATCTCGCGGAAATCGACGCCGGCGTAGGGCATGCTGGACCAGCGCCCGCCGTAGATGTCGACCTCGGTGCCGATATCGGACTCGTCATCCCAGCCCGGACGGATGAACATCTCGACGCCGCCGTCCACTTCCGGGAAGTCGATGTTCATCTTGGCGATGATGTTGCCCTTGCGCAGCTCCTCGTTGGCCGGCTCCAGGAAGGAGCGCCAGGTGTTGTCGTAGCCGTGCACCATGTCGTTGGCGTTGAAGAAGTCGGTCTCGCCCCAGACGATCTGCTGCTTGCCGAGACGGAACGACAGCCGGTCGCCGACCGGGAAGTCGACGTACAGTTCGCGGATCTCCTCGTCGTTGTACAGATCCATGATGTCGCCGCCGTCATAGCTGTTGGCGCCCATATCCTCCAGGTGTTCGAGGAAACCGCTCTTGTATTCGCGGGTCGCGCGCAGCTTGGCCACCAGTGCGACGTTGTCGGTCATCTGCCAGTCGATATTGACGCGCGCCGTGGTGCGCGCCATCGACAGCTTGCCCTGGTCGTCGTAGCCGGGGGTGTCGGCCCAGTCCGCCGCGTTCCAGGACAACTCTTCGCGCAGGTAACCGTCGATCTGGACGTCGCCGGCCAGGGCCGGCAGGCTGGCACCGGCCAGCGCTATCGCCAGGGATAGCCGGTGCAGCCGGTGGCGCCGTCGGGTGCTTTGCAGGTCATTGTTCATGTTGGGTTTCTCCCTGAGAGCTTAAAAAATGGGGCATCAAACTAGTGAAGGGGTTTTTGTTATCTCGGTGTCATCACCGGTTTCGGTAGTGATGCTGTGCGGCTCGCTCCGGGGTACTGCGGTGTTGCGGCCGAAGATGAAGGCGGGGCGGAACATGTACAGCACCGCCGGCATCACCAGCAGCGAGCTCAGTGACGACGCCGCCAGCCAGATCCCCATCAGCAGCCCCATCTCGGCCTGGAAGCGCAGCGACGAGGCCCACCACAGCAGGGTGCTGCAGATCAGCACGCTGGAGGTGACGATGACGCCCATGCCGGCACTGTGCATGGCGTTGCGGATCGCCTCCTCGGCACTGCGGCCGGCGGCGATCTCCTCCTTGACCCGGTCGGCGATGTAGAAGGCATAGTCGACGCCGAGGCCGATGCCGATGGCGGCCACCGGGACGGTGTTGATGTTCATACCTATCCCCTGCCAGGCCATGAAGCTGAAGGTCAGCATGTTGGAGATGATCACCGGGATCATGAACAGGATGCCGGCCACGCTGGAGCGGTAGACGACGATGCAGATCAGCGCCAGCACCAGCAGCGCCAGGGCGATCGCCTCGATCTGGCTGGACAGGATGATCTCGTTGACCGCGGCCATGACCCCGACCACGCCGCCGGCCAGCTGCCAGTGGGCGTGCTGCAGCGGGTTGTCGGCGATGAACTCCTTGATCCGCGCCACGGCGGTGCGGATGGTTTCGCCCTGGCGGTCGCGGAACATCAGCGTCACCGCGGCGTTGTCGTAGTGTTGGGTGACGAAGCGGGTCATGTCGCCCGGTTCGGAGACCGAATCCAGCATCGCCATCAGGCTGCCGTTGATCTGGGCGTCCTCGCCCAGCTCCAGGTAGCGCGGGTTACCTTCGCGCAGCGTGCTGTTCATCACCGGCAGGGTGTCGGCGATCGAGACCGAGCCGCCGATCTCCGGCTGCGCCTCGATGAAGCGCTGGAAACGGTTCAGCGACTGCAGCACCTCGTCACTTTTGACGATCCCCTGTTCGCCCTGCTGGCCGACCACGACGAACATGCGGTCGACCCCCTGGAAGCGCTGGTTGATCGCCGCCGCATCCTGGTTGTAGTGCGCCTCTGGCCACAGGATCGGGGAGCCCGGGTTGGCGTCGCCGATCTTCAGGTTCAGCGCATAGAGGCCGGCGGCGACGGTCAGCGCCAGGGCGCCGAACACGGCGACGTAGCGACCGCGCGACAGCGCGATGCGCACGCTCAGTTCCAGCACCCGGTGCAGCAGCGGGGCGGCATTGAGCGGATGGGCGTAACCGCGCGGGCGGCGGATCCAAGAGAGCAGGATCGGGGTCAGGATCACCGCGCTGACGGTCAGCGTCATGACCCAGACCACCGCCAGTACGGTCAGCTTCTGCAGCATCGGGATCGGGCTCAGCGCCACCACGGCCAGGCAGGCGGCATCGGAGATGACGCCGAGCATACCGGGGCGGAACAGGTCGATCAGGGCGATGCTGGCCGCTTTCAGCGAGGCGTCGGGGGTATCCGGCAGCAGCTCCAGCTCATCGTCGAAGCGGTGGATCAGCTGCACCGAGTGCGACACGGCGCGGGAGGTGATCAGCATCGCCACCACGATCACCAGCGGCTCGAAGTTGATGCCGAGCAGGCTGCAGATGCCGAGCGCCCAGATCGCGCTGATGGCGCCGGCCAGCAGCGGCAGCAGCACGCCGCGCCAGGTGCGCAGCAGCAGGAACAGCAGGAACAGCGTGACCGCCAGCGCGGCAAACACCAGGTTCAGCGTTTCCGGCACATAGTGGTCGACCCAGCCGTA
>QKGH01000319.1 GCA_003250495.1 Marinobacterium sp.
ATCGTGAGCTCGAATTCTTTCCGGATACAATAGAGTCAGGCGCCAGATTCTACGCCGAATCGGGCGGCTAATGAAGGCGCGCCGGTGCGTGGGCGGTTTCGCGAGCGGTTTGCACCGGGTCAGTTGTCTGCTAAAACATGCGATACCTACGTAAATTGGCTTTTTGACAAGGACAGGGCATGGCGAGGGTGGTATTCAGCGATCTGAACTCGGGTATGAGCGCACTCCCCGAGTTGGGTGAATGGGCGCTTGAGGCAGTGCCGGCTGATCTGTTGCAACAGGCTGTTGCAGAGCAGGCCGCGCCCGTTCTGCTACTGCGTAGCGGGGGCGATGACTCGGCAGCGCTGGAGCTGTTGCGGCAACTGGGGGCGTTGGCTCCGGACATGGTCCGGATCCATCTGTGTTGCGATTCCAGTGCCAAGTACGTGGCTCAGTCGGGTGAGATCGCCGAGTATTCGCTGTCGGCCCATACTGACGACGAGCGGATCCTGTTCGCTATCGAGCGGGCGGTCAAGGTGCGCAAGCGCTTGAACGACCCGCAGTTACAGGAATTGGTCCGGGGGGGCGCCCAGCCGCCTGAGTTGCCGCCCCAGGTCGTGGGTATCAATGAGTTGATCGATCAGCAGGTGCCGGAGACCAAAACCTCGGTGGCGAGCCTGTTCCGGGGCTGCCCGGAGTTGCTCAAGGGCGTGATGAAACTGCTGAACCTGCCCTTTTTTGGCTTTGAAAAGCATCTGTTCAGCATCGATGAGGCGGTGCACCTGGTGGGGTTGCGCACGGTACGCGACCTGACCCTGCTGGTGCATCTCGATCAGTGGGCGCAACAGCCGCAGGGCTGGGAGGCGTTCCAGTTCGAACACCATACGGCGCGGGCGCTGGAAACGGCACGGCTGGCGCAGAAGATCGCCCGCGATGCCCTGGCCGATCGTATCACCCAAAGTGCGGCCTATATGTCCGGGCTGCTGCACGACTTCGGCATGCGGCTGCTGGTCATTGCCGATCCGCAGCGCTACTACCGGGTGATGGAAAAGGCGGTCGAGCTGGACCAGCCGATCTATGGCGTCGAGAAACTGGAGTACGGGACGACGCATGCCGATATCTCGGCCTGGTTGTTGAGCCAGCTCGGCGCGTCTCCGCGCGTGGTGCGCTCGGTGCTCTACCACCATTATCCGAAAGCGGCGCGCGACGGCTCCTTCACGACGCTGACCGCGCTGCATGTGGCCGATGCGCTGTTGCCGTCGCTGCCGAATGCCCTTAACTGCAATCTGGGCGGCAAGCTGGCGCTGGACTACCTGGATCGGATCGGACTCAGCGATAAACGGGTACGGTGGCAGTCAATGGCGGAGGATCAGGGTGTTCAGCTGACCAGTTACTGGTAGAATCGCGCCCCTCTTTTTCTCCGCAGCCGTCAACAAGAGGTGCCGATGTCACTGCCCCAGGTCGATCCCACTCGCTACACCACCCAGTTGGACCAGAAACGGCAGCGGATAGAGAGGGAGTTCGCCGGCTTCGATCTGCCGGCGATCGAGCTGTACGCGTCACCGCCGGAGCACTACCGGATGCGGGCCGAGTTCCGCGTCTGGCACGACGGCGACGATCTCTATTACGTGATGTTCGAACCGGGCGATAAGCATGCGCCGGTGCGGATCGAGCAGTGCCCGATGGTGTCGCGGCGCATCCACGGCATGATGTTCGAGTTGCTCGACGCTATCCGTCCCGATCCGCAGCTGAGGTTCCGCCTGTTCCAGGTCGATTTCCTCAGCACCCTGTCCGGCGAACTGCTGGTAAGCCTGCTCTACCATCGTCCCATCGGCGACGAGTGGAGCCACGCGGTGCAGCCGCTGCGCGAGCGTTTCGGCATCGATATCGTCGGACGTTCGCGCAAGAACAAGATCGTGCTGGAGCGCGACTTCGTCATCGAACAGCTGGAGATCAACGGTCGCAGCTACAGCTACAAACAGACCGAGAACAGCTTCACCCAGCCCAATGCCGAGGTGTGTCGGCAGATGATCGGCTGGGCGCTGGATGCCAGCCGCGATGCCGGTGGCGACCTGGTGGAGTTTTATTGCGGCAACGGCAACTTCACGCTGCCGCTGGCGCAGAATTTCCGCCGTGTCGTGGCGACCGAGATCTCCAAGGAGTCGGTACGTTCGGCCCAGTTCAACATCGAGGCCAACGGGATCGACAATATCGATGTGCTGCGCATGCCCTCGGAGGACCTTTCCCTGGTGCTGAAAGGGGAGAAGCAGACCCGCAAGGTGCAGGGGCTGGCGCTCGATGAGTGCCGTTTCAGCACGGTGCTGGTGGACCCGCCCCGGGCCGGGCTGGATCGGCAGACCATCTCGCAGGTGGTGGAGTACGACCATATCCTGTATATCTCCTGCAACCCGCAGACCCTGCATGACAACCTGGGGCAGATCACGCAGAGCCATCGTATCGAGCGTTTCGCGATCTTCGATCAGTTCCCCTATACCGAGCACCTGGAGTGCGGCGTTTATCTGACGCGGCGGAACTGACGTAGCGGAATCCGGCACAGCGGGAGGGTAATATGGCGCAGATAGAGGGTCAGCAGCCGGAACGATCACAACCGCTCTGGCGCCGTGCCGGTTTCCTGCCCTTCATCGGCGTCGCCTTCCTGAATGCGCTGCTCGATCTCGGCCACAAGATCCTGGTCCAGAATACGCTGTTCAAGAGCTATGACGGGCCGGAACAGGTGCTGTTGACGGCGATCGTCAACGCACTGATTCTGCTGCCGTTCATCCTGCTGTTTACCCCGGCGGGTTTTCTCTCCGACCGTTTCGCCAAGCCGGCGGTGATGCGCGTGGCGGCGTTGGCGGCCCTGCTGCTGACGCTGCTGATCACCTGGTTCTACTACCAGGGCTGGTTCTGGGGGGCGTTCGCATTGACCTTCCTGCTGGCGGCGCAAAGTGCACTCTATTCGCCGGCCAAGTACGGCTATATCAAAGAGCTGGTGGGGAGCGACAACCTGAGCGTTGCCAACGGCTGGATGCAGGCGGCGACCATCATCGCCATCCTCAGCGGTATCGTGCTGTTTTCGCTGTTGTTTGAGTGGCGGCTGAGCCTTGTCGCCACCCCGGTATTGGCGCCGGAGCCGCTGCTGCGCCAGTTCGCGCCGCTGGGCTGGTTGCTGGTGCTGCTCGCTGCGCTGGAGTCGGTGCTGGCGTTTCGGCTCGGCGAGGGGCGCCCGCAGCCGGCGTTGCGGCTCGATCGCCGGGCCTATCTGCGCGGTACGCTGTTGCGGCAAAACCTGGCCCGGGTCACCGGCCACGCGCCGATCCTCTGGTCGGTGATCGGTCTGGCGCTGTTCTGGTCGATCAGCCAGGTGATGGTGGCGGTTTACCCGGCCTACGTGAAACAGCATTTGGGCGAGTTGAACACCTTCCTGATCCAGGGGGCGATGGCGCTGTCCGGTATCGGTATCCTGCTCGGTTCGATGCTGGCGGCGCGCCTGTCCGCCCACCAGATCAACACCGGGCTGATCCCCGCCGGCGCGTTGCTGATCGCGCTGGGGTTGCTGCTGCTGCCGTTCAGCGGCGATCTGTTGCAGGCGGGTCTGCTGTTCTTCGCCGTCGGTGTCGGCGGTGCGCTCTGCGTCGTGCCGCTCAACGCGCTGATCCAGTTCCATGCCCCCGAGGAGAGCAGCGGTGCGGTACTGGCCGGAAACAATTTCATTCAGAACCTGGCGATGGTGGCGGCACTGCTGGCGACGGTGGTCAGTGCCTGGTTCGAGCTGCCGGCGCGTTTGCTGCTGTTGGCGCTGGCGGTAGCGGCGGCGTTGGGGGCGGTGTTGGCGCTGTTCTACCTGCCGCAGGCGCTGTTGCGACTGCTGCTGCGGCTGCTGCTGCACGGTCGTTACCGGCTGCAGCTGATGGGGCTTGAGCACCTGCCCGCGGATGGCCGCGGCACGCTGCTGCTGGGCAACCATATCAGCTGGCTGGACTGGGCGATGCTGCTGATCGCGTCGCCGCGTCATGTGCATTTTGTCATGGAGCGCTCGATCTATCGGCGCTGGTACCTGAAGTGGTTGCTCGATCTCTATGGTGTGGTGCCGATCGCGTCCGGCCATCATCGCGAGGCGATCGCCGGGATCGGTGCGCTGCTGCGCGAGGGCAGGGTGGTCTGCCTGTTTCCGGAGGGGGCGATCAGCTACAGCGGGCAGCTCGGCGAGTTCAAGCGCGGCTTCGAGCGGCTGGCCCGCCTCGATGGGCTGGAGCGGGTGGCGATAGTGCCGTTCTACCTGCGCGGTCTCTGGGGCAGTCGCTTCTCCCGCGCCGCACTGTATGGGCCCGTGGTCCGGCGCGCCGGTTGGAAACGCGACGTGATCCTGGCGTTCGGTAAGCCCTTGCCGCTGCAGAGCGGTGCCGGGCGGGTCAAGCAGGCGGTGGCCGAGTTGTCGATCCGGGCCTGGCAGCGTTATACCGATCGGCTCGATACGCTGCCGCGGGCGTTTATCCGTAGCGCCCGTTCCGCGCCGAGCGCCTGGGCGCTGACCGAGTTGTCCGGTCCGCCGCTGAGCCACGCCCGGCTATTGGCGCGCAGCCTGATCCTGAGGCGCCAGCTGAAGTCGCTGCGCGGTGAGCGGGTTGGGGTGCTGTTGCCGGCGTCGGCACCGGGTATGCTGGGCTACCTCGCTTTGCTGATGAATGGTTGTACCCTGGTGCCGATCGACCCCGCCCTGCCGCCGGCGGCGCTGATGAGCGCCTGGCGACGCAGCGGGGCCCGGGTGCTGCTGACCTCGGCGGGGTTCCGCCGACAGCTGGCGCGGGAGCGGGATCTCTCGTTGCTGTATCAGGATGCAGAGCTGCTGGAGCTGGAGTCGCTGCCCGCCTGCAGTGATGCGGAGCTATGGCGGCTGCGCTGGAGCCTCGGGATATTGCCGGGCTGGCTGCTGGCGCGCTGGTTCGGCGGACCCGCGCGGCCGGACGATACGGCGGTTATCCTGCTCACCCCGGGGCGGGCGGACAGCGCCCGGGCGATTCAACTGAGTCATCGTAACCTGATGGCGAACCTGAAGCAGATGGCCGATCTCTTCAACCTGCGCAGCGACGACCGGGTGGCGGCGGCACTACCGCTGTGCCAGGGGTTCGGACTGACGGCGAGCCTGATGCCGCTGATCGAGGGTGCGCCGCTGGTGTGCGTGCCGGAGCCGGACGATGCCTTGCTGCTGGGGCGCGCCGTTGCCCGACACCGGGTTACGTTGTTATGCAGCAGCGGCGGGTTGCTGCAACGCTATGCCGATTCCACGCGGCTGGTGGCACCGATGTTCGACAGCGTGCGGCTGCTGGTCTCGGGCGGTGGCAGGTTGGATGCGCAGGTGCGGGAGCGTTTCGAGCGACGTTTCCGGAAACCGGTCTACGACAGTTACGGTTGCAGCGAGACCACGCCGCTGGCGAGCGTCAATCTGCCGGATCATCTCGACACGGTGTACTGGTCGCTGCAGGTGGGGCATAAGCCGGGCTCGGTCGGGATGGCGCTGCCGGGCTCCTGTTTCCGCATCGTCGATCCGCAGACCTTCGCACCGCTGGCGGCGGGGCAGGTCGGGCGGATTCTGATCGGCGGTACCCAGCGGATGCAGGGCTATCTCGACGATCCGGAGCTCAGTGCGGCGCGGCTGGTCGAGCAGGCCGGGCTGCACTGGTATGTGAGCGACGATCTGGGTGTGCTGGATGCCGATGGTTTCCTGAGCCTGTGCGAACGCCTACCGGCGGACGAAACCTGAGCTTTAAGCTTGGTTATTGGCGACAGCGCAGGCGCACTTAGGATAGAGTCCCGATGAAGACTCTCAGCTACCCGAACAGGGGGAGGATGAATGACAGAAGTGAATCAGGCCGGTATCGAGCAGGCGGTGCGCGCTTGGGTCGATCCCTGGATGCAGCTACCGCTGGCCGAGAGTGGCGCGCAGGTCGCGGTCAGCGTCGCCGGCAAGCGGGTGGAGATCGCGCTGACGCTGCCCTATGTGGCGGCCACCCAGCATCGGGCGCTGGCTGACGCGCTGGTCAATACGTTGCAGCAGCTCGATAGCACGCTGCAGGTGCATGTCGACATTGCACAGGCCGTTGCCGAGGCGCCGCGCACGGCGGCGTTACCGGGGCTGGCCGGGGTGCGCAACATTATCGCCATCGCCTCCGGTAAGGGCGGGGTGGGTAAGTCGACCACCACCACCAACCTGGCGCTGGCGCTGCAGGCGCAGGGCGCCCGGGTCGGCGTACTGGACGCCGATATCTACGGCCCGAGCCAGGGGATGATGTTTGGCGTGGCGGCGGGAACCCGCCCGGAGACGGCGGAGGATAAATACTTTCTGCCGGTGATGGCGCATGGCGTGCAGGTGATGTCGATGAGTTTCCTGGTCGACGACAATACGCCGATGGTGTGGCGTGGGCCGATGGTCAGCGGCGCGCTGCAGCAACTGCTGAGCCAGACGTTGTGGCAGGAGCTGGACTACCTGCTGATCGACATGCCGCCGGGGACCGGCGATATCCAGTTGACGCTATCGCAACGGGTGCCGGTGTCGGGCGCGGTGATCGTCACCACGCCGCAGGATATCGCGCTGCTCGACGCGGTCAAGGGGGTGGAGATGTTCCGCAAGGTCGATATCCCGGTGCTCGGCGTGATCGAGAACATGAGTACCCATATCTGCAGCCAGTGCGGTCATGAGGAGGCGATCTTCGGCAGTGGCGGCGGTGAGCGGCTGGCACGGGATTACGGCTGCGAGCTGCTGGGCCAGATGCCGCTGGCGCTGGCGATCCGCGAGCAGGCCGATGGCGGCCGCCCCACGGTGATTGCCGAGCCCGACGGCGCCCATGCCCGGCGTTACCTGGAGATCGCAACGCGGATCTCGGTCCAGCTGGCGAAGCGGCTGCGCCAGGCGCGCAGTGCACCGACGATCAGCATCGTCAGCGATTGAGCGTCGCCACGGCGCTGCCCCCTTGCCGCTAAAAATATCCGCTGCCGTTGCCAAAAGGGGGCGGATTTTTTAGCCCCAAAGGAATAGAATGGCGGGCTGAAAAGCGTTCGTGACCAGGGTGTGCAAAGAGTTTTTATGGGTATCAAATCCGACAGCTGGATTCGTCGTATGGCGGCGGAACACAAGATGATCGAACCGTTCGAGCCGTCTCAGGTACGGCGAACGAACGGCCAGGCGATCGTCTCCTACGGTACGTCGAGCTACGGCTACGACGTTCGTTGCGCCGATGAGTTCAAGATCTTCACCAACATCAACTCCTCCATCGTCGATCCGAAAAACTTCGACGACGGCAGCTTCGTCGATGTGCAGTCGGATGTCTGCATCATCCCGCCCAACTCCTTTGCGCTGGCGCGTACCGTCGAATACTTCCGCATTCCGCGCGATGTGCTGACCATCTGCCTGGGCAAGAGTACCTATGCGCGCTGCGGCATCATCGTCAACGTGACGCCGCTGGAGCCGGAGTGGGAGGGCCATGTAACGCTGGAGTTCTCCAACACGACGCCACTGCCGGCGAAGATCTACGCCAACGAGGGTGTGGCTCAGATGCTGTTCCTGGGCGCCGATGAGGTGTGCGAAACCTCCTATCGCGACCGTAACGGCAAATACCAGGGCCAGACCGGTGTCGTGGTTCCACGCACCTAGGCGCTTTCCTATTACCCGACCGACAACGCAAGATGAGTAACGACAGCAAGCACATAGAGGCATTCTGGCAACAGCTCGAGCAGACGCTCGACCAGCTGCTTGGAACCCGTGGCGACATGCAGTTCGAAGCGGAGTCGCTGCTGAGCGCCTACCGCGACAGCCTGCAGAAGATCGATCGCAACCTGACGTTCCATTTCGAGCGTGAAACGGATGAGGGGCCGGTGGACATGGTGTTCGGCTGCGACGGCTATCCGGAGTCGATCCATGCCGTGCTCAGCGTCGTCGGTGCGGCGCCGGAGCTCAGCGGCATCAACTTCCGCGCCTTCAACAACCGTTACGACCCGGTGCCGGCCTTCGTCAACATGGGCGAAGAGCTGTGCGAGATCGACGAGTTCTGGTGCTCGCTGCGGCTGATCGGCGGTAAGCTGCAGCTGGCGATCTACATGACCGACGCGCCCGATATCCTGGAGATGGATCCGCGCGTCGAGGCGGTGATGATCCTGCTCGACGCGCTGGTCGGCGAGTATGAGCTGATGACGCGGATCTGGTCCCTCGACTGGTATGAGCTGCCGGCGGAACCGCTCGATTACGGCCTGATGCCGTTGTCCGAGCTGCGCCATGCGTTCGACCGGATGAAAGACCAGGTGCAGCCGGTCGGCATCACCATTCACTGAGGGTGGCGTCCGGTCCCTTGCCTGATACCCTATAGCTGACGCCGCTGTCCGAATCCCGGGCAGATGTTGTCGATCGATAAGCAGAACCGTCCGGAGGCATGAGATGAGTCGCAAACTGGCCGAGTTGCTGGATCAGGTGCGCAGAGAGTATGTGCAGGCGATGGTCGACAATGGCGAGGTGGAGCCCTACCTGACCGCGCATCGCGTCTGCAACACCCAGCTCTGGCTGCCCGGCGGGGAGCTGGCCGCACTGATCGCCGAAGATCCCAAGCTGCTCTCCGCCCGTGCCAGCGATCTGGTCGAGGATGAGCGCGAGGTGCATAACCCCTGTGTCGGTGCAATCGTCAGCAGCAATATCATCGCGGCGGCCCTGGAGGGGTTGCTGGCGGTGGCGGTCAATCGCAGTTGGCTGGATGTCGATTCCGAGGGGCGGGTGCTGGTCGATGCCCATGAACTGGACAGCGTGCCGGCCGTGAGCGGGATAGATTATGCCGAGGCGGGCGAGTTCGTGCCGGCACGGGGGCGCAGTCATCTCAGCGAGCTGTTCACCCAGGCGGAGCATGATTTCCTGCGCCAGCTCGGCGACGGGCCTCACGATGCCGGCCAGTTGGCGCTGCTGGTAGCGTCGGATCACGCCATCTTCACGCCGGACGACCTGGCGCCGCTGATTCTGGAGAATCCGCTGCTGCTCGGCCTGCGCGGCGACGACCTGGTCGATGAGGAGATGTTCGAGGGCGATCCGCCTGCCGGTATCATCGTCAGCGCCCACCTGACCGAGATGCTGGTGCAGCAACTGCTGGAGCGGGCATTGGAGGAGGGCGCTATTGGTCACGATGCCGACGGTCACCCGATCATGCTCGACAGCGACGACGACAACCCCACCGTACACTGATGCGGCTTTAGGTTCTTCTTGCGCCGACTGTTGGTCGGCGCTTCTCGCTTGAGTCAGTCATTACCGCATTAGCAGCCGCTGCATCAACAGCGCGGTCTGGTGTCGGCTCAGGACTCCAGCCAGGCGTCCAGTGCCTGCAGATCGCCCGGGCTCAGCGAGCCGACCGCCTGCTTGAACTGGAACAGCGTGCGCACATGATCGTAGCGGGCGTTGGCGTAGTCGAGCAGGGCCTGGTACAGCGCATTCTCGGCGTTCAGTACATCGACCACGTTACGGGTGCCGACCTGGAACCCCTCCTCCGTGGCCTTCAATGCCGTCTCCCTGGATTTGATGCTCTGCGCACGGGCCTTGACGCTCTCTACGCTGGTGTTCAGTGCACGCAGCAGGGTGCGGGTCTGCTCGATCACATCGCGGCGCATATCCTCCTGGGTGAACAGCGTGGCGCGCTGGCGCTGGCTGGCCTGGCGTACGCCGGAACTGAGCGAGCCGCCGGTGTAGAGCGGTACCGCCAGGGACAGGGCGATGGTGTTGGCGTTGCTCTGATTGCCCTTGATGGTCGATTCGCCCGACGTGGCCTCGATCGACAGCGTGGGCAGGCGGTCGGAGCGGGCGATCTGCAGGGAGCGGCGTGCCGCCTCATAGTCATATTCGCTGATGCGGTAGGAGAGGTTGTCGAGCAGGGCGCGCTCCAGCCAGTCGTCGGGCCGGTTCGGGGTGACCGATTCGATCGGGTAATCGGCCCGCAGCGCGGCGATCGTATCCATCGGCGTACCGCCCAGGCGCTCCAGCGCTTCGTAGCTGTTGCGCAGGGCGCCCTCGGCATCGATCTGCTGCACGGCGGCATCGTCGTAGGAGGCCTGGGCGTCGAGCACGTCGGTGATCGCGATCAGGCCCACCTCGAACTGGGCGTTGACCTGGTCGAGACGGCGTTTCAGGGCGCGTTCGCGGGCCTGGGCCAGCTCCAGCGCACTCTGTGCGCTGAGCACGTTGAGATAGGTTTCCACGGTGCGGCGGATCAGGGTCTGCTGCGCCAGGCTGAAGGTCAGGTTGGCCTTCTCGCTCAACACCTCGCCGCGGCGGAAGGTGAACCAGGCGCTGGCGTCGAACACCGGCTGGCTCAGTGACAGGGTGTAGCCGTGGCCGTTACCGTCGGTGCTGCGGGTGTCGTAGTTGGTAGTGTCCGCGCTGGCGCCGACCTGGGGCAGCAGGCCCGCGCGCGCCTGGGGCAGGGCTTCGCGGTCGGCCATATAGGTGGCTTCGGCCGCCTTCAGTTGCGGATCGTTGTCCAGTGCGCGTTGATAGAGGTCGTTCAGGGCGCCGGCCGAAGCGGGCAGGCTGAAGCTGAGGGCGAACAAGAGGGTGGAGCTCATTAACTTGTTCTGCAAAGTCATTACGCGTCTCCTGAGTGCAGGGCGAGCTGGGCGGCGCTATTCCGTTAATGGGCCGGATCGCTCTGCTAACGTTGCTGCTGTTGTTTGGCTTCTCGCAGTCTCTGGTCGGTCAGTAGCATCAGATCGTCGCTGCTGCCTCGGGTTTCCGACAACCGGGCGAGCCCCATGCTAACACTGAATCGGTTAAGCGAGGTCTGCGTACGGAACTCTTTTTCGATCTGGCTGATACGCTCCTGCAGCGGCGGTACCTTGCCCCGCAGCGGCAGTAGCAGCATGAATTCGTCGCCGCCGAAGCGGAACACCCGGTCCTGGCGGCGGCAGATCTGCAGCAGGTGCTGGGCCAGCTGGCGCAGCAGCTGGTCGCCAAACTCGATGCCGCGTTCGCTGTTGATGGCGGAGAGGCCATTGATATCGATCATCGCCATCAGGCAGTCCTGGTGGGTATGGCGATAGTGCGCCTCGAAGCTCTCCAGGGTGGCGTCGAACGCCGTGCGTCCCGGCAGCCCGGTGAGGTCGTCGGTCGGAAAGTTGGGCAGGTCAAAATCGCTATCGCTGTCGTTGAGCTGCTGGCGTTGCAGGTGGGCGGAGACCAGATCGGCGGCCAGTGGCAGCAGGGTCCGGGCCGCCTGCAGCTGCTCGACCTCGGGTTTGCCCCAGACGCAGAGGTAGCCGGCGGCGTTGCGTTTGCCATCGTTGCCGGGAATATCGACCCGTTGCGCGATGCAGAGGCTGTCGCCGTTGCCGCTCAGCAGCGGGTCGTCCGGATACTGCTTGCGCGGGTTCGGTAGCAGTAACTGTTCGTCGTTGGCGGCGTACAGCTGCAGTGCGAAGCTGTTCTCCAGCGGCAGGTGGCGCGGCGCCTGCAAGGTGCCTTTGCGCCAGTAGCCGAGCAGATCGTCGGCGTTCGGGCTCTTGTGCTTGACCGCGGCGCAGTGGTTCCAGCCCAGCAGCGGTCCGAGCAGCGTGGCGCAGTTGAGCCAGGGGTCGCCGCCCGCATCGAGCGCCGGCGGCAGCTGTGCAAGGAGCGCGCGTTGCAGTTCGCGGTTGCCGCCGGGAATCCCCAGCAGCAGGCGGTGGCGGCCGGTGATCAGCAGCTCGAAGCGGTGGCCCGCCCATTCGAAGTGCTGGCTCTGCTGCTCCTGGGCGACCCGTTTCAGCAATTCGTCGCGCACCGCGTCGGGCAGTGCCGCGAACGCCTCGTTATGCCATTCGGGATCGTCCTCGTCGAGCAGCAGGGTCGGTAGCCCGGTCTGTTTGAACAGTTCGTTGATGACGCGGGTTTTCAACGGCATCTCTCCCTGGCGGCACAAGACGGATAAAGAAGAAGGGGCGTGTTGCCCCTTCTCGTTACGGTTGCCGGATCAGCGCGCGAGCGCCCGTGCAATACGGGCAATCGCATCCTGCAGGGTCTCCATGCCGGTGGCGAAGGAGAGGCGCAGGTTGCCGGGCGCGCCGAATGCGGAACCCGGTACCAGGGCGACGCCGGCTTCGATCAACAGGAACTCGGCCAGGGCGATATCGTCAGCGAACTCGGGGCGGCTGTCGATCACCTGCTGGAAGTTCGGGAAGGCGTAGAAGGTGCCGTCGGCGCGGATGCAGTCGACCCCTTCGATCTGGTTCAGGGCAGCGACGACAAAGTCGTGGCGGGCGCTGAACGCCTTGACCATCTCGGCGACGCACTCCTGCGGACCCTCCAGTGCAGCCTGGGCGGCGACCTGGGCGATGGAGTTCGGGTTGGAGGTGCTCTGTGACTGCACCTTCTTCATCGCGCCGATCAGCTTGGCCGGGCCTGCCGCGTAGCCGATACGCCAGCCGGTCATCGAGTAAGCCTTGGAGACGCCGTTCAGCACGATGGTGCGGTCATACAGCTCCGGCGCCGCGTTCAGGATGTTGCAGAACGGCAGGTCGTTGAAGCGGATATGCTCGTACATGTCGTCGGTGGCGATCAGCACCTGCGGATGGCGCTTCAGCACCTCGGCCAGCGCTTTCAGCTCGTCCAGCGTGTAGGCCACGCCGGTCGGGTTGGAGGGGCTGTTCAGTACCACCAGCTTGGTGCGCTCGGTGATCGCGTCCTCCAGCTGGGCCGGGGTGATCTTGAAACGCTGCGCCTGGGTGGTGGTGATGATCACCGGCTTGCCGTCGGCGACCAGCACCATATCCGGGTAGGAGACCCAGTAGGGCGCCGGGATGACGACTTCATCGCCGGGGTTCAGCAGTGCCAGCGACAGGTTGAAAAAGCTCTGTTTGCCGCCGCTGGAGACCAGGATCTGATTCGCTTCATATTTCAGGCCGTTTTCGCGCTCGAATTTGGCAATGATCGCTTTCTTCAGCGCAGGCGTACCGTCGACGGCGGTGTACTTGGTGAAGCCGTTGTTAATGGCCGTGATGGCTGCCGCCTTGATGTGCTCGGGAGTATCGAAATCGGGTTCACCGGCGCCCAAGCCGATAATATCTTTACCCGCAGCGCGCAGCTCGGCTGCGCGGTTGGTGACCGCCAGCGTGGGTGAGGGTTTGATGCTGTTTACGCGGTTGGAAAGTTGCACGTCCAAGCCTTTGTCCTCTTGCTATCAGTGCCTGAAATCTAGCTGAAGTGAAACCGGAAAATCATACTCCATTCGCTCCCGGCGCTAAATCCCTGCGGCGGTAAAAAACCACCCTTTCTGCGCAAAACGGAAATAAAGTTGCCAATAGGAAATGCGCTGTCCGTTGCCCCGGGTCGCGCTATACTCGGGCGTTTGCCGTTGCAGTTCAGGATAGAAGGATGAAGCAGAGATTCAAGGTCCATTCACGCTTTGCGCCGGCGGGCGATCAACCCGCCGCCATCGCCGCCCTGGTCGACGGCCTGGAGTCGGGGCTGGCGGCGCAGACGCTGCTCGGCGTGACCGGTTCCGGCAAGACCTTCACCATCGCCAATGTGGTCGCGGCGGTGCAGCGGCCCACCATCATCCTGGCCCACAACAAGACCCTGGCGGCGCAGCTGTACGGCGAATTCCGCGAATTCTTCCCCGATAACGCGGTGGAGTATTTCGTCTCCTACTACGACTACTACCAGCCGGAAGCCTACGTACCCTCGTCAGACACCTTCATCGAGAAGGACGCGTCGATCAACGACCATATCGAGCAGATGCGGCTGTCGGCGACCAAGGCGCTGCTGGAGCGCGAGGACGCGATCATTGTCGCCACCGTGTCGGCGATCTACGGTTTGGGCGACCCGCAATCCTACCTGTCGATGATGCTGCACCTGGACCGCGGCGATGTGATCGATCAGCGCGCGCTGCTGCGCCGGCTGGCGGAGCTGCAGTACACCCGTAACGACGTCGAGCTGCACCGTGGTACCTACCGCGTACGCGGCGACGTGATCGACGTGTTCCCGGCGGAATCGGAGCGCGAGGCGGTGCGGATCGAGCTGTTCGATGCCGAGATCGAGCAGATCAGCTATTTCGATCCGCTGACCGGCGAGGTGCTGCGCAAGGTGCCGCGCGCCACGATCTATCCGAAAACCCACTACGTGACGCCGCGCGAGGTGTTGTTGGCGGCGGTCGAACATATCAAGGAGGAGCTGCGCGAACGGCTCAAGCAGCTGCGCGAGGCCGACAAGCTGGTCGAGGCGCAGCGGCTGGAGCAGCGCACCCTGTACGATATCGAGATGATCCTGGAGCTGGGTTACTGCTCCGGCATCGAGAACTACTCGCGTTACCTGTCGGGGCGCGGTCCCGGTCAGCCGCCGCCAACGCTGTTCGAGTACCTGCCCGATCATGCTCTGGTGGTGATCGACGAGTCCCACGTCACCGTGCCGCAGCTCGGGGCGATGTACCGCGGCGACCGCTCGCGCAAGGAGACGCTGGTGGAGTACGGCTTCCGTCTGCCGTCGGCGCTGGACAACCGGCCGCTGAAGTTCGAGGAGTGGGAGCGGCTGGCGCCGCAGATGATCTTCGTCTCCGCCACGCCGAGCAAATACGAGGCCGAGCATGCCGAGCAGGTGGTGGAGCAGGTGGTGCGCCCCACCGGTCTGGTGGACCCGGTGGTGGAGATCCGCCCGGCCTCGACCCAGGTCGACGACCTGCTCGGCGAGATCCGCAAGGTGGCGGCACGCAACGAGCGGATCGTCGTCACGGTGCTGACCAAGCGCATGGCCGAGGACCTGACCGAGTACCTGGCCGAACACGGGATCAAAGTGCGCTACCTGCACTCCGATATCGATACCGTGGAGCGGGTCGAGATCATCCGCGACCTGCGCATCGGCGAGTTCGATGTGCTGGTCGGGATCAACCTGCTGCGCGAGGGGATCGACATGCCGGAGGTGGCGCTGGTGGCGATCCTCGATGCCGACAAGGAGGGGTTCCTGCGCTCGGAAACCTCGATGATCCAGACCATCGGTCGTGCCGCGCGCAACGTCAACGGCCGTGCCATCCTCTATGCCGATCGCATTACCGGTTCGATGCAGCGCGCCCTCGACGAGACCGAGCGGCGCCGGCACAAACAGATTGCCTTTAACGAGGAGCATGGCATCACGCCGAAGGGGATCGTCAAATCGGTGGCCGATATCATGGAGGGGGCCAACACCATTCCGGGACGCAAATCTACGCGCAGCAGCCGGCGGGTGGCGGAGGCCGAGGCGGAGTACCGCGTCGACGAGCGGCGCCTGAACAGCCACGAGCTGGCCGCAGCTCGAGGATCGCATGTACGAAGCGGCGCGCAACCTCGAGTTCGAGAAGGCCGCGCAGCTGCGCGACGAGCTGGAACGCCTGCGCCATAGCGGCAGCGGCGACTAAAACCGACCTGAATACAAGGCGATAGGGCTTGTTATCGGCGTTGTTATTCGACTAAAGTCAAGCGCTTGATAGTGTTGTCTTTTGACAACAGTTAAGCGAAGGCGGACCGGGCAGCTTGGCTGCAGGTCCGCCTAACAACACCGGAAAGCAACCTGAGAGCCATCCAATGTCGTCTATGAAGCTGGGTTTCAAGCAGAGCCTGCTGCTGGTCGTGGTGCTGACCACGCTGGGGTTCGGCCTGCTGAGCTATCTCTCCCTGAATGCGTTGAACAGTCAGAACCAGGCGGCGGCCCAGGTCGATCGCCTGGGGCGCTGGGTGATCGGCCTCAGCAATCTGAAGGCCGATGTGTCGACCGCCTCGCGCCTGGCCGGGGCCGGTGCGGAAGCGGAGCTGGGGCAGTTGCTGCAGGGCAAGCAGGCGCTGCTGGCGGACCTTAAGCGGCAGGGGCTGCCGGCGGCCGATGGCCTGGCGACGACCCTGTCCGGCTGGGTGGCGGCGCGGCAACGGGCGCTGCAGGCGATAGCGCAGATCGGGCTCAGCAACGACGACGGCCAGCGCGCCGAGGTGATCGGCAAACTCGACGCCTTCGAAAAGTCGATCTTCTCCTTCATGCGCCAGCCTTTCCGGGTAGTGAAAGATGCCGTCTACCAGGTGATCGAACAGCGCAGCGGTGAGAGTCTCGAGCTCTACGCCCAGGCGATGCGGGATCTGCGCAAGAACCTGCAGGAGCTGGATTTCCTGGAGGCGTTCGAGGAGCAACTGGCCGGCATCGATCAGGTGGTGCAGCAGCTCGGCACGCTGGTTGCGGCACAGCGCGCGGCCGAAGCGGAAGCGGAAACCCATCTGGCGACACTGAACGGGCAGGTCGAGTCGCGGCTGGAACAGGTCCTGGCGCAGTTGGCCGGTGCCCGCAGTACGGCGGAGGCGGCGGGCACCCGCGCCCGGCTGACGATCCTGCTGGCCGGGGTCGCGGTGGCGCTGGTCAGTGTCCTGCTGTTGCTGATGATCTGGCAGCGCTCGAGCCGTTCGCTGGGGGCCACGGTGGCGTCGCTGGAGCGGATCGCCGCGGGTGACCTGGCGCTGCGGATGCCGGTGAACCAGGGGCGCCAGGACGAGTTCGACCGCCTCGGCAGTGCGGTCAACCACCTGACCCAGCAGCTCGGCGGCGTGCTGAACGGGGTCAAGGGCAGCAGCGACCAGCTGCAGCGGATGTCGCTGCAACTGAGCGATACGCTGAACGTCCAGGTTCGCGAAAGCGAGCAGGTGGCGTCGGATACCAGCTCGGTGGCGGCCGCGGTGGAGGAGATCAGCCAGACCGTGGCGGAGATGGCGCGCGCCTCCGAGGAGACCAACCGTCTGTCCAGCCAGGCACAGCAGGCCACCGACAAGGGTGGGGTGGTGATCACCGATGCGCTCGGTTCGCTGGAGCTGCTGTCGGAACTGTTCAATACCCTCCATCGCCAGCTCAACGAGCTGAGCGCGGCATCGGCCCGGGTCGACGGCGTGACCGAAATGATCAACGGTCTGGCGGAACAGACCAACCTGCTGGCGTTGAACGCGGCGATCGAGGCGGCCCGCGCCGGCGAGGCCGGGCGCGGCTTCTCGGTGGTGGCGGACGAGGTGCGGGCGCTGGCGGAGAAAACGGTAGCGGCCACGGCCGGGATCAATGGCATCGTGACCGATATGCAGACCCAGCTGAAACAGATCCTCGCCGCCATGGAGGGGGGGCAGAGCCAGGTCGAAGGCGGGCGCCGGCGTGGCAGCGAAGCGGTGAACGAGATCGGCAATATCCGCCAGCTGTTCGGCGAGGTCGGTGACCGCAACCAGCAGCAGGCGGCCAGTATCGAGCAGATCGCGGCGACGGCACAGGCGATCGCCCAGAGCATGAGTTCGGTGCACGATAACGTGGCGCGGGGGTCGGACCGCAGCCGCGAGATCGGCAGTTTCTCCACCGAGGTGGTGGGCCATACCGAGACCCTGCTGGAGATGACCCACAGGTTTAGCTGCTGATGGGCAACTCCATATAGATAGAAGGGCGGCCGGGTGCCGCCTTTTTTATTACTCCGCTCAACTAACTACCTACGTATTACTACTGAGAGATTGTCCGGGAACTACGTGCTTTCCATCGCGTTTCTGCGCGCTATTGCGAATGGGGCGCTGGTTTTGTTCCTGCCAGACTGTCCACTGCCACAACAGCGTCTAAGCTGTAGGCTATTACCCCAACAAAAGGACATAACAACAATGCTGAAATTCAACTTTGCGCGCAAAGTGATCGCGGCGGCGGCCTGTGCGGCGGCCCTGATCGCCCCCGCCCATGCGGCGGACAAGGTGTATCGCCTGAAGCTGGCGGAAACCTGGCCGACCAACTTCGGTACCTTCAGCGTACCGGCCCGCGAGATGGCCGACCTGGCCGAGAAGATGTCCGATGGGCGTCTGAAGATCGAGATCGATACCGCCAACAAACATAAGTCGGCCCTCGGTGTGTTCGACATGGTGCGTGCCGGTCAGTACGACATGGGCCACTCCGCCTCCTACTACTGGAAAGGCAAGGTCCCCAACACCCTCTATTTCACCACCATGCCGTTCGGCATGATCGCCACCGAGCAGTACGGCTGGTTCTACTACGGCGGCGGCATGGAACTGATGCAGAAAGTCTACGAGCCGTTCGGCCTGATCTCGGTACCCGGCGGTAACACCGGCGTGCAGATGGGCGGCTGGTTCCGCAAAGAGATCAAGTCCGTCGACGACCTGAAAGGGTTGAAGATGCGTATCCCGGGCTTTGCCGGCGAGGTCCTGGCCAAACTCGGCGCGAGCCCGACCAACATCGCCCCGGGCGAGCTGTACACCTCGCTGGAGCGCGGCACCATCGACGCGCTGGAGTGGATCGGCCCGGCCATGGACCTGCGCATGGGCTTTCACAAGATCGCGCCCTACTACTACACCGGTTGGCACGAACCGGCCACCGAGCTGCAGTTCCTGATCAACAAGAAGAAGTTCGACAGCCTGCCGGCCGACCTGCAGCAGATCCTGATGACGGCGATGAAGGTCTCCGCCTACGACATGACCATCAACTCGCACCACGTGTCGGCTGAAAACTGGGCCAAGATGAAGAGCGAGTACCCGAACGTCCAGGTCAAGGACTTCCCGCCGGAGGTGATCGCGGCGCTGAAAAAGGCCAACGACGAGTTGCTGGCCGAGGCGGCCGCTGCCGATCCGCTGGCCAAGGAGATCCTCGACTCCCAGGCGGCCTACCTGAAGCTGACCCGGGTCTGGACCGACATCGGCGAGCGTGCGTACCTGAACAGCATGGCTGAGTAAGCCAACTTTCACTGCGACGCTCCGGGGCGTATGATCTCCCGCTCTGGAGCGTTTGCGCACCCTGTTTTTCCTCGCACCCTGGGGTTTTCATCATGTTTTTGTTGCGTCTTGAACAGACGATCGACCGCTTCTCGGACCTGCTCGGCAGGATTGCGGCGGTCCTGTTCATCCTGCTGCTGTTCAACGTTTTCTATGACGTCGTCGCGCGTTACCTGTTCAACCGTGTCTCGATCGGGATGCAGGAGCTGGAGTGGCACCTGTTCGCGGCCATGTTCATGCTCGGTATCCCCTTTACGCTGAAAGCCGGCGGCCATGTCCGCGTCGACATCATCTACGACAAGCTGGAGCTGCACCAGAAGGCGTGGATCGACCTGATCTGCACGCTGCTGCTGCTGGTGCCGTTTACGCTGCTGGTGGCCTGGTACGGCGTCGATTTCGCCCGTGAGGCGTTCGAGATCGGCGAGAGCTCCGGCGACCCGGGCGGCTTGCCCTACCGCTGGATCATCAAATCGGTGATTCCGTTTGCGATGTTCTTCAACTTCATCAGCGGTATCGGCCTGATGCTGAGGTCGATCAATACGCTGCAGGGACATCATACGGACGACGGCTACGTGCCGCCGCAACACTGACAGCACGGGGTCTGACGATGATCGGTATTACCATGTTTTTCGCCGCCCTGCTGATGTTGCTGGTCGGCTTTCCGGTCGCCTACATCTTCGGTGGTGTGGCGCTGATGTTCGGGGTGTTCGCCGAGGGTCCGGAGATCTTCGCGTTCATGCCTTTCCGTATCCAAAGCATCATGGAAAACACCACCATGATGGCGGTGCCGCTGTTTATCTTCATGGGCATCGTGCTGCAGCGTACGCGCCTGGCGGAACAGCTGCTGGAGTCGATGGGTCAGCTGTTCGGCCGTGTCCGCGGCGGCCTGGCGATCTCCACCGTACTGGTCGGCGCGCTGCTGGCGGCCTCGACCGGGGTGGTCGGCGCCTCTGTCGTGGCGATGGGGTTGATCTCGCTGCCGGTGATGATGAAGTACAACTATGACAAGCGCCTGGCCTGCGGCACCATCTGTGCTTCCGGTACCCTGGGGCAGATCATTCCGCCGTCGATCATCCTGATCATCCTCGGCGATGTACTCGGCATCCCGGTGGGCGATCTGTTCAAGGCCGCGGTAGGGCCCGGCTTCGTGCTGATTGGCGCCTACCTGATCTACATCCTGATCTACTCCTGGCTGAAACCGGAGTCGGCCCCGGCGCTGCCGCGCGACGAGAGTCTGAACAAGCGCCAGTTCTACCTCAAGGCGGTCACCTCCATCGTGCCGCCGCTGGCCCTGGTGCTGGTGGTGTTGGGATCGATCTTCGCCGGTATCGCCACGCCGACCGAGTCCTCGGCGCTGGGCGGGGTCGGTGCGCTGTTGCTGGCGGTGATCTACCGTCAGTTCAGCTGGTCGATGATGTACGAGGCGGCGCTGGAGACGGTGAAGGTCACGGCGATGGTATTCGCGATCCTGCTCGGTGCGACCGCCTTCTCGATGGCATTCAGCTACACCGGCGGCGACTCTCTGGTGGAAGAGGTACTGTCGGATCTGCCGGGCGGCGCCACCGGGTTCCTGATCCTGTCGATGATCGCGATCCTGATCCTCGGTTTCTTCATCGACTTCGTCGAGATCGCCTTCATCATCGTGCCGATCCTGGCGCCGGTGGCCGATAATCTCGGCATCGCACCGCTGTGGTTCGCAATCCTGATCGCGATGAACCTGCAGACCAGCTTCCTGACGCCGCCGTTCGGCTTCTCGCTGTTCTACCTGAAAGGGGTGGCGCCGCCGCAGGTAACGACGCTGGATATCTACAAAGGGGTGATGCCGTTCATCCTGCTGCAGGTGACCATCGTTATCGCTATCATGGTCGCCCCGAGCTGGTTCGGTTTGGTATAACCGCACGCAGTGGGCAAGGAGAAGCCGGGGGCAGGTGACTGCAACCGGCTTCTGCGTTTCTGCCCGCCGCCGTGGAGGAGTTCCGGATGCCGCTGAAAATAAAAATCATGCTGTTGGCGATCCTGCCGGTACTGGTGGTAACGACCCTGACCACCTGGTTCGGGGTCAAGGGCGCTCGTCTGCTGGCGGATCAGGAGAGTGCGATCTTCGAGCAGAGCCTGCTGGCGTCGAAGCGACGCGAGCTGCGCCACTACGTGGAGCTGGCGCAGACCCTGGTGCGGCAGGAGGTCGCCCATGCCGGCGCCGACCCCGCCGCGGCGCAGGCGCGGGTCAAGCAGATCCTGCACGACCTGACCTTCGGCGAGGATGGCTACTTCTTCGTCTACGACGCCAATGGCGTCAACCTGGTCCATCCACGCCAGCCGGAACTGGTGGGGCAGCCGCTGCTCGACCTGCAGGACTACCGCGGCAACTACGTGATCCGCGACCTGCTGCGGGTCGCCGCCGACGGCGGCGGTTATCACCCCTACCTGTGGAAGAAGCCGTCGCGCGACGAGGTCGAGGAGAAGCTCGGCTATGTGGTGAGTATTCCGGAGTGGGGCTGGATGTTCGGTACCGGTCTCTACGTCGACGATATCGCCCACGAGCTGGGCCGGATGCGCAACGAGGTCAACCGCAATATTCGCGAGAACTTCTTCACCGTCAGCGTGATCGTGTTCGGCTCGGTACTGATCATCATCCTGCTCGGCGTCGCCACCAACCTGCACGAGAGTCGCCTGGCCGATGAGCGCCTGCGCGCGCTGGCGCATCGTTCGATCCAACTGCACGTACAGGACCGGCGGCGTTTCTCGCGCGAACTGCACGACGGCATCAATCAACTGATGGTATCGGTGCTGTACCGGATGGAGCTGGCGGGCCGTAAACTGGGGCAGGGCAACATGGACGGACTGGACGATCTGCGCGCCGGACGCGAAGTGTTGAACGAGGCGATCCAGGAGGTGCGGCGTATCTCCCACGACCTGCGACCCAGTATCCTCGACGACCTGGGGCTGGAACGGGCGCTGGCGAGCCTGCTGGACCGCTTCACCGAGCGCAGCGAGGTGCGGGTGCGGTTGTCGCTGGCGCTGCCGGCGCAACGCCTGCCCGAAGATATCGAGATCACCCTGTACCGCCTGGTGCAGGAGGCGCTGACCAACATTGAGCGGCATGCCGATGCCACCGAGGTGGGGCTGAAGATCGATACCGTTGCCGACACCGTGCGGCTGGAGCTGCGCGACAACGGGCGCGGCTTCGATGCGGCGCTGGCGGCGCGGGCGCCGGGGATCGGCCTGCGCAACATGCGCGAGCGGGTCGAGCTGCTCGGCGGCGAATATCGCCTGGCGTCGAGTCCGGGCGAGGGGACGCGCTTGTGGATCCGCCTGCCGCTGCGCGAATCGCAGGTGGCTAGCGAACAACCGGCCTGAGAGGTGGAACAGATGACGGCGAAAGTGATTCGGGTTGTGCTGGTCGACGACCATCCGTTGGTGCTCGACGGCATCCGCTCGCGGCTGGAGGATGAGGCCGGGATCGAGGTGGTGGCCACGGCGACCAATGGTGCGGAAGCGCTGGCGTGCGCGGCGCGTCACCATCCCGATGTGATGCTGATGGATGTGTCGATGCCGGTGCTGAACGGGTTCGACGCCACCCGCCAGCTATGCCAGCAGCATCCGGAGATCAAGGTGCTGATCCTCAGCATGCATGACAACCGCGAGTATATCCTGCAACTGATCCAGTCCGGTGCCCGTGGCTATATCCTGAAGGATGTGTCGTCGGAGGAGATGGTCAAGGCGATCGAAACCGTCGACCAGGGCGGCACCTACTTCAGCGCCGGCGCCTCCCAGACCCTGTTCAGCCGTTTCGACGAACCGCCCAGTCCGCCCGGTACCGGGGTGCTGACTCGGCGCGAGGAGATGGTGCTGAAGCTGCTGGCCGAGGGGCGCAACAACAAGGAGATCGCGCGGGAGCTGGATATCTCGGTGCGCACCGTCGAGACCCATCGCCAGAACATCAAGACCAAGCTCAATATCCAGACCGCGGCGGGGTTGGTGCGCTACGCCATCGAGCACAACCTGATTCAGTTGTCCTGATCCAGCACCACGATCGGCGTCAGGTCGTAATGGGCCGCCGCCCGTGCCAGCCGGCCATCCTGCTTGATCGCGCTGACGAACTGGTTGACCCGTGCCAGCCAGTCCGGCTGGCCCTTGGCCACGGCATAGGCGTAGCGGAACGGGCGCGGTGTGTTCAGCTCCTCCGGCTGGATCAGGCGGGCCCAGTCGTAGAAGCGCAGCGCCTTGCGTGAGTAGGGGTAGTCGGTGATGAACAGATCGGCGCGTCCCGACAGCACCGCCTGCTCGCGCTCGCGCGGGTCGCTCACCACCAGCAGCTGGGCGTGTTTCAGCTGGGAGCGCATGTAGCTCTCCATATAGGTTCCCTGCTGGACGCAGACCACCGAGCCGGGCTGGTCGATGTCGATCCACTGCTTGAGGCGGGAGTGGGTGGCCGTGGTGATGCCGTACATATGGCTGGCGAGATAGGGGGCGCTGTAGTCGATGCGCTCGGCGCGGGCCGCGGTGATGGCGATGGCAAACATGCCGATATCGCAGCGGTCGTTCTCGATGTCGTCCATGAAACGGCCGAAGTGGGTTTCGACAAACCGCACCGGTACGCCCAGATCCTGCGCGAACGCCTGGGCCAGCTCGATATCGATCCCCTCCAGGGCGCCGGTTTTCGGATGCCGCGCGGCGATGGAGAAGTAGTCGGGCCAGATGCAGACGCGCAGCTCATTGCGTGTCCGGATCTGCTGCAGGCGATCGTCGGCCTGGCTTAGCGGGGCGAACCCGATACCGATCAGTAGCAGAAGTGACAGCATTAGGTGACATAACGCAAGGCGCCGCAGGTTCATGGTGTCATCGCTCGTCCGAATGGTTATGATCGCGAACTATAGGCTGTTTTTGGAACTGCGCCATTGATCTGGAGTCGCCTTTATTTCATCCCCGTCATCGGTACCCTGCTGGCTGTCGGCCTGGTGTTGATGTACCTGCTGTTTTACTGGCTGGGTGAGACGCGCGAACGGCAGGCGATACTGGATCAGTCCGAAATGCTGGTACACAGCGTCGAAAGCGGCGTCGTACGTAGCGTGCAGGATGTCTATGGGCGGATGAGCAGCATCCGCTCGCAACTGCAGTACCAGCCCGAGTTGCTGCTACAGCCGCAGCAGTTTCAGGGCTATCTGCAGACTCAAACGGAGATGACACCGCAACTGCGAGAGCTGGCGGTGCTGTCCAATGAGGGCCTGGTACTGGCCAGCTCGGTGCCGGGGGCGATCGGCCAGCAGACGCAGGGGTTGAGTTGCCTGCGCGAAGCCAACCTGGCCGCCGTACTGCGTTTCTCGCGGGTGTTGCAGGGGCGCACGCTGACCCAGCTGCTGGCTCCCCAGGGTACCTTCCAGTTACCGATCTGCATGCCTTTTCACGGCCCGGGCGGCGGCCGCGCGCCGGCGGGCTGGATAGTCGCGGTGCTGAACCCCAATGCGATCCGGGAGCAGTTCCGGCCGCTGGTGGAGCGTCTGCCGGTGGCGCTGACGCTGTTTCGCTACGATGGCGTGCCGCTGGTCGGCGAACCCAGCACCTGGGGGCAGCGGCATCAGCAGGGGATGGTCGACGAGCTGCTGCGCAGCCGCCTGCGCGAGCGCGAATGGGGCAGTTTCGTGGCGCGGGCCGATGAGCGCGAGCTGCAGTTCAGCTACCGCGCCACGTCGATGTTCCCGATTCTGCTGACCATCGAGTACGACATCGCCGCCGGATTGGCCGACTGGCACCGCCAGATCGGGCAGATCGGCATGGTGCTCGGTGCCGTCCTGTTGCTGATCCTGATCGTTTCGGCCGTATTCTGGACCATGGCGCGGCGCCAGAACCGCATGGCCGATAAACTGAACCTGCTCGGTACGGCGATCAGCACTACGGCCAACGCCGTCATCATCACCGATACCCATGGCCGGGTCGAATGGGTCAACCGCGCGTTCACCGAGCTGACCGGTTACAAGTCCGACGAGGTAGTCGGGCATACCCCGGCGCTGCTGAACTCCGGCGTGCATGGTAAACCCTTTTTCGCCGACCTCTGGCAGACCATCCTGAAGGGGCGGGTGTGGCGTGGCGAGGTGGTCAACCGCACCCGGAGCGGCGAGCGCCTGATCGTCGACCAGACCATCACCCCGATCGTCGACGAGCAGGGCACGATCAGCCATTTCATCGCCGTCCACGAGGACGTCACCGCGCGGCGCGAGGCGGAGCAGCGCGCCCTGTTCCTGGCGTTTCACGACCAGCTGACCGGGTTGCCCAACCGCCGGCGCCTGACCGAACAGCTGGCCGGGGCGTTGAATGGCGATGGCTACGGTCGCGTCGGACTGCTGTATATCGATCTGGACAACTTCAAGAGCGTGAACGACACCCTGGGACACGCCGAGGGCGACACGCTGCTGGTCATCACCGTCAAACGGCTCAGTAATACCGTGAGCAGCGATATCTGCCTGGCGCGCCTCGGCGGCGACGAGTTCGCGATGCTGATCACGCAGGACGTCGAGGAGCAGAATCTGGAGAAACTGGCGCGCCGGGTCATCTCCGTGCTGTCGCAGCCGGTGGAGCTGAACGGCACCCGCTTCCAATTGACCGCCAGTGTCGGTATCGCCATCGGCCGCTGCGGCGACACCGAACCGGCGACCTTGCTGCGCCAGGCCGACCTGGCGATGTACAAAGCCAAGCACGATGGCCGCGACCAGTACCGGTTCTTCGACCAGCAGATGGACTACCTGATGCAGCGACGGGTCGACCTGGAGCAGGGGTTGCGCGCCGCACTGACCAACAGTGCGGCACTGTCGATGCGCTACCAGCCGATCTTCGACTCCCATACCCTGCGCCCGGTCGGCGTCGAGGTACTGATGCGCTGGCAGACGCCAGAGGGCGATTGGGTCTCGCCGTCTGAGTTCATCCCGGTGGCGGAAGAGAGCGGCATGATCGTCGAACTCGGTGCCTGGCAGATCGAGGAGGTGCTCAACCAGCTCAAAGCGTGGGATGAGCAGGGGCTGGATGTACGTTATCTGAGCCTGAACGTATCGGCGGTGCAGATGGCCCGGGACGATATCGCCTCCCGCCTGCTGCAGGCGCTGGGGCGCTACCACCTGGGTACCGATCGTCTGGTGGTGGAGATCACCGAAACCACGCTGATGAGCCACTCGGCGCTGGTACGCAGCAACTTGGCAGCCCTGGAGGCGGCCGGCATCCGCATCTCGATAGACGACTTCGGCACTGGATACTCCTCGCTCGGTTACCTGAAAGAGTTGCGCGCCGATTACCTGAAGATCGACCGCTCCTTTGTCCTGGGTATCGGTCGCAACCGTAACGATGAGGAGATCATCAGCGCCATGCTGGCGCTGGCGCGCTCGCTGCAGATGGGGATCGTGGCGGA
>QKGH01000367.1 GCA_003250495.1 Marinobacterium sp.
CAGCGCGGAACGGGTCTGCTCTCCGGCTCCATCGGCCGCTGTGACAAAGCGCTCCATATGGATATCGCGTTCGAACAGGCGTCCCTGCATCAGCGCGGTGATCGCCGCATCGATCATCGGCGGCGGCCCGCACAAGTACGCCTTATGGCCGCTGAAACGGTTGTCGAAGTGACTCATCGCCGCCTCGTGGACGAAACCGGTAAAGCCCTGCCAGTGATCCTCCGGCAACGGATCGTTCAGCGCCGGGATGTAGTGGAAGTTCGGATAGTTGCGCTCCAGCCCCTCGAACAGTTCGCGGTTATACAGCTCGGCCAGATTGCGCGCGCCCTGGAACAGGTAGAGCTGGCGCTGGTCGCCCTCCTCCAGCAGGTCGAGAATCATCGACTGCGGACTGGACAGACCAGATCCGCCGGCGATGAAGATCGCATCCTGCGCATCGGCCTTGCGCACGAAGAACTGGCCGTAGGGACCGGAGATATCCAGCGTCTGCCCCACCTGCAGCTGCTCGTGCAGCCAGGTGGTGCCGGCACCGCCCGGCACCTTGCGCACGTGCAGCTCCAGCCGGCGCTTGTCGCTGGGTTTGTTGGCGATGGAGAAGGCGCGGGAGCCCTCCACGCCGGGGATACGCAGGTTCACGTACTGCCCGGCCTGGAACGCCATCTCGCCATCCAGCTCGAAGCTGATCCCCTTGATCGTCGGCGACAGATCGATGATATCGGTGACGGTGCCGATGTAATCGCGCACCGGGTAGCCGAGGAAATCGGGGTCGACATCGATATCCGCCTCGATCACCAGGTCCGACTCGGGGATGGCGCAGCAGGCCAACACCTTGCCCTCGTCGCGCTCCACATCCATCAGCGCGAACGGCGAGGCGTTACCGATATCGGCCTCGCCCTCCAGCACCTGCACCTTGCAGGTGGCGCAGGTACCGTGACCGCAGGCGAACGGCAACCAGACCCCCTGGCGCAGCGCCGCGTCGAGGATGGTCTGCCCCTCGTCGACCTCGATGATATCGCCGGTGGGCTCGACTCTGACTTCATAACTCATCGCACCACCTCTCAGATTCCAGCGCCGGACATGCCGTCCAGGCCCGGTGTGCTGAAGCGCAGGCTGGCTTTATGGTCGAGCCCCTGCTCCTCCAGGGTTTTATCCAGCTGCGGCTCGAACGGCGCGCCACTGACGCTCCAATTCACCTGGGACCAGTCGATCTGCGCCCACTGCGGGTGCGCCCCGTAGGCTTCGGCCATCAACTGGTCGCGCAGGGTACGGAAGCTGGTCTGCGGCGGCACCAGGAAGGCGAACGGGCAGGAAAACAGCAGATGCCGCTCCCAGCAGACGTACACCACGTGGTTACCATGAAAGTTTTCCGCGAGATCGCGAACGGTGCCGGTGTAGTCCGACGTATAAGCATGTACTGGCATGATCTTATCTCCCGGCCGGCGCGCCTCGCGCCCCGGCCTTCTCGCTTTGTTTTAGTTATCGGTGCTGCGTTTCAGTACGGCGGGCCGTCGACTCAGGCCACGCCCTTCCACTGCTTCCAACGCTGTTCGTCCGGCGACCCCTTGATGTCCAGGTTGTCGTTGCCGACATTGATGCCGCAGAACTCGAGAATCCCCGGCAGGTCGGGACCGCCGCAGTTGCCCTGGTAGATCTGGTGCACCGGCAGCCAGGACTGCACGTACTTCTCCGGCTCCTCCTCGAAGATCTCTTTGCAGCCGTCGGAGCAGAAGTGGTAGTGCTCGCCGTGGTAGTGGGTCTCGCGCTGCGAGATCAGGGTCGGATCGTCCATCTCGGTGAACATCAGCGGCAGCTGGCAGGTGGAGCAGAGCTGCAGCAGGGTGCCGTTGTAGAAACGCTTGCCTTCGGCCTCCAGCTGCTTGGCGTACTCCCAGCGCGGACGGTAGTACTTGTCGAAGGTCTCCGGGTACTTCTCGCTCAACCAGTCCAGCTCTTCGTCGGTCGGGATCCAGGTGTGGAAACCGGCCGCCTGACCGTAGGTGTAGAAGGTCCACCAGGCCTGGTGGGAGGCGTGTTCCTTCTCCTTCTCGATCTGATCGGCGAACTTCGGCATGCGGATGCCGTAACGGGCCAGGTCCTTGAACAGCGCACCGCCGGCTTCCTCGAAGTACATGCCCCAGGCTTCCTTCCAGCTCATCACCTTGTTCGGCAGCATGTAGTCCATCATCATCGCCACCACCGTCAACAGACGGGTACCGCGCCAGAACCACTTGTCGATCCACTTCTGTACGATCGGCACGTTGTCCTCATGCTGCTCGAGCAGGAACTTGATCACCTCCAGCCCCAGGGTCATGTGACGCGCTTCGTCGGACTGGGCCGAGAAACCGAAGGTCACGGTAGCCATGTCGCCGTTGTAGGCGGCGCCGGACATGAACGGCACGAACAGCAGGTTGGTCAGCACGTACTCGAAGCTGAAGCCGATCGCCACCAGGAACTCGAACGGGCCGGCGCTGCGCGCATCGTGGAAGAAGGAGACCGGCACCGACAGGTACCAGAGGCGGTCCTGCATCTGCGACCAGTTCTGGAAGCCGTCGAAGTACTTGTTGTACTGGCTCATCGCGTGAACCTGGGTCTGCACGTGGCGCAGTTCATCCAGCGACTGCATCTGGCAGGCGACGCGGGCGCCGACGCCGCCGTACTGGCGACCGACATGGGCAAAGCCCTGGTGTGCCTGGTACTCCTGCGGCGAGATCGCGGTCAGGAAGATCTTGATGGCGTTGACGTAACGCGGATCGGTGACGTTGAGCTGGCCGTTGTTCTGGGCGAAGGCGTCGAAGATCGCGTACAGCTTCTTCTCCTTCTCGGCCTGGTACTTCCAGTAGGCATCCATGGTCAGGCGGAACGGGTCCTCCCACTTCGACCAGTCGGTGATCTTGATCCCCTCGAACTCCTCGAACGGGAACGCTTCCTTACGCTCCTCGTAGGAGAACTCCCAGTCCAGGTCGCGCGTCAGCAGTGCGTATTTATCTTTCAGACTCAGTTTTTTAGCAGCCATTTCAATTACCTTCTTATTCTTTGCCGGGTTATCGCCGCTCTACCCGAGCGCCGCGATAGTCGCCCTTGGATAGCGGGCCGGGTTGCTAGACGTTCCAGGTCAGGCTGAGCCGGTCGTCGTCTTCGTCGACGTTGCCGCCCAGCGTGATCAGGTTCAGGTGCAGCTCCTGCAGGTCCCAGTCGCGACCCAGCTTCTCCTCCACCGTCTCCCGTTTCACCACCAGGTGTCCCTCCGCCTCGATGCGGATCATCGCCGGGTTGTGGATGATGGTGACCTCGGGGTTGTCCTCTTCGATCGCCTCGACGATGTAGCGGGAGACGTCGTTATCCTGCAGTGCGATATAAACCTTTGACATGGTCGGCTCCTCAGTTGATGCCCGCTTTGGCGATACGCTTATCCAGCTCGGCCAGCGCCTGCTCCAGCGCCCCCTCTCCAAGCAGTGCCAGCGCCAGCGGCGCCAGCGCTTCGGAGACCTTGCCGCGCCATTTCTCGACCCAGCCGGCGATCAGCGTCTTGTTGTGCTCGGATTCGGCCACCGCGACCTTCAGCACCGCATCGGCCCAGCGCGAGGTCTCCTTGCTCCACTCCTGCATGAACTCCAGCAACATGCCGATATCCTGCGCCCCCTCGGCCGCCAGCTTGGCGTCGAACTGGCGGTAGAACAGATCCGCCACCAGCGAGTCGATCACCAGGTCCTGGGCCACGAACAGCTCGAACCAGTCCTTGGTCACCAGGGTGTGCTCGCACAGCGCGCGCATCCCCTGCCAGGCCGGGTCCTGCATCCACAGCTGCTTCGCCTCGATCAGCGATTCGCCGCTGTTACCATCCAGGATCAGGCCGATGCGCGACAGGTACTGGGCGATGCCGAGCCGGTCCATGCCGTCGAACAGCAGCGCCTGGGTGATCGCGGTGCCATAGCCGTAGGCGGTGCCGTACATGTTGTTCAGGTTGGCGGTGTGCTCGACGTGGCGCAGCGGCAGCAGGAAGCCGATCACCTCGGAGCGCACCTCGTCGCCGAGACGGTCGGCCAGGTTGCGTTTTTCGAAGAAGGCGTAGTTGTTCTCGGCCACCTCCTGCATCCGCGCGCGCTGCTGCACGTAGGTG
>QKGH01000418.1 GCA_003250495.1 Marinobacterium sp.
ACAGGTACCGTCCGACCCGCATCTCCGGCAGTGCAATATCCCGTTCCGCCGACTGCGGCAGCCGCTCTACGGCACGCCCCAGGTCGTAGGAAAAATAGCCGATCAAGCCGCCGCAAAAGGGCAGTTCGCTCCGCTGCGGGGCGACGCTGATCTCCTGCTGCAACCGTTTCAGTACCGCGAACGGGTCGCCGCTCAGACGCTGCCAGAGGCCCGCGCGGCGCTGCTGCAGTGCCCCGTCATCGTACTTCAGCAACGTATCGGGGGCGGCTGCGACGATATCGTAGCGGCCAAAGCGCGGGTCGGAGTGGGGATGGGCGCTGTCGAGCAGCACGGCGTCGCCGAGCGGCCGGAGGCGGGTAAACACCTCGTGGGCATCGAGAGGGTAGCGCAGCGGAATGTGGTGAAGGGACGGCTGGGACACGCGAGTCTGGTTCCGGGTAAAAAGAGGGCATTCTAACCGGCGGATCGGGCCCGAGGCGAGCGAGGGCTGCCGTGCAGTGTGGCTGGGGCCTATAATAGCCGCGCGCAGCGGGCGGCTCGGCGACAACCGGCCGCCGCTGTCGGCTGTATTTTCCCCCTTTGTTCACTGCTGCGGATCTAGATTGACGATGAAACACCAAGCTCCCCCCGACCAGCGCGTCCTGGCGCTCCCCGATCAGCGTATCAGCTACCGAATCTATCGCCACGCCGAGGTGGTGCCGGCGCGGCGGCTGGTGCTGGTGCATGGTGCCGGGGTGGCCGGGCGCGATACCTGGGGCATGCTGCAGTCGTTTCTCGGACACTGGAGCGAGATTCTGGTGGCCGACCAGCGCGGTGCCGGCGATACGGTGTATCCGGATGGCGCCGAGCATCCGTTCACTGTGCAGACGCTGGTGGCGGATCTCAGCGCGCTGGTCGATCACCTGGGCTGGTGGTCGTTCGACCTGGCCGGGTACTCCCTCGGCGGGCTGGTCAGCATGTTATATAAGCAGCAGCATCCGGAGCGGGTCGGCAAACAGTACCTGCTCGAATCGGCGGCGCTGGATCGGCCCGACTGGCACTCCACGGTGCAACTGCGCGAGCGCTTCTCCGATGCGGCGAGTTTCCTGCGTGGCGCCGACAAGGAGGCGGGGATTCGCCAGTTTCTCGATGCGATCTCGCCCAACCGGCGCATCACGGCACAGACCGAACAGTTGACGGTCAGCCGTCTCGGCCAGCGGCCGCTGGGCTTTGCCAACTCACTGGATTCGGTGACGCAGGCGATACGCGGTATCGAGCGCGAGGCGCTGCTGGCGGCCCAGGGCGACGTCAGCAGCTTTATCGGCGGGCAGAGCGTCGAGCTGATGCATCAGCTGCATATGCATCTGGCGGAGCGGATGCCCAACTGGCACTACTTCCACGTGGCCGGCACCGACCATTCGTTGCCGTTCCAGAAACCGCGCCAGATCGCCCGGATCATGAACGCCGAGCTGGAGCGCTACCTGCAGCGGCAGGCGGGGCGCTGAGGTCGGCGCCGGGGTCAGCGGATGACGCCGGCGCGACGCAACCCGTCGATCCGCTGTCGGTCGTAGCCCAGGAGTCCGTCCAGTACCTGGTCGGTATGCTGGCCGAGCTCGGGCGGGGCGCGGGTGGCGAACTGGGGTTTGCCGTCGATCCGGGTGGGGTTGCCCAGTTGCGGCAGTTCCGGTCGCTCCGGACAGTGGCGCTGCATGCTGCGGTGGCGTACCTGGGGGTCGGCGAACACCTGCTCCAGCGTGTTGATCGGTCCGCAGGGGACGCCGGCCGCCGCCAGCGTCTCGAGCCAGTAGGCGCTGGGCCGGCGTTTCAGCGCGCTACGTAACAGTGGCAGCAGCGGTTCGCGATGCAGGACGCGCTGGCGGTTGCTGCTGAAGCGCGGGTCCCGGGGCAGCTCATCCAGCCCGGCCACCCGGCAGAAGCGGGCGAACTGCTCGTCGTTGCCCACCGCCAGGATCAGATGACCGTCGGCGCTGGCGAACGCCTCGTAGGGGACGATGTTGGGGTGGGCATTGCCGAGGCGTTCGGGAACCTGTCCCGAGACCAGATAGTTCAGTGCCTGGTTGGCGAGCATGCCGACCTGCACGTCGAGCAGTGCCAGATCGATATGGGCACCGACGCCCTGGCGTTCGCGCTGCCACAGCGCGGCGAGGATCGCACTGCTGGCATACATGCCGGTGAACAGGTCGGTCACCGCAACGCCGACCTTGACCGGGCCGCCGCCGGGTTCGGCGTCGGGACGCCCGGTCAGGCTCATCAGGCCGCCCATCCCCTGCAGCAGGAAGTCGTAGCCGGCACGCTGGGCGTAGGGACCGTCCTGGCCGAAACCGGTGATGGAGCAGTAGACCAGGTCGGGCTTGAGCGCCTTCAGGCTGGCATAGTCGAGGCCGTAGCGCCGCAGCGCGCCGACCTTGAAGTTCTCCAGCACCACGTCGCACTGCAGCGCCAGCTCCCGGACGATACGCTGGCCCTCGTCGCTGGCGATATCGACGGCCACCGACTGTTTGCCGCGGTTGGCGCAGAGGTAATAGGCGGCGGGCCCGGCGTCGCCCACGTAGGGCGGTCCCCAACTGCGGGTATCGTCGCCGCGGTCGGGGTGTTCGATCTTGATCACCTCGGCACCGAGATCGGCCAGGTACTGGCTGCACCAGGGACCGGCCAGGATTCGCGACAGATCCAGGATGCGGATCCCTTGTAGCGCTTGCCTATCCATTGTCATCATTTCCCCGTGTGGGTCCGGCGGAGCGGCTCGCGCTCCGCCGGTGCGGTTCAGAAGAACGCCTGCAGGCCGGTCTGGGCGCGTCCCAGGATCAGGGCGTGGATATCGTGCGTGCCCTCGTAGGTGTTGACCGATTCCAGGTTGCACAGGTGGCGCATGACACCGAACTCGTCGGCGATGCCGTTGCCGCCGTGCATGTCACGCGCCATGCGGGCGATCTCGAGCGCTTTGCCGCAGTTGTTGCGCTTGATCAGCGACACCATCTCCGGGGCCCAGCTGCCGTTGTCCATCAGCCGGCCGACCTGCAGTGCCGCCTGCAGCCCCAGCGTGATCTCGGTCTGCATGTTGGCCAGTTTCAGCTGGATCAGCTGGTTGGCGGCCAGCGGACGGTTGAACTGCTTGCGGTCCAGCGTGTACTGGCGGGCGGCGTGCCAGCAGAACTCGGCCGCGCCCATGGCGCCCCAGGCGATGCCGAAGCGGGCCTTGTTGAGGCAGCCGAACGGGCCGGACAGGCCGCTGGCGTGGGGCAGCAGGTTCTCCTCCGGCACGAACGCCTCATCGAGTACGATCTCGCCGGTGATGCTGGCGCGCAGGCTCATCTTGCCGCCGATTTTGGGGGTCGAGAAACCCTCGGTGCCACGCTCGACGATGAAGCCGCGAATCTTGCCGTCGTGGGCTTCTGACTTGGCCCAGACCACGGCCAGGTCGGCGATCGGGCTGTTGGTGATCCACATCTTCTGGCCGCTCAGGCGGTAGCCACCGGGGACCGGCTTGGCACGGGTGATCATCGAGCCGGGATCGGAGCCGTGGTCCGGCTCGGTCAGGCCGAAGCAGCCGATCCATTCACCGCTGGCCAGTTTCGGCAGGTATTTGCGCTTTTGCTCCTCGGAGCCGTAACTCTCGATCGGGAACATCACCAGCGACGACTGTACACTCATGGCGGAGCGGTAGCCGGAGTCGACCCGCTCCACCTCGCGCGCGATCAGGCCGTAGGCCACATGGCCGACCCCGGCGCCGCCATACTGTTCGGCGACGGTCGGGCCGAGCAGGCCCATTTCGCCCATCTCGCGCATGATCTCGCGGTCGAAACGCTCCTCGCGGTAGGCGCTGAGGACGCGCGGCTGCAACGCCTGCTGGCAGTAGGCGCGGGCCGCATCGCGGATCTGGCGCTCCTCTTCGCTCAGTTGCTGCTCGAGCAGTAGCGGGTCTTCCCAGTTGAAAGCGGTAGCTGCGGACATCGGATTACTCCTGTAGAGGATTAAGGTTGCAGGGGATTAAGGTTGACGTATCGGCACGCCCGGCGCAGTGCCGCTGGCGCTCGACCGGGCGGCTCGCGATCGGCTTAGCCAACCGGAGGTGCCTCGGATAATCGGCGCCGCCGAAATAGGCGGGGCTTGGGGCGACCGGTGCGTACGCTGCCGGAGCAGATGGCTCCAGCAGCGGTGCGTTTGGCGCGCAGCTCGGCCGGAGCTGGGTTGCCTGGCTGTCCGCGACTGGCGATCCGGAGCGGGCTGGAAGCCGGTTGATTATCCCTGGAGTGCGGACGGTCCGGCGCGCTTGCACGCCAGACGCGCCGCTGCTCATCGCTATGCTTCGGGGAGTCGGGGCGGCGGGAACAGGGCGGGTTGACCGTCCCGTCGCGCTCCAGCGGCAAGCGGTTAACCGCGTCGGTGCCGACGGCGGTGGCAGTGCCGGTATCGGGCGCAGCGTCGAGAACGCGGGTGTCGTGATGGCGTGGCAGCGGGGCGATGCCTGCCCGGCAGTGGGGCCCTGAGGAGGTGCCGTTGGGCAGATTAAGGCAACTCGATGTCCGGGCGGTCATCGA
>QKGH01000335.1 GCA_003250495.1 Marinobacterium sp.
CCGTGCTGGTGTTGATGCAGCTGCAGGGTGCCCGGGTGCGGGCGACGATGCGCCGCCATGACGGTCGCGGCGGACTGCTGGCGCTGGTGCCGGTCGTGCTGTCGGTGGCGGGGCTGAGCCTGTTGCTGTACTGGCTGTTGCCGCAGCCGCCGGCGCTGCACTATGCGTTGTTCGAGCAACCGGGGACGCCGACCTACGACGATGCGCAATGGCAGGCCCGGGCACAGCAGCAGGCCGGCCAGCATCCGACCGCGGGCGGGGGCCAGGGCGCCGGCGGATCGGGTAGCGTCGGCGGCAACGGCGGTGGCAGCGAAAGCCATGGTGCTGGGCCGGCCGGTGGCGATGCCGGATTGAGCCGGGAGCCGCTGCTGTCGCTGAGCGGCGCGGGCGAACCGCAGCCGCCTCGGCGGCTGATGCGGGTGGAGAGTCCGCAGCCGGTGTGGTTACGCACGCTGGTTTTCGATCACTTCAATGGCGAGAGTTGGTCGCGCAGTGCCGGCAGCGACCGTTACTACCAGCTGCCGCAACAGCGTTTCGAACGTCAGCCGGGCAGTGCCGACCCGGTGTTGCGGCAGCGGATCGAGATCGTCGCGGAGATGGATGGGGTGCTGCCGTTGACGCCGGTGGTGCACCGGATCCAGTTGCCGAGCCGGGTGTTGCGCAGCGATCACCTCGGGGCGCTGTACCTGCCCGGGCAGTTGCAGCCGGGATTGACGTACCTGGTCGAATCGACCGCCTCGAGCCTGGACGGTCGCGTGTTGCACTCGACACGCTACGAGCCGGCGACGGGCACCGCGGATTATCTGCAACTGCCCGCCAGTGCCGCGGCGCTCTGCCCCGCGGCCGAGGCCTTGGCCGCGGGGCGCGAGCCGGTGGCGGCGGCGAATGCGATCGAGGAGTATCTGCTGCACCAGGTGGCGACCGTTTCCCCGGGTGGGTCCGCTTCGCTGGAAGCGGCGCTGCAGGCCGGGCAGATGGCGCCGATGCAGAAGCTGAGCGCCTTCGTGCTGATGCTGCGCTGCCTCGGGACGCCGGCGCGACTGGTCAGCGGTTATCGTACCGGGCTGCAACATCCACTGACCGGGGCCTACGAGATCGGCAGCGACGACGCCGTGGTCTGGGCCGAGGCCGGTTTGCCGGCGCTGGGTTGGGCGCGTTTCAGCGTCAGCGAACGCGGGGCGAGTCCGGCGGATCCCCGCTGGCTCGAACGCTCCCTGGCCTATGTGGAGCGGCGCCTGCAGTGGGCCGATACCGGGCCGGTGCAACGGCTGATGTTGCAGGGGGCCGCTGCGCTGCTGCGGCTGGCGATCACGCTGCGCAACGGGATACAGCAGGCTCCGCTGTTGGCGGGTGCGTTGCTGCTCCTGCTGTTGACGTTGCCGCTGTTGCTGTGGCGCTACCGCCGCCCGCTCGGCGATTGGTTGCTGGAGTGGCGGCTGCGGCGGCGCTTGCGCCGCCAGCCAGAGCTGGCCTCGATCCATCTGTTCGCGGCGCTGGAAAGCTGGTTTGCCCGCCGCGGACAGCGGCGCTATCCACAGGAGACGGCGCAACGTTACGGCCGCCGCCTGGCGCTCGATAATCCCTGGTTGGGCGATCTGGCGCCACTGCTGCAGGCGTTCGACCGTACCCGCTATGCGCAGCAGCCCGATCCGCTACCGAGCCAGCAGGCGCTGCTGTTTTGGCGCCAGTTCCGGGCCCAGGCCCGGGAGGGCGGCTGGAACCTCTGAGCGCGCGCATTCCTGGTCTGAACGCCCCAGGCACGCCAGGCCGCGGGGCGGCGCGCCTCGCTACCCACCATCCCTGCGTCTCCATCCCTGCGGCTCCGATCCCTCCCCGGCGCCCCCTCGCGCGGCTTCCGCCACCGTTGTACCGCCGCTTGGCGGCTGTCCTGCGTCAAACCAAGGCAGATTGATCAGATTTTGCACTCTTCTGGTTCGGTAGTACCCGGACGACGCCGCAAATAGCAACTGAATTCCATATTAATCAACTGGTTAGATTATTTGGCGTGGCGTTTGCTTTTCCTATCAGGAAAGTAAATATCTTTTTAATAAACATTTACCAGGCTGGAGAGACCGAAAATGGCAATGAAATACTTCGAACAGGCGACCAAGATGCCGCTGCCGAGCATGGGCCGTGAAGGCAGCAACGCGTTCCTGGACGACCTGGTGGCGTCGACCGATCAGGACAAGATGATCGTGTCCGGTTTCTTCCGCATGGAGAAGTCCGACAAGCCGCTGGAGTACTACTACCACTACCACGAGATGAAGATCATCGTCGAAGGCGAAATGATCATCTCCGACGAGGCCGGCAACGTGGCCCATGCCAAGGTCGGTGACGTGTTCTACTTCGAGCAGGGCAGCACCATCACCTTCCAGTCTCCGAGCTACGGTCTGGGCTTCTTCTGTGGTCAGCGGATCGAGGGCGATGCCTGATCGGTATCGTCGCTCGCTCCCGGGATATCGATCCTGTTGAGCAGCGGAGGTGTTCATGTCCAAGCGACCAGAAGTAGAGGTGCCCGGCGTCAAAAGCCGGCCCTGCTACGGTTCGGTACAGCTGCAGCCGCGGGCGCGACTGCATCTGTTCATCTATCAGCCCGACGCTCAGGCCCAGCTGCAGCCGCTGATCGAGAGTGTCGATCCGAGCAGCTGCCTGCAGTTCGAGGTGGCGGGTACTGCGCTGGCGCCGGCACTGGTGGATGCACTGCAGTCGGCACCGCTGGCCAGTGCCATCTACCTGGCCGGCGACGAGTCCTTCCTGTGGGACATGCGCAACCTGGTGCGCGGCAACGGCTTCACCGAGCGCCAGATCGCCATGCTGCAGCCGCTGAACAGCGCGCGCCGGGTGTTCTGTACCCACTGCTACACGTTGACCGAAGGGGTCACCCATTCGCCGATGGTGTGCAGCGGTTGCCAGCGCCCGCTGCTGGTGCGGGATCACTTCTCCCGTCTGCACGGCGCCTATGTCGGCGTGCAGATCAATGCCGAGGATCCTGAAGATCTGCCACAGGAGGAGCCGTTGTCATGAGTGCGGACAAGATCGAAGTGCGGGTGGCGGCAATCGCCCAGGTGGCGCCGCTGATCCGTGAGTTCCGGCTGGAAGCGGTCGACGGCGTGCTGCCGGCCTTCGCGCCGGGCAGCCATGTGGTGGTCGAGATGCCGGCCCAGCCGCGCCCCCACCGCAACGCCTACTCGTTGCTCAGCGATCCGCGTGATCCGAGTGCCTACCGCATCGCGGTGCGCAAGCAGGAGCAGTCGCGCGGCGGATCGCTGTTCATGCACGAACAGGTCAGCGAAGGCGATCTACTGAAGATCACGCCGCCGGCCAACCTGTTTACCCCCAGCTGGTACGCCAAGCGCCACCTGCTGATCGCCGGCGGTGTCGGCATCACGCCGTTCCTGTCGTTCCTGCCGGAGTTGCGGCGACGCGGTGCCGAGTTTGAGCTGCACTACCTGTACCGCGGCAGCCAGACTGGCGCCTATAGCGACGAGTTGGCCGCCGAGCTGGGCTCGGCGCTGCAGCGCTACGACTCCGAACAAGCATGCCGCTGCGACCTGGGCGAGCTGCTGGCGCGGCAGAAGCCCGGTACCCACGTCTATATCTGCGGTCCGCAGTCACTGATCGACGGCGTCTGCAGTACTGCCAGGGAGCTGGGCTGGCCCGAGGACGCGGTGCATTACGAGGCGTTTGCCGCGCCGGCACCGGGTAACCCGTTCCGCGTCGAGCTGGCGCGCAGCGGCCGGGTCGTAGAGGTCGACAGCGACACCACGCTGCTCGAGGCGCTGGAGAGCGCCGAGGTGGATGTCCCCAACCTGTGCCGTGGCGGTGTCTGCGGCCAGTGTGCGACCCGGGTGCTGGAGGGCAGCATCGAACATCGCGATACCTATCTCAGTGCCGATGATAAGGCGCGCCAGGACTGCATCATGCCCTGCGTGTCGCGCGCCGCCGACGACCGTCTGAAACTGGATCTATAGGAGTACCACCATGCGCATGGCCCCCAAGCCGATTCAGAGTTTCCGCGACGATTTCAGCTACAGCAACAGCCCCGGGGCGGTCGCGCGTTTTCCGTTCCCGTTTCCCGAAGATGAGTACATGTACTCGGTCAATATCGAG
>QKGH01000259.1 GCA_003250495.1 Marinobacterium sp.
AACATGCTGCTGACCGCCAGCGCCGAGTTCATCTTCCCGATGCCGTTCGTCGACGACAAGAGCGGTTGGCGCACGCTGCTGTTCCTCGACGCCGGTAACGTGTTCAGCACCGAGTGCCGCAGCGGCTACGGCCAGAAACGTTGCACCGAAGGGCTGGATCTCGGCGAGTTACGCTATTCCGCCGGTTTCGGTCTGAGCTGGCTGACGCCGGTGGGACCGCTGTCGATCGCGATCGGTATGCCGCTCAACGACTCGAGTGACGACGACACCGAGGTGTTCCAGTTCGCTCTGGGGCAGACATTCTAAGGAGACATGATGAAATACCTGTACCGCATGCTGGCCGTTTCGCTGCTGATGTTGGCCGCTCAGGCACACGCCGGGAAAACGGTGGTGCTGGATGTGCAGAAAGCGCTGCTGAGTTCGGATTCAGCCGCCGCCCTGCGTGAAGAGATGAAGAAAGAGTTTGCCGACGACCAGCGCCAGCTGCTCGACCTGGAGAAGCAGGCGAAGTCGTTACGGGAGCAGATCCAGAAGAAAGCCGGCCTGAGCTCCGAGAAGGAGATGGGGCAGTTGCGCATGCAGTTCCAGAAGGCGTTTGGCGAGTACCAGCGTCGGGCGCAGGAGCTGCAGCAGCGCAAATCCCAGAAGGAGCAGGCGTTTGTCGGTGAGATGAAACCCAAGCTCGACGAGATAGTCCTGAACCTGATCAAGAGCGAGGATATCGACATGATTATCGCTAAGCAGGCGGCCATCTACAGCAATCCGAACCTCGATATCACCGCGCGCGTCATTGAATTGCTGAACAAGTAAGGCCTGATGACAAAACAGCTCCTTAGCCTGGGGGCATTGGCGGAACGGGTCGGCGCGCGCGTCGTGGGCGACCCAGACCTTATGATCCGCTCCCTGGCGACATTACAGACAGCTGGCTCCGACCAGCTGTCGTTTTTTGCCAACCCCCGTTATCTGAATCAACTGCGAGCCTCGCGCGCCGGTGCGGTGCTGGTGACCGAAGAGCATGTCGCGGATGTTCAGGGCAGCGCGCTGGTGCATGGCAACCCTTACCTGGCGTTCGCCCGGCTCAGCCATCAGTTCGATTGGCGTTTATCGGTGCAACCGGGCATCCATCCGTCAGCACAGATCGACCCTTCGGCGCAGATCGATGCCGGAGCCCAGGTCGGTCCCGGCGTGGTCGTCGCTGCCGAGGCGCAGATAGCGGCGGGTGTCGTCATCGGCGCCAATACGGTGGTGGGGCACGGGTGCCGGATTGGCCGTGACAGTCGGCTGGAAGCGGGGGTCATGCTCTATGCGCAGGTGCGCATCGGCGAGCGGGTACTGATCCATAGCGGTGCGGTGATCGGTGCGGACGGCTTCGGCTTTGCCAACGACCAGGGGCAGTGGGTCAAGATCTGCCAGCTCGGCGGTGTGGTGATCGAGGACGACGTCGAAATCGGTGCCGGCGTCACCATCGACCGCGGCGCGCTGGACGACACCCGGATCGGTCGCGGCGTCAAGCTGGATAACCAGATTCAGGTCGCGCATAACGTCCAGATAGGCGAACACACGGCGATCGCAGGCTGTACCGCCATAGCGGGAAGCACTAAAATCGGGCGCCATTGTACCATTGCCGGCATGAGCGGCATTACCGGGCATCTGGAGATCGCCGACGGCACGCATATCACCGCGATGTCGCTGGTGAGCCATTCGATCACCCGACCGGGCGCGTACTCCTCGGGTACCGGACTGGAACCGCATCGGCAATGGAAACGCAACGTCGTACGTTTCCGTCAGTTGGATGAACTGGCGAAACGTTTGCGTACACTCGAACAAAAAGTCGAGCACTTTACTACTGAAGGTCAACAAGATGATGGATGTTAAGGAGATCCGGGAGTACCTGCCCCATCGCTACCCCTTTCTGCTGGTAGACAGGGTGGTGGAGCTGGTACCTGGTGAATCGATCGTGGCGTACAAGAACGTCAGCGTGAACGAACCGTTCTTCAACGGCCACTTTCCGGATTATCCCGTGATGCCCGGCGTCCTGATCGTCGAAGCGATGGCGCAGGCGGCTGGTCTCCTCGGTTTCAAAACGATGGGTAAGAAGCCGCAGGATGGCTCCATCTACTACTTTGTTGGTGCCGACGACCTGCGTTTCAAGCGCCCGGTGGTGCCTGGCGACCAGCTGCGCCTGGAGGCCAAGGTATTGTCAGAGCGTCGTGGTATCTGGAAATTTGAAGTCCGTTCCAGTGTCGACGGCGAAACCGTCAGCTCCGCCACTATCCTCTGTGCGGACAGGAAGGTGTAAGTTTGATTCATCCCCAGGCTATCGTTGAACCCGGTGCCCGTATTGCCGACGACGTCGAAATCGGTCCCTGGAGCTATGTCGGCGCCGATGTCGAAATCGGCAGCGGCACCGTGGTCGGTCCCCATGTGGTGATCAAGGGGCCGACCGTGATCGGTGCCCACAACCGCATCTTCCAGTTCGCCAGCGTCGGCGAGGAGTGCCAGGACAAGAAGTACAAGGGCGAACCGACCCGGCTCGTGATCGGCGACCACAACGTGATCCGCGAGGGGGTGACCATCCATCGCGGCACGGTGCAGGATGCCGGCCTGACCGCGATCGGCAGTCATAACCTGTTGATGGCTTATGTGCACGTGGCCCACGACTGTATCGTCGGCAGCCACTGCATCCTGGCCAACAGCACGGCGCTGGCCGGCCATGTACACCTCGGCGATCATGCGATCCTGGGTGGTTTTACCGCCGTCCATCAGTTCTGCCGTATCGGCGCCCATGTCATGTGCGGCGCCGGCACCGTGGTGCTGAAGGATATCCCGGCCTATGTCATGGCCAATGGCAACACCGCACAACCGCACGGCATCAACACCGAGGGGTTGAAACGGCGCGGCTTTTCGGCCGAATCGATTCGTGCGCTGCGCAACGCCTACAAGATCGTTTACCGCCAGAACCTGACCCTCGAGCAGGCGCTCAAGGCGCTGGAATCCCTGGCCCAGGCCGAGCCGGCCGTACAGCTGCTGATCGACTCCCTGGTCGTGTCCACCCGCGGCATCATCCGCTGAGAATGTGATGCGCAGGCTGCGAATCGCGATCCTGGCCGGCGAAATGTCCGGGGATATCCTCGGTGCCGGCCTGATGCAGGCGCTGGCCGGGCAACTGACCGCCGTCGGGATCGAAGCGGAGTTTGTCGGCGTCGGTGGCGAGCTGATGCAGGCGCAGGGGCTGGAGTCCCGTTTCCCGATGGAGCGGCTGGCGGTGATGGGGCTGGTCGAGGTGCTGGGGCGCCTGCCGGAGCTGCTGCTACGCCGGCGTCGGCTGGCGCAGCAGTGGATCGCCGAGCCGCCGGCGGTGTTCATCGGTATCGATGCGCCGGACTTCAACCTCGGGTTGGAGGGGCGGCTGCGCAAGGCGGGAATCCCCACGGTCCATTATGTCAGCCCCTCGGTATGGGCCTGGCGGCGCAAGCGGATCTTCAAAATCCTCAATACCACCGATCTGATGCTGACGCTGTTTCCGTTCGAGGCCCAGTTCTATCTCGAGCACCGGATGCCGGTCAGCTTCGTCGGGCATCCGCTGGCCAGCCTGATTCCCCTGCACAGCGACCGGGCCGCGGCCCGGGCCGAGTTGGGGCTGGATCAGGCGGCGGAGATCGTCGCGCTGCTGCCGGGCAGTCGGGGCGGCGAGATCAAACAGCTCGCCGAGCCGTTCCTGCAGACGGCGCGCTGGATCCGCCAGCGGCGCCCCGGCGTGCGCTTCGTGCTGCCGGCGGCGAATCGGCGCCGGCTGGCCGAACTGCGGGAGCAGCTCAGCCGCTATGCGGACCTGGATGTGACGCTGGTCGACGGGCAGTCGCGCCGCGTGATGACGGCCAGCGATGCGATCCTGATCGCGTCGGGGACCGCGACGCTGGAGGCGATGCTGGTGAAGCGGCCGATGGTGGTGGCCTACCGCATGGCACCACTGACCTATCGGATCTTCTCCCGCCTGATCAAGAGTCGCTTTATTTCGTTGCCTAACCTGTTGGCGGACCAGGCGCTGGTGCCGGAGATCCTGCAGGATGAGGTGCGGGCGGATGTGCTGGGCCCGCTGCTGCTGCGCGCGCTGGATGACCGCGCCTACCGGCAACTGCTCGACGAGCAGTTCCTGGCGATCCACCAGCAGTTGCGCCAGGATGCGGATCAGCGCGCGGCCACGGCCGTGATGGAACTGCTCACGTCACGCGGGAGGCTGTGATGGAACTGCTTGGATTCGATTTCGGCGCCAGCGGTCTGGTGGCCGGGGTCGACGAAGTGGGGCGCGGCCCGCTGGTCGGCAACGTGGTCGCCGCCGCGGTGATCCTGGATCCGGCCCGGCCCATCGAGGGGTTGACCGATTCGAAGAAACTCAGCGAGAAGAAGCGCGAGGCACTGTTTCCGCTGATCCAGGAGCGCGCGCTGTGCTGGGCGATCGCCAGCGCGAGCCCGGCGGAGATCGATGAGCTGAATATTCTGCATGCCACGATGCTGGCGATGCAGCGCGCCGTGGCGGCGCTCGACCCGCAGCCCGAGTATGCGCTGATCGATGGCAATCGCTGCCCGCGCTTGCCCTGCCCGGCGGAACCGGTGGTCAAAGGGGATCTGAAGGTGGCCGCGATCAGCGCGGCGTCGATCCTGGCCAAGGTCCATCGTGACCGCGAGATGTATGCCCTGCATCAACAGCACCCGGGCTACGGTTTCGCCTCTCACAAGGGCTACCCCACCGTCGAGCACCTGGCGGCACTGGAGCGCCTCGGTGTGCTCGCCGAGCATCGCCGCAGTTTCGCGCCGGTACGTCGGTTGTTAGGTGCTGAAAGTTGAACCCTGAATGCTGAATCTGGAGTCCTGATGTCCCAAGCCGGTTTTGTTCATCTGCGGGTGCATACCGAATACTCCCTGTTCGACGGTCTGGTGCGGATCAAAAAACTGGTCGGCGCCGCGGCGGCGGCGGGGATGCCGGCGGTCGGGGTCACCGATCAGACCAACCTGTTCGCCCTGGTGAAGTTCTACAAGGCGGCGCTGGGTGCCGGCGTGAAGCCGGTGTGCGGGGTGGACCTGTGGGTGCTGAACGAGGCCGACCCGGAGGGCGAACCGTTCCGGCTGACGCTGCTGATCCGCAATGGCCAGGGCTATCGCAACCTGATGGAGCTGGTGTCCCGCGCTTATGCCGAGGGGCAGGGAATCGACCCGGAGCGGGCGCTGGTTAAACGCGAGTGGATCAAGGAGAAAGCCGAAGGGCTGATTGCGCTGTCCGGGGCGAAGCTCGGCGAGGTGGGGCGCGCGTTGCTCAGTGACAACGGCCAGGCGCGCGGGCTGCTGGATGAGTGGATGGCGGTATTCCCCGGTAACTTCTACCTGGAGATCCAGCGTACCGGCCGTCGCGGCGACGAGGATCTGCTGCATGCCAGCGTCGCGCTGGCCCGGGAGGCCGGCTGTCCGCTGGTGGCGACCAACGAGGTGATGTTCCTCGCGCCGGAGGATTTCGAGGCGCACGAGGCGCGGGTCTGCATCAACCTCGGGCGCACGCTGGAGGATCCCAGCCGGCCGCGCAACTACTCCGAGCAGCAGTATTTCCGCAGTGCCGAGGAGATGGCGGCGCTGTTTGCCGATATCCCCAGTGCGCTGGCCAACACGGTGGAGATTGCCAAACGCTGCAATATCTCGATCGAGTTGGGCACCTACTACCTGCCGCGCTACCCGATCCCGGCCGGCATCCTGATGGATGACTATTTCCGCTATGTGTCGCAGCACGGCCTGGAGGAGCGCCTGAGCGTGCTGCTCGACCGCGATGCGCCGGACTTCGCCGAGCAGCGCAAGCCCTATGACGAGCGTCTCGATTTCGAGCTCGACATCATCATCCAGATGGGTTTCCCCGGCTACTTCCTGATCGTGATGGACTTCATCCAGTGGGCCAAGGACAACGGCATCCCGGTGGGGCCGGGGCGTGGCTCGGGTGCCGGCTCGCTGGTGGCCTATGCGTTGAAGATCACCGACCTGGACCCGCTCGAATACGACCTGCTGTTCGAACGCTTCCTGAACCCGGAACGTGTCTCCATGCCCGACTTCGATATCGACTTCTGCATGGATAACCGCGACCGCGTCATCGACTACGTGGCCGGCAAATACGGCCGCGATGCCGTTTCGCAGATCATCACCTACGGCACCATGGCGGCGAAGGCGGTGGTGCGCGATGTGGCCAGGGTCCAGGGCAAGCCGTTCGGCCTGGCCGACCGCCTGTCCAAACTGATCCCGTTCGAGGTCGGCATGACCCTGAACAAGGCCTGGGAGCAGGAGGAGCAGCTGCGCGAATTCGTTGATAACAGCGAAGAGGCGCAGGAGATCATGGAGATGGCCTACAAGCTGGAGGGGGTGACCCGTAACGTCGGCAAGCATGCCGGCGGGGTGGTGATCGCGCCGACCAAGCTGACCGACTTCTCCGCGACCTATTGCGATGCCGAAGGTCATGGCCTGGTAACCCAGTTCGACAAGAGCGACGTCGAAGAGGCCGGGCTGGTCAAGTTCGACTTCCTGGGGCTGCGTACGCTGACCATCATCGACTGGGCGCTGGAGATGATCAACGCCCAGCGCGGGCGGCGCAACGAGGAGAAACTGGAGATCGAGCGCATCGATCTGGAGGATCCGGCCACCTTCAAACTGCTGCAGAGCGCGACGACGACCGCCGTGTTCCAGCTTGAATCCAGCGGCATGAAGGACCTGATCCGCCGCCTGCAGCCGTCGCGCTTCGAGGATATCGTCGCTCTGGTGGCGCTGTTCCGTCCCGGTCCGCTGCAGTCGGGGATGGTGGACGACTTCATCAACCGTAAGCACGGCCGTGCCGAGCTGGCCTGGCCGCACCCGGATTACCAGCTCGATTCGCTGCAGCCGGTGCTGGAACCGACCTACGGCATCATCCTGTATCAGGAACAGGTGATGCAGATCGCCCAGGTGATGGCCGGTTATACCCTGGGCGGCGCCGACATGCTGCGCCGTGCCATGGGTAAGAAGAAGCCCGAGGAGATGGCGAAGCAGCGCAGCGCCTTCCTCGAGGGTAGCGAGAACAACGGTATCAGCCGCGACCTGGCCGGTAACATCTTCGACCTGGTGGAAAAGTTCGCCGGTTACGGCTTCAACAAGTCGCACTCCGCCGCCTATGCGCTGGTCTCCTACCAGACCGCCTGGCTGAAAACCCACTATCCGGCGCCGTTTATGGCGGCGGTGATGTCCTCCGATATGCAGAACACCGACAAGGTGGTGATCTTTATCGAGGAGTGTCGGCAGATCGGGCTTGGCGTGCGCCTGCCGGACGTCAACGACGGCGAGTTCAAATTCGCCGTCAACGAGCGTAATGAGATCATCTACGGCCTCGGTGCGATCAAGGGGGTCGGCGAGGGGCCGGTCGATGCCATCGTGCAGGCGCGTAGCGAGGGTGGTCCCTTCGCCGACCTGTTCGATTTCTGCAAGCGGGTCGGTGCCAAGAAGCTGAACAAGCGGGTACTGGAGGCGCTGGTGCGCTGCGGTGCGCTGGACAGTCTCGGCGCCCATCGCGCGATCCTGTGGGAGTCGATCGGCGCTGCGCTGCAGGCCGCCGACCAGGATGCACGCAACCAGGATGCCGGTATCTTCGACCTGTTCGGTGAGATGGAGGCGCAGCAGGAGAGTGACCCCTACGAAAGCTTCCGCAATGTGCGCGAATGGAGCGACAAGGAGCGCCTGCAGGGCGAGAAGGAGACCCTCGGCCTGTACGTGACCGGGCATCCGATCGACGAATACGAGCGGGAGCTGCGCCACTTCGTCAGCAAGAAGCTGGTGGAGGTCCAGCCGGCCCGCGGCCGCCAGCAGAAGCTGGCCGGCCTGGTGGTCGATCTGCGCCTGAAGAAGACCAAGAAGGGCGATACGCTGTGCTTCGTCACGCTGGACGATCGCAGTGCGCGCCTCGATGTCACGCTGTTCGGCGAGGCGTACGACGCGGCGCGCAGCCTGGTGGCCAAGGATGCGGTGCTGGTGGTCGAGGGCGAGGTGGCACAGGACGATTACAACGGCGGCCTGAAGGTGCGCGGCAACCGCGTGCTGAGCATGGCCCAGGCGCGGGCGCAGTATGCCAGCTGCGTCGAGGTGCGTTGCGATCGCGGGCAGTTCGGGCGCCAGACCCTGAAGCAGCTGGTGCAGACGCTGGAGCGGCGACGCAGTGCCCAGAACGGCGTGCCGGTGCGTTTGCACTACCGGCGCGAGGACGCCGAGGGGCCGCTGTGGCTTGGCGAGGCGTGGAAGGTCGAAGCCTGCGACGAGCTGGTCATCGCCTTGAAAGAGCAGTTTGGCAACGACCGCGTCAGTCTCTGTTACGAGAGTTGAACGCGCCTTCATACCCCTGTCCCTGCCGTCGAACGCCGGGGCAGGGTGGAGAATTTAGCCGGTTAACGGTAAAATGTCCGGCTATTTTAATGGCCGAAATTTTCCTATTCACCAAGAGCAGAAGCAGACGCGCATGAATCCGAACTATCTGGATTTTGAACAGCCGATCGCAGAGCTGGAAGCCAAAATCAACGAATTGCGCCTCGTGGGCGAGGACAACGCGGACCTTAATCTCAGCGATGAGATCGCTCGGTTGCAGGAAAAAAGTCGCAGTCTGACGCAGAGCATCTTCGCCGATCTGTCCGCCTGGCAGATCTCGCAGCTGGCGCGCCACCCCAAGCGTCCCTACACCTTCGATTATATCCAGCACGCGTTCGAGGATTTCGACGAGGTTCACGGCGATCGCCATTTCGGCGACGACCAGGCGCTGGTCGGCGGTATCGCCCGTCTCGATGGCAAGCCGGTGATGATCGTCGGCCACCAGAAGGGGCGCGAGGTCAAAGAGAAGATCAAGCGTAACTTCGGTATGCCGCGTCCGGAAGGGTACCGCAAGGCGCTGCGGCTGATGGAGATGGCCGAACGCTTCAAGCTGCCGGTACTGACCTTCATCGATACCCCGGGAGCCTATCCGGGCATTGACGCCGAGGAGCGCGGGCAGTCTGAAGCGATCGCCTTCAACCTGGCCAAGATGTCGCAGCTGAAGACCCCGATCATCTCCACCGTCATCGGTGAGGGCGGATCCGGCGGTGCGCTGGCGATCGGCGTCTGCGATGAGCTGCTGATGTTGCAGTACGCCACCTACGCGGTGATTTCGCCGGAGGGCTGCGCGTCCATCCTGTGGAAGAGCGCCGAGCGTGCCGCCGATGCGGCCAAGGCGATGGGGATCACCTCCGGGCGCCTGCGCGAACTGGGTTTGGTCGATCAGGTGATCGACGAGCCGCTCGGCGGTGCCCATCGCAACGCCCAACTGATGGCGGCCAATCTGAAGCACCAGTTGATCGAAACCCTGGATCGGCTGCAGCAGCTGCCGGTCGACGAACTGCTGGAGCGGCGCTACGAACGGCTGATGTCCTATGGGCGCGCCGTCGACTGAGCACACTGATCCATGACTGAGCTGGGCGCGCTGCTGGCTGAGCGGCTCGGCTCGCAACCCGAGGTCCGGCGCTGGGTGATCGCCTTCAGCGGCGGGCTCGACTCCAGCGTACTGCTGCACCTCTGTGCGCAGCTGTTTCCTTCCGAGCGTCTGCTCGCCTGCCATATCGACCACCAACTGCAATCGTGCTCCGCGCACTGGCTGGAGCGCTGCTCTGGGGAGTGTCAGCGCCTCGGTATCCCCTTTGTCGGCGAACGGGTTACACCGCTCGACAGCTCGGAAGCGGCGGCACGTAACGCCCGCTATGCCGTGTTCGAGGCGCTGCTGCAGCCGGGCGATTGCCTGCTGCTGGCGCAACACGCCGGGGATCAGAGCGAGACGCTGTTGCTGCGGTTGCTGCGCGGTGCCGGGGTGCGGGGATTGGCGGGCATGCCGCTGCAGCGCCCGCTGGGACGAGGGCAACTGCTGCGTCCGCTGCTCGACCAGCCGCGCGACCGGCTGGAACAATGGGCCCGGCAGCAGGGGTTGAGCTGGATCGAGGACCCCAGTAACCGATCCGACCGCTACGCCCGCAACTGGCTGCGGAACCGGATTTTACCGCAGCTGCGCCAGCGCTGGCCGGGGCTGGATCAGCGGGTGGCCGCCGCGACCGCGCAACTACGCGAGGCGGCGGAGATTCTGGACGAGCGTGCGGCTGAAGATCTGCAGGAGGTCGGCGTCGCAGGGGGCGGAGTGGCGCTCGATGCACTGCAGCGTCTGTCGCTGGCGCGGCAGCGCAATCTGCTGCGTTTCTGGGTGTTCGGCCACAGCGGGCGGCGCCTCAGTGCCCAGGAGTTGCTGCAGTGCGAGCAGCTGATCGCGGCGCGGCCCGACCGCTCTCCCGAGCTACAGTTGGGTGAGTACTGCCTGTGCCGCTACCGTGGCCGACTCTATCTGCGCCGGCCGCTGCCGCAGAACTCGCCGCCGCAGCGCCTTACTCTCTCTGCGGCGCCGGTCCGGCTGCAGCAGGGGACGCTGAATTTCATCCGCTCCGGGCAAGGTCTGGCGCCGGGGAGCCGAGTGGAGCTGGTCTATCGCCGGGGCGGCGAGCGGCTGCGACCGCTCGGCCGCGGCGGCTCGGTGGCGCTGAAGCAACTGTTGCAGGAGGCCGGAGTGCCGCCCTGGCTGCGTGAGAGCTGGCCGTTACTGATGCGGGATGGCCGGATCCTGGCCGTGCCGGGCATCTGTCTGTGCGAAGGCGCCGCCGAAGATGGCGGTTTGCTGCCCGATTGGTCGCCGTTCGGTTTGTCTGACGGCGGGGGCTTTGATAGACTGTAGCCCCATCTCGAGTACGTTTTCCCTCCTAACTTTTTCGATCTGACAGGTTCCGCATGACGCGTTATATTTTCGTCACCGGCGGTGTTGTGTCCTCATTGGGCAAAGGCATCGCATCTGCTTCACTGGCGGCTATTCTTGAGGCCCGTGGTCTCAAAGTCACAATGCTCAAGCTGGACCCGTATATCAACGTGGATCCGGGCACGATGAGCCCGTTCCAGCACGGCGAGGTGTTCGTTACGGAAGACGGCGCGGAAACCGACCTGGACCTCGGTCACTACGAGCGCTTCATCCGTACCACGATGACCAAGCGCAACAACTTCACCACCGGGCGCGTCTACCAGCATGTGCTGCGTAAGGAGCGCCGCGGCGACTATCTGGGCGGTACCGTGCAGGTGATTCCGCACATTACCGACGAGATCAAGCGCCGCGTCATCGAAGGGGCCGGCGATGCCGACATTGCCCTGGTCGAGATCGGGGGTACCGTGGGCGATATCGAGTCGCTGCCGTTCCTCGAAGCGGTGCGTCAGTTGAAGGTCGAGCTGGGTTCCAACCGCGCGCTGTTCATGCACCTGACCCTGGTGCCCTATATCAGCACCGCCGGCGAGACCAAGACCAAGCCGTCGCAGCACTCGGTCAAGGAGCTGCGCTCCATCGGTATCCAGCCCGATATCCTGGTCTGCCGCTCCGAGCAGCCGATTCCGGAATCCTCCCTGCGCAAGCTGTCGATGTTCACCAACGTCGAGGAGCGTGCGGTGATCTCGCTGCCCGATGCCGACAGCATCTACAACATTCCGCGCATGCTGTGCGAACAGGGGCTGGATGACATCGTCGTCGACCGCTTCCGTCTCGACTGCCCGCCGGCGGACCTGCGCGAGTGGGATCGGGTGGCCGATGCCTACCTGCACCCGGAGGGCGAGGTGCGCATCGCCATGGTCGGCAAGTACATGGAGCTGCTGGATGCCTACAAATCGCTGATCGAAGCGATCTCCCATGCCGGTATCTCTCTGCGCAAAAAGGTGCGGATCGAGTACATCGATTCCGAGCGGGTCGAGCGTGAAGGCGTCGAGATCCTGAAAGATGTCAGCGCGATCCTGGTGCCGGGCGGCTTCGGCGAGCGCGGGGTCGAGGGCAAGATCGCGGCGGTGCGTTATGCCCGCGAGAACAAGATCCCCTACTTGGGTATCTGCCTGGGGATGCAGGTGGCGGTGATCGAGTATGCGCGTCACGTCGCCGGCCTCGAGGTTGCCAACTCGACCGAGTTCGACAAGGATTGCAAACAGCCGGTGATCGGTCTGATCACCGAGTGGCTGGATGCCAGCGGTAACACCGAACAGCGCACCGAGGGCTCCGACCTGGGCGGCACCATGCGCCTGGGGGCGCAGATCTGCCATCTGAAACCGGGCTCCAAGGTGGCCGAGGCGTACGGACGGATCGACATCAAGGAGCGTCACCGTCACCGTTACGAGGTCAACAACAACTATGTCGAGCAGCTCGAAGCGGCGGGTCTGGTGATCTCCGGTCGCTCCGCCGATGGCGAGCTGGTCGAGGTGATCGAAGTGGCCGATCATCCCTGGTTCGTGGCCTGTCAGTTCCATCCGGAGTTCACCTCGACTCCGCGTGACGGTCACGGCCTGTTTACCGGCTTTATCAAGGCGGCGCTGGCGCGCCAGGCTCAGCAGTAACAATAACGATTCTGGATTTGTGAAAACTGGAGACAATTGCAATGGCTCAGATCGCTGATATTAAAGCGCGCGAAGTGCTCGACTCCCGCGGCAACCCGACCGTCGAAGCCGACGTGATCCTGGCATCCGGTGTGATCGGCAGTGCCTGCGCTCCGTCAGGGGCTTCCACCGGTTCCCGCGAAGCACTGGAACTGCGCGATGGCGACAAGTCCCGTTACCTGGGTAAAGGGGTGACCAAGGCAGTTGCCGCTGTCAATGGCGTGATTCGCGACGCCCTGCTGGGGATGGATGCCGCCGACCAGCGTGCGCTGGATGACAAGATGCTGGCGCTGGACGGCACCGACAACAAGGCCAACCTGGGTGCTAACGCGATCCTGGCGGTTTCGCTGGCGGCGGCCAAAGCCGCGGCGGCCGAGAAGGGGATCCCGCTCTACGCCCATATCGCCGAGCTGAACGGCACGGCCGGCCAGTTCTCGATGCCGGTGCCGATGATGAACATCCTCAACGGTGGCGAGCATGCCGACAACAACGTCGACATCCAGGAGTTCATGGTACAGCCGGTCGGCGCCAGCAACTTCGCCGATGCGTTGCGTTGCGGTGCCGAGATCTTCCATGCCCTGAAAGCGGTTCTGAAAGGTCGCGGCCTGAACACCGCCGTGGGTGACGAGGGTGGCTTCGCGCCGAACCTGGGTTCCAACGAGGAAGCCCTGGTCGTGATCAAGGAAGCGGTTGCCAATGCCGGTTACGAGCTGGGCAAAGACGTGACCCTGGCGCTGGACTGCGCTTCCTCCGAATTCTACAAGGATGGCAAGTACGACCTGGCCGGTGAAGGTAAGGTGTTCGATGCCGAAGGGTTCGGCGATTACCTGGCGGCACTGACCCAGAGCTACCCGATCGTGTCGATCGAGGATGGCATGGATGAGTCCGATTGGGCGGGCTGGGCCTCCCTGACCCAGAAGATTGGCGCCAAGGTGCAGCTGGTGGGCGACGACCTGTTCGTCACCAATACCAAGATTCTGAAAGAGGGTATCGAAAAGGGCATTGCCAACTCCATCCTGATCAAGTTCAATCAGATCGGGTCGCTGTCGGAAACCCTCGATGCGATCAAGATGGCCAAGGACGCCGGCTATACCGCGGTGATTTCGCACCGCTCCGGCGAAACCGAAGACACCACCATCGCCGACCTGGCGGTGGGGACGGCAGCGGGCCAGATCAAGACCGGCTCCCTGTGCCGTTCCGACCGGGTTGCCAAGTACAACCGTCTGCTGCGCATCGCTGAGGAGCTGGGCGACAAGGCGATCTACCAGGGTCTGAAAGAGATCAAAGGCCAGGGCTGATCGCATCTGGTAGATAAAAAGGGGGCCCGGCCCCCTTTTTATTTGGGAATTATTTGACGGCGGGACGCGCCGGGGCGCGTTCGGTCCGGACGCGTTAGCGCATAGCGACCGGGAGAGGAGCGTGTATCGCTGGTTACTGATAGTGCTTGGCGTGATGCTGATCGGACTCCAGTACCGGCTCTGGTTCGGCGAGGCGAATCTGCGCGAGGTTTGGCGCCTGGAGGCGCGGATCGACGAACAGGAGCTGGAGAATCAGCAGCTGGCAGAGCGTAACAAGCGCCTGGAAGCCGAGGTGCTCGACCTGAAAAAGGGGTTGGCGGCACTGGAGGAGCGTGCGCGTAGCGAAATGGGGATGATCCGCAAGGATGAGACCTTTTTCCAACTGATTGAACCGGAACAGGAGCAGGGTGGTAATTGAGTCAATTCAAAGCGGCCAGTGAACCGTGCTGGCTTTACGGCAAACCGGCAGTCGATGCCGTGTTGCGTTCCGTTCCCGAAGATTTCGTGGTCGTTGAACAGCTGGGTTTCGAACCCGATGGCGAGGGCGAACACCATTTCCTCTATATCCGCAAACGCGGCGAAAACACCGACTGGGTGGCGCGGCAGCTGGCCAATTTTTGCCAGGTCAGCCCGCGCGATGTGGCCTATGCCGGCAAGAAGGACCGGCATGCGGTAACCGAGCAGTGGTTCAGTGTGCATCTGCCGGGCAATCGTGCCCAGTTGAACTGGAATCTGTTCGGCGGCGACTCGATCGAGGTGTTGCGTGCCGTGCGCCATGGCCGCAAGCTGCGTCTCGGCGCGTTGCAGGGCAATCGCTTCATGCTGCGCCTGCGCGACGTTAGCGACGGTGCCGAGTTGGCACGACGGGCCGAGCTGGTGCGGGCCGGGGTGCCAAACTATTTCGGCGAGCAGCGTTTCGGCCATCACCAGGGCAATATCGACAAGGGGTTGGCCCTGCTGGATGGGCGCCTGAAGGAGCGGCAGCGCCACAAGAAGGGGCTCTACATCTCGGGGGTGCGCTCCTGGTTGTTCAACCGTCTGCTGGAGCAGCGTATCGAGCAGGGCTTGTGGTCCGAGCTGCTGGACGGCGATGTGCTGATGTTGAATGGCCGGCAGAGCTGTTTCCGCTATGCCGGTGAGCCTGATGTGGCACAGCGCCTGGCGGCTGGCGAGATCAATCTGACCGGACCGCTGTGGGGAACCGGCGAGTTGATGACCCAGGGATCGGCTCAGGCGTTCGAGCAGAGGGTCTATGCCGAGCAACAACCGGTGTGCGATCAGTTGTGCGCGCTGGGCCTGAAACAGGAGCGCCGCGCGCTGCGCCTGATTCCCGGTGCGCTTGCGATAGAGCAGGAGAGTGACGGACAATGGCGGCTGGAGTTCGACCTGCCGTTGCGTGAGCTGTGTGTATGGCAGAGTGGAGCGGGCGCGGCGGCAGATGAGTAACCAATAACAATGAATGGCGCACAGGCCTGGAGTACTGGAGCCTGCAGTCGATCGACAGGGGCGATCAGACGGAGTATTCCCACCCGATGCATATACTGATTTCGAACGACGATGGCGTTTACGCGCCAGGGCTGGCGGCGTTGGTCAAGGCGTTGTCGACTCTCCCGGTTTCCTGCACGGTCGTGGCTCCCGACCGCAACCGCAGCGGGGCGAGCAATTCACTGACCCTCGATCGTCCGCTGGAAGCCTATACCCATGACAATGGCTTCGTCAGCATCAACGGCACGCCGACCGACTGCGTTCACCTGGGGATGTCCGGGCTGTTCAGCGAGGGGCAGAAACCCGATCTGGTGGTATCCGGGATCAACGCCGGCGCCAATCTGGGCGATGACGTGATCTATTCGGGCACCGTTGCCGCGGCGATGGAGGGGCGCAACTGCCGTTTTCCGCCCATCGCCGTGTCCCTGCACAGCTATCATCCGCAGCATTACGAGAGTGCGGCGGAGGTGGTGCGGGTGCTGGTGGCCAATATCGAGCGGCTCAGTCTGGCGCCGCGTACGGTACTGAATGTTAACGTACCGGATTCGCCGCTGGAGCAGATCGGTGGCTGGCATGTGACCCGCCTGGGCCACCGCCTGGCCGGCGAGGCGCCGGTTCAGGTCAGTGATCCGCGCGGCCGGGTTCGCTACTGGATCGCCGGCAGCGGGGACCCCGCCGACCGCGAGCCGGGGACCGACTTTTTCGCCATCGAGCAGGGTTATGTTTCGATTACACCGCTGCAGATCGACATGACGCAATACTCCGGGATGGATAATCTGGCGACCTGGCTGGAGGGGATGAATTGAGCGACGTGTTGTTTCAGGGCATCGGCATGACCTCCAGGCGCACGCGGGAGCGGCTGGTCAGCCGTTTGCGCGAACAGGGGATCAAGGATGAGCGTGTGCTCGAGATGATCCGCGATACGCCGCGACACATCTTCGTCGATGAGGCGTTGTCGCATCGCGCCTACGAGGATACCGCGTTGCCGATCGGCTTCAATCAGACCATCTCGCAGCCCTACATCGTGGCTCGGATGACCGAGCTGTTGCTGGAGGGCGGTCCCAGGGAGCGGGTGCTCGAAGTAGGCACCGGTTCCGGTTATCAGACCGCGGTACTGGCACAGCTGGTGGGGCAGGTGTTCAGCGTCGAACGGATCCGCCCGCTGCAGGAGCGGGCGCGGCAGCGGTTGCAGAAGCTGAAGCTGCGCAACGTGATGCTGCGCCATTGCGATGGCGGCATGGGGTGGCCGGACAAGGCTCCTTTCGATGGGATTCTGGTGACCGCGGCGCCGGAACAGGTGCCGCAGGAGCTACTCGATCAACTGGCGGTCGGCGGGGTGTTGGTGGCGCCGATCGGTGGCAGTATCGGCCAGCAGCTGGTGCGGGTGCGCCGGTTGTCGGAAGAGCGTTTTGAAACCGACCGGCTGGAGTCGGTGCGTTTTGTTCCCCTTCTCGGAGGGGTGGTGAGATGAACGATCACACGGCGGAAAGGCCGTATCAGAGTGGCAGAACTGTGCGAACATTGAAGGACTACCTGCTGTTGGCGGGCAAAGGGATGATGATGGGGGCCGCCGATGCCGTACCGGGGGTATCCGGTGGTACGGTCGCTTTTATCACCGGCATTTACGAGGAGCTGATCGATACCCTGCGCAGCTTCGATCTGGCGGCGCTCCGCCTGCTGTTTACCGAGGGTATAGGTGCATTCTGGAAACATGTGAACGGCACCTTCCTGCTGGTGCTGCTGTCCGGCATCCTGCTGTCGCTGTTGTCGATCGCACGGGTGGTGCTGTACCTGTTGGAGCACTATCCGGTGCTGCTGTGGGCGTTTTTCTTCGGCCTGATCCTGACCTCGACCTGGTCGGTGGTGCGCCACGTCAAAGGGTGGGGGTTCGGTACCAGTCTGGCGTTTTTCGTCGGCGGGCTGAGTGCCTGGATCATCACCTCGATGGTGCCGGTCAGTATCCAGGTGTCCAGTGCAACGCTGCTCGGTTCCGGTATGGTGGCGATCTGCGCCATGATCCTGCCGGGCATTTCCGGTAGCTTTATCCTGCTGCTGCTGGGGATGTACGGGCCGATCCTCAACGCGGTACGTCAATACGATATCCTCTCCCTCGGCATTTTTGCCACCGGCTGCGTACTGGGGTTGCTCACCTTCTCCCGGGTGTTAAGCTGGGCCTTTCATCATCAGCGGCGGGTCATTCTGGCACTGTTGGGCGGCTTCATGCTGGGTTCGTTGAACAAGGTCTGGCCGTGGAAATACACGCTCTCCTATACCCTCGATGCCCATGGGGCGATGGTGCCGTTGGAGCAGAGTAACGTGTTGCCCGACAGTTTTGCCATGTTGACCGGGCAGGCGTCCTGGTTCTGGCCGGCGCTGGGGCTGATGGTGTTCGGGGCACTGTTGGTGCTGGTGCTGGATCGACACAACAGTTAGGGAGGCTGGGTGCAGGCGAGGTGGTGCGGACAGCGGCGAAGCGGTGGCGTCTGGCTGGTAGTCCTGCTGGTGAGCCTGTTGAGCGCCTGCTCCGGTGGTTACGCCCCGGTCACCGAACAATCGTTAGGTGCCCGTTCCACCACCCCGGCGCCGGAGCGTTATACCGTGCGCCGCGGCGATACGCTGTATGCGATCGCCTGGCGCTACGGTCTGGATTATCGTGCAGTGGCGCGTCTCAACGGCATCGATAATCGCTATATTATTTATCCAGGTCAAAAACTGCGCTTAAAATCGTCCTCCTCCGCGGCCAAGGCGTCGCGCGCCAAGAACTCTTCCAGCGCTTCCCTGTCTACCCAATCCAGCGTGGCAAAAACCGCTCGCCCCGACAACGCCGGGACGGGCAGTAGCGTCGATAGGTCCGGGAAATTGGCCCCGACCGCTACGGTACGCTGGCAATGGCCGGTTGCGGGTCCCCTGCTGGCACGTTTTTCCAGCGGCAGTACGCCGAATAAGGGCGTCGACCTGGCAGGGGCAATCGGCGACCCGGTACGCGCAGCGGCAACGGGCAAGGTGGTTTACGCCGGTAGCGGATTGCTTGGCTACGGCAATTTAGTGATAGTCAATCACAATGAGCAGTACCTGAGCGCATATGCGCATAACAGTCGCATCTTTGTAAAGGAAGGTGATACTGTAAAAGCTGGCGATAAAATAGCTGAGATTGGCAGTACGGGGACCAGCCGTCCGATGCTCCATTTCGAGATTCGTCGTGACGGAAAACCCGTGGATCCGCTGAAGTATCTACCCAAAAAATAACAACAAACAGATAGCGCAATTAGAAAAGAAAAGCGTGGGGGTAATCAGATGGAAACAATCGGTAGGAAAGATTACGACGCAATGGAGATGGGGCGTGACCGGGAACTGGATGTCGATGACGATCTGGAACTCGATACTGAGGATGGGGACGGCGCCGATGACGAGGTCGATGAGGCCGAGGAGGAGTTGCCCGAGTTCATCAACAGTGGCCGCGGCCGCGGCAGCATGGCGCATAAGGATCTGGTCAGTGCCAAAACGCTGGATGCCACTCAGCTGTATCTGAACGAGATCGGCTTCTCCCCGCTATTGACGGCGCAGGAGGAGGTCTATTTCTCCCGGCTGGCGTTGCAGGGGCAAGAGGCTGCGCGCAAGCGCATGATCGAGAGCAACCTGCGTCTGGTGGTGAAGATCGCCCGGCGCTATATCAATCGCGGACTGTCGCTGCTGGACCTGATCGAAGAGGGCAACCTCGGCCTGATCCGCGCGGTAGAGAAGTTCGATCCGGAGCGCGGCTTCCGTTTCTCCACCTACGCCACCTGGTGGATTCGCCAGACCATCGAGCGCGCGATCATGAACCAGACCCGGACCATTCGGCTGCCGATCCATGTCGTCAAAGAGCTCAACGTCTATCTGCGGGCGTCGCGTGAGCTGGCGCAGAAGTTGGACCATGAACCCTCCGCCGAGGAGATCGCGATGTTGGTCGATAAACCGGTGGAGGACGTGGAGCGGATGTTGGGCCTCAACGAACGGATCAGTTCCGTGGATACGCCGGTGGCCGGCGGTTCCGACAAGTCGCTGCTCGACACCATCGCCGATCATGAGGCGGGCGACCCGGAGACGCTGCTGCAGAACACCAACATCAGCGGCAACCTGAACAAGTGGCTGGATATGCTGCCGGACAAGCATGCCGACGTGCTGTCGCGTCGTTTCGGCCTGCGTGGACACGAGATGTCCACGCTGGAGCAGGTGGGCAAGGAGATCGGGCTGACCCGGGAACGGGTGCGGCAGATCCAGGTCGAGGCGTTGCGCAAACTGCGCGAGATCGTCGAGAAGAACGGCCTGACCGGCGAAGATCTGCTGCAGTAGCCGGTTCAACAGGGATGGGTAGGAACGGGACGGTGGGTCCCGTTTTTTGTTGCCGGCGGCCGGTGCCAGCGGGGCATGGCGGGCCGTTACGCTTGGCTCTCGCCTCCGTTTCTGGCTCCAGCGCCCCTCGTCGTTTGCCGTGAGCGGCGCTTGACCCGTCTACCGCTTGACCCCTCAGGCTACCGTTTTAACTGTGGAGGGGCGACGATGCTTCTGGATGACGAAACCTACCTGAAACTGTTTGAGACGCGTACGCTGGCAGCGGAGCAGTTCGATCATCGTGGGCATCTGCGGATCGCATGGCTGCATCTTCGGCGTTTCGACGAACAGGAGGCACGGCGGCGAGTGTGCCGCGGCATCCAGGCACTGGCGCAGCGGTTCGGTGCGCCGGAAAAGTACAACCAGACGATGACCGAGGCGTTTGTGCAGATCGTCGCAGCGCGACTGCAGGGCCCGGCCCGGGATAGCTTTACGGCCTTCCTCGAGGCTAATCCGGAGTTGCTGAGCGATGCCGCCGCGGTACTGGCCCGATACTACAGCGACTCCCGCCTCCTCTCCGAACAGGCCCGGCAGCAGTGGCTGGAACCCGACCGGGAGGCGATAAAATAGTGGAAAGGTTGAATGCGATGACGGTGACCGAGTTGGCCCGCCAGTTTGGCCTGTCGCGGACGACGCTACTCTATTACGACCGCATCGGCCTGCTCAAACCGGCGACGCTGTCAGCCGCAGGCTACCGTCTCTACGGCAGGCGGGAGATGGAACGGCTGGAACGGATTGCCGGTTTTCGTGAGGCCGGGATTCCACTCAAGTCGATCCGGGCGATTCTTGATGGCGAGCAGCCGGGGGCGCTGGACCGGGCGCTGGAGCAACGGTTGAGCGCATTGAACCGGGAGATAGCGCAACTGCGCAGCCAGCAGGCGCTGGTCGCGCGGCTGCTGCAACGCGACCGGGGTGGCCGCGCTCGCCGGCAAGTCAATCTGCAGCAGTGGGTGGCGATGCTGGAGGAGGCGGGCGTCGATGCCGCCGGACGCATGCGTTGGCACCGGGCGTTCGAGCGCGATGCGCCCGACGCGCATCAAGCATTTCTGTGCTCGTTGGGGCTGGATGACGCGGATATTGCGCAGATACGCCGGCGTTCCGGAGCCGATGCCGGGGCTGTGGATAACTGCCTTGTGCAGCGCCGCGACGGGGATGAGGTCGGTTGATGCCTAGCGTTGCAGATACTTCAGCTTGTCCGCGACCCCGTTCCACTCCTCGGCGTCCTCCAGCGGTGCCTTACGTTCGCTGATGTTGGGCCAGAGTTCCGCCAGCTCCGCATTCAGCGCCACATAAGGTTGCTGCGCATCGCTCAGGTCGTCCTCGGACAGAATCGCCTGTGCCGGACACTCCGGCTCGCACAGCCCGCAGTCGATACACTCGTCGGGGTGGATGACGAGGAAGTTGGGCCCCTCGTAAAAGCAGTCCACCGGACACACATCGACGCAATCGGTGTACTTACAGCGAATACAGTTCTCGGTTACGACATAGGTCATCGCGGCGTCTCCCCGTTTGAGCCCCAGGTGGTCGATGTCGCCAGTATAGTCAGCGTTGGCACCGCCCGTATCCTAC
>QKGH01000456.1 GCA_003250495.1 Marinobacterium sp.
CGCCTTGGTCTGCCCCGGGTAGGTGTTCTCGGGGATCACGTAGCGGGTCCACAGCTGGTAGCGGCCGTTGGCCTTGGCCATCTGCTCATCGGTGAAATCCAGCGTGGTGATATCGCCGCCCATCGCCGCGTAGGCGCGGGTGATGGCCGAAGTCGGTACACCGGAGGGGATGTTCATGCCGTCGATGGTGCCGTTCTGCATCGCATCGGCGGAGGGACCGTAGCCCATGTAGGCGAGGCTGAACTTGTCCGGGTCGATGCCGAGGTTGCCGAGGATGGTACGGCCGGAACCTTCGGTACCGGAGTTCTTCGGCCCGATGGAGAACTTGACGTCGTCAAACCCCTTCAGGTCTTCGATGGTGCCGGTCTTGGCATAGGGGGTACGCACCACGAACTGCTCGACGTTCTGCCACAGCATGGTCACGGAGCGCAGGTACTCCTGCTTGCCGTCGTTCTTCAACTGACCCTCGCCGTTCCAGGCCCAGGCGCCGTACAGACCCTGCAGGATCGAGAACTGTACCTGCTTCTCGCGCATCAGCTTGATGTTCTCGCCGGAACCGGCGGAGTTGATGGCGGACAGGGACAGGCCGATGGTCGGCTCCAGTTTGACCTTGGCCAGCGTGGCGATGGCAACGCCGACCGGGTAGAAGGTACCGCCGGTGGAAGCGGTCGCCATGATGTAGGAGCGGCTCTCGGCCGCCTGCGCGACACTCAGGGCACCGCCGGCGACGCTGATTGCCATTGCCAGCCCCATGCCCTTGATCAGGGTGCGTTTACTAATTGTCATGCGTTGAAGTCCCTAGTTGTGTTGTTGTAGTAGACCTCTGATGTTTAGCAAAGCCCGGACCAATGCGCCAATTTCAACCTAACAAATTGAATTACAATAAAAAATAATAGAAACGCGGAACTAAAGACCGGGTAATAGGCAAAATCTTGCTTATGGTTTTACGGCCCGATAAGCAAAAATCCGCCTAGTCCCCTTCCCTCACCTCGGCTCTGACGGTGCAGACCAACCGTGGCTACTCATCGTCGCCGGTGAATTCGCTGCGGCTGATGCCGAAACGCTGCATCTTCTGGTTCAGCGTGCGCCGCGGCAGGTCCAGCTCCTCCATCACCGCCTTGATATTGCCCTGGTGCTGCTCCAGCGCGCGCCGAATCACCTGCGCCTCGAACTCGGCCACCTGCAGCGCCAGCGGCAGGTGGCGGCGCTGCAGCAGCGGCGTGACGGACAGCGGCGAACCGCGCGACAGCAGCTCGGCGACACTGACCCGCGGATCGAGCGCGAAGCGCACCGCCACGTTCTTCAACTCGCGCACGTTGCCGGGCCAGGCGTAGGCCTGCAGCGCATCGACATCGTGGTCACTGAGCGGGCGCGCCTCGCGCCGATGATCGCGCGCGGCCTGATCGGCATAGTGGGCGAACAGCAGCGGCACGTCGTCGCTGCGGTCGCGCAGCGGCGACAGGTGCAGCTCCGACACGCACAGGCGGTAAAACAGGTCCTCGCGGAACCCCTCCTCCTCGCGCAGATCGACCTTGGCCGCCGCGACCACGCGCAGATCCACCGGGATCGGCTGGTTGGAGCCGAGGCGGACGATGGTCTGCTCCTGCAGCGCGCGCAGCAACTTGACCTGCAGGTGCAGCGGCATGCTCTCGATCTCGTCGAGGAACAGGGTGCCGCCGCTGGCGTATTCGAACTTGCCGATACGCCGCTTCGCCGCGCCGGTGAAGGCGCCGGCCTCGTGGCCGAACAGCTCGCTCTCGATCAGGTTCTCCGGAATCGCACCGCAGTTGATCGGCACGAACGGCTTGTCGCTGCGGTGGCTGAACTCGTGCAGACACTGCGCCACCAGCTCCTTGCCGGTACCGGTTTCGCCGTAGATGATGACGTTGGTATCGAGCGGCGCCAGCGCCAGGATCTCGCGCCGCACCCGGGTACTGGCCGGCGAGATGCCAATCAGCTTGGCGTCGAGCCCGCTACGACTGGCCAGGTCCTGCTGCAGGCGGCGGTTCTCCAGCGTCAGCCGACGCTTGTCGCAGGCACGCTGCACCGTCTCCGCCAGGCGGTCCGGCACGTAGGGCTTCTCGATGAAATCGTAGGCCCCCTCGCGCATCGCCGCGATCGCCAGGTCCACATCGCCGTGGGCGGTCAGCAGGATCACCGGCAGCCCTGGCACCCGCTGCTGCGCCTCCCGCATCAGCGCCATGCCATCCATGCCCGGCATACGGATATCGCTCAGCAGCACGCCGGACCAGTCCGGATCCAGCTGTTCCAGCGCCACCTCGGCGCGCTCGCAACTGGTCACCTCGAAACCGCACAGCCCAAGCCACTGCTCGGTGGCCTGCCGCACCATCGCCTCGTCGTCGACCAACAGGACGCGACGGCACGGCTGCGCCGGAAAATTCTTGCCCGTCATACCCTAAGCCCCGTGCTCCAACCTTTCATCTGTTTCACTCCACCGGCTCGGACAGCGGCCAGCGCGGCAGCTTCAGCGTGAAGCAGGCGCCGCCGCCATCGCGGTTCGCCACCCCGATCTCACCGCCAAGATCGCGCACGATGGAGTGGACGATCGCCAGCCCCAGGCCGAGCCCGGAACCGACCTCCTTGGTGGTGAAGAAGGGCTCGAACAGCTGCTCGCGATGAGCCGGATCGATACCCGGCCCATTGTCGCACACCTCCAGCACCACCCACTCCCGGTCCGCCGCAATCGCCAGCCCCAACCGGTGCGCGCCGGGCTGCGGCTGCATCGCGTCGCAGGCGTTCTTGACCAGGTTGATCAGCACCTGCTCGAAACGCGCCTGATCGCCGCCGAGGCGCAGATCCGCCGCCGGCGGTGTGTAATCCAGCTGCAGCGCCATCTCGCTGAAACGGCCGCGGAACAGTGCCAGCACCTGGTCGATCGCCTGCGTCACGGCCACCGGCCCCACCTGCTCCGGCTTGCGATAGGCAAAGGTCTTCAACTGCCCGGTGATCAGCGCCATGCGGTCGATCAGGCTCTCCAACTGGGTGAAGTTCTGCGACAGCTGCTCCGGCTGGTCGAGCAGACGGCGACTGATCGCCAGATAGGTACGCAGCGCCGTCAGCGGCTGGTTCAGCTCATGTACCACCGACGCCGACATCCGCCCCAGCGCCGCCAGCTTGCCGGCCTGCACCAGCTCCGCCTGGGCATCCTCCAGGGCACGGGTGCGCTCGATCACCTTCGCCTCCAGCGATTCGTTGGCCTCGCGCAACGCCTGCTCCAGCCGCTTGCGCCGGCTGATATCGATCACCGTCACCAGGTAACCCAGCGCCGGGTGGTGCGCCATGCCGCGTACCGACACCATCATCGGAAACGCGGTGCCATCGGCGCGCTGCCCGCTCATCTCGGCACCGGTCAGCGGCTGGAACTGGTCGCTGCCGAGCAGGGCCAGCGTCTCGCGCAGCAGCTCGCTGGTCTGCCCCGGTGCCAGCAGCGCCTCCAGCGGCCGGTTACGCATCAGGCTCAGCGAGACGCCGAACTGCTGCATCGCCATCGGGTTGATGAACTGGATCAGACCGCTGCGATCGACGTTGATCAGCCCCACCTCCGCGGTACTGATCATATCGCGCTGGCGCTCCTCGCTCAGCGCCTGCTCCAGCAGGCGGTCGCGCTGCAGGCGGCGCTTCTGCCGCGCCTCGCGCAGGAACAGCGTCAACAGCGCCAGCGCCACACCGCTGCCGCCGATGGAACCGGCGGCGATGGTCTGGTTCGGCAGCACGCCGGAGGCATCGGTCAGCTGGCTCACCCCCCAGCCCAGGTCGTCGAGCCGCACCTGCTGCAGCATCCACCGCCGCCCATCCCGGCTCAGCAGGCGGATATGGGTGCCGTCGCGCAGCCGCAGCGCCCGCGCTTCCGGCAGCGGCCAGTCGGCCGACAGCGCAAACAGCAGCTCACCCTGGGCATCGGTGATGACGAACGGATCGCCCAGCGGCAGATGCTCGCGCAGTTGCTCCAGCTCGATCCGCATCGCCGCCACCCCGACCAGGCTCTGGCGGTCGTAAATCGGCGCCGACAGATAGAGCACCGGCCGCAGCGGGTTACCCTCGTAGATGAACTGGCGCCCCTCCTC
>QKGH01000440.1 GCA_003250495.1 Marinobacterium sp.
TGGCTCTATCTGGGCTACGCCTGGCTCGATACGCCGCTCCGCCTTTGGGCACCGGTTAGCGGGGTCTGGGGACTCTCGCTGCTAACCCTGCTGCTGGCCGCCGGTGGCGCCGAGGCCCTGTGCCGACGCCACTGGTGGCCGCTGTTGCCCAGTGCCGCCCTGCTGCTCTGCACCGCCCTGCTACCGCACAGCTGGACCGACCCCGCCGGCGCCCCGCTCAAGGTCGCTCTGGTACAACCCAACACCCCACAGCTGGCAAAATGGTCCCAGGGGCACCTGGAGCAGATCATCGACCGCGAGATCGAGCTGACCCTGCCCTATGCCCAAAACGACCTGATCGTCTGGCCGGAAACGGCGATCCCGGCCTTCTACTCCCAGGTCGCCCCGCTGCTGATGCCGCTGCAGGATTACCTCGACGAGCACGGCAGCACGCTGATCAGCGGACTGCCAACCCGTAGCGCCGACCCGGACGATCCGCAGCGCACGCGTTACTACAACAGCCTGGCCCTGCTCAGCGGCGGCAGCGGCGTCTACCACAAACGTCGCCTGGTCCCGTTTGGCGAGTACGTTCCACTGGAGCAGCAGCTGCGCGGCTTGATCGCCTTCTTCGACCTACCGATGTCGGCGTTCAGCCTGCCCTCCCGGCAGCAGAGTCCGCTACGGGTCAAACAGCAACCGCTGGCCTCGGCCATCTGCTATGAGATCGCCTACCCGGAGTTGGTACGGCAGTCGGCGCTCGATGCCGCACTGATTCTGACGGTGTCGAACGACACCTGGTTCGGACGCTCGATCGGCCCGGATCAGCATCTGCAGATCGCCCGGATGCGCGCGGCGGAGAACGGGCGCTGGGTGATACGCGCGACCAATAACGGCCTGACCGCACTGATCGACGCATCGGGTAAAGTCAGAGCCCAACTGCCGGTGGACCAGGCGCTGGTGCTGGAGGGCGAGGTGGAACCGATGCAGGGCCAGACCCCCTATCAGCGCCTGGGGGTCTGGCCGCTGTTGGGGCTGGATCTACTGTTGCTGCTGACGCTGCTGCTGAGCCGCCACTTCGGCATCGCTGTCACTGCGGCGCGTAAACACCACGGCGCCGCAGCTGCACGGCTGGATCACTGAGGATTCGGTCAGCCGCTGCTGCTGGCCACAGACCTGGCACTCCAGCGTTCCCGGAGCCGCAATCTCGCCGGCCAGGTACTGGTTCTCGCCATGTTCCAACTGCTCGCGCAGCAGCTCCTGTTCCACCCGGGTGCGGTCGGCCAGGTCGAGCAGGCGCTCGGCAATGCGCCGTTCCAAGACGTTGAGATCGAAGTGCAGCCAAGCCGCGACGCCGGCCTCGGTCTCGTGGATGTAGTAACCCAGCTGGGACAGGTCGCGGCGCACATAGGCTTTGATCAGCTCCATCTCGTCGCGCGTCATCTCCTCGGCAGCCAGCTCCACCTCGGCCGCTTCCTCGATCTGCTGCTGCAGGTAATCCCAGGAGTACTCGCTGGCCTTGTCGAGCCGCTCGCGCAGCCGGTCCAGAATACGGTCGTAGGCTGCCGGGGCGCTGGGCGAGTGTTTGGGGGTTCTGTTTTCGTTGTTATCCATGTTGGGCAACCTTCAATAACCTGTTGACGGAGGGGCATATATTGTATGCTATGCGCCATCGACCAAAGTTTCCATAGAACCCCCTGACCGGCGCATTGAACAGCGCAGCTTCGCTGCCTTGAATCACGCACCGGCGCCAGATCGTCAACCATATTCAACGGATAGTGATGAACGAACAGTATCAGCCCCGGGAGATCGAAGCCAACGCCCAGCAGTACTGGCAGGAGCACGACAGCTTCAAAGCCTCCGAAGACCTTAGCCGCGAAAAATTCTACTGCCTGTCGATGTTCCCCTATCCCAGCGGCCGACTGCACATGGGGCATGTTCGCAACTACACCATTGGTGACGTGATCTCCCGCTACCAGCGCATGCAGGGCAAGAATGTCCTGCAGCCGATGGGCTGGGATGCGTTCGGTCTGCCGGCGGAAAACGCGGCGCTGAAAAACAATGTCGCACCGGCCAAGTGGACCTACGAAAACATCGACTACATGCGCAACCAGCTCAGGCAGATGGGCTTCGGTTACGACTGGTCGCGCGAGCTGGCCACCTGCCACCCGGAATACTATCGCTGGGAACAGTGGTTCTTCACCCGCCTGCTGGAGAAGGGGCTGGTCTACAAGAAAGACGCCGAGGTCAACTGGGACCCGGTCGACCAGACCGTACTGGCCAACGAACAGGTGATCGACGGCCGCGGCTGGCGTTCCGGCGCCCTGGTCGAGCGCAAGAAGATCCCGCAGTGGTTCCTGAAGATCACCGACTACGCCGACCAGCTGCTCGACGATCTGGAGCAGCTGGAGCATTGGCCGGAACAGGTGCGCACCATGCAGCGCAACTGGATCGGCCGCTCCCAGGGCGTGGAGCTGTGCTTCCATGTCGAGGGCGATGGCGACCTCGAGGTGTTCACCACCCGCCCCGATACGCTGATGGGCGTTACCTACGTGGCTGTCGCCGCACAGCATCCGCTGGCGCTGAAAGCGGCGCAGAATAACGCCGAATTGGCCACCTTCATCGAGGAGTGCCGCCACACCAAGGTGGCCGAAGCCGACATGGCGACGATGGAGAAGCGCGGCATGCCGCTGGGCATCGAGGCGACGCATCCGCTGACCGGCCAGAAGGTACCGGTGTGGACCGCCAACTTCGTGCTGATGGACTACGGCTCCGGTGCCGTCATGGCGGTACCGGCCCACGACCAGCGTGACTGGGAGTTCGCCCAGAAGTACGGTCTGCCGATCAAACAGGTGATTGCACCGCTGGACCCGAAAATCGCTATCGACCTGACTAAAGAGGCGTTTACCGACAAGGGCGTGCTGGTCAACTCCGGCGACTTCGACGACCTGGAGTTCGAAGTCGCGTTCAAGGCGATCTCGAAAGAGCTGTCCAGCAAGGGCCGCGGCAAAGTCACCATCCACTTCCGCCTGCGCGACTGGGGCGTCTCCCGCCAGCGCTACTGGGGCGCACCGATCCCGGTGATCAACTGCCCGAACTGCGGCGCCGTACCGGTGCCGGAAGATCAACTGCCGGTGCTGTTGCCGGAACAGGTCAGCTTCGACGGCGTCGGTTCGCCGATCAAGAAGATGGACAGCTTCATCAACACCACCTGCCCCTGCTGCGGCGGGGCTGCCGAGCGCGAAACCGACACCTTCGACACCTTCATGGAGTCGAGCTGGTACTTCGCCCGCTACGCCAGCCGCTTCGCCGGCGACAAGATGCTGGATTCGACCAGTGCCAACTACTGGCTGCCGGTGGATCAGTACATCGGTGGTATCGAACACGCGATCCTGCACCTGCTCTACTCCCGCTTCTACCACAAACTGCTGCGCGATGAGGGGCTGGTCAACTCCGACGAGCCGTTCACCCGCCTGCTGTGCCAGGGGATGGTGCTGGCCGACAGCTACTACTACGAAGATGAGCAGGGCGGCAAGGTCTGGGTATCGCCGACCGAGGTCGAGATCGACAGTGACGACAAGGGCCGCATCACCGCTGCGCGGCGCAAGGCCGACGGCCTGGTACTGACCCACGATGGCATGTCGAAGATGTCGAAGTCCAAGAACAACGGTATCGATCCGCAGGTGATGATCGACCGTTACGGTGCCGATACCGTGCGTCTGTTCATGATGTTCGCGGCACCGCCGGAGCAGTCGCTGGAGTGGTCCGACTCCGGCGTCGAGGGTGCCCATCGCTTCCTGCGCCGGCTGTGGAAACAGGTCCACGACCATCTGCAGCAGGGTGCCGACATCGCGCCGCTGCAGCCGGCCGAGCTGAGCGATCCGCAACGCGAACTGCGCCTGAAAGTGCACGAAACGATCCAGAAGGTCAGCGACGATATCGAACGCCGTCAGACCTTCAACACCGCGATCGCCGCGGTAATGGAGCTATCCAACAGCATCGGTCGCTTTGTCGATGCCAGCCCGCAGGGCCGGGCCGTCGAGCGCGAGGCGCTGGAAGCCGCCACCCTGCTGCTGTCGCCGATCGTGCCGCACTTCTGCCACGAGATCTGGCAGCAGCTGGGCCACCGCGACAGCATCCTGATCAGCGGCTGGCCGCGGGTCGATGCCAGCGCGCTGGTCCGCGCCAGCCTGGAGATGGTGGTGCAGGTCAACGGTAAGCTGCGCGCCAAGATCAATGTTGCCGCCGACGCCGACGAAGATGTAATCCTGCATCTGGCGCTTGCCGAAGAGAACGTGCAGAAACACATGGAAGGCAAGGCGATCCGCAAGAAGATCGTCGTGCCAGGCAAACTGGTCAATATCGTCGTCGGCTAGGAGACAGAGGATGAGATATCTGCGCCGTTCACTGCTGTTGGCACTGTGCAGCCTGCTGCTCAGCGCCTGCGGCTTCAGGCCCAGTGGCTACTATGATGTCCCGGAAGCGCTACGTCAGGTCCAGGTCGTCGTACCGCAGGACCGCCCGAGCAACATCCGTCAGCCTCTGATCAACCTGCTCAAGGTGAACGGCGTCGAGATCGATGCCAAGGCTGGACTCAGGCTCGAAATCATCAAAGAGAAGATGCGCAAACGCACGCTGACGCTGACGCTGAGCACCGACACGGTGGAGTACGAGCTGGTCGGTACGGTCAGCTTCCGGGTGTTGAATGCCGATGGTGAAGCGCTGAGCGGCGATCGCGAAGCCCGCGCCGAGCGGGTGTTCTACGATGTGAACAACACCACCGCCCGCGATGCCCTGGAGGCCCAGCTGCGCCAGGAGATGCAGCAACAGCTGGCCAAACAGGTCGTGCGCCAGTACCTCAGCCTCACCCCCTGAGCCCAGATAGGCGGATAGGTTGAAGGTTAAAGTCGAACAACTGGCCAGCCAGCTGTCGCGCCTGGAACAGGCGCTGCCGGTCTACCTGATCACCGGGGACGAGCCGCTGCTATGCGGCGAAAGCGCCGACGCCATCCGCCGTCACCTGCGCGGACTCGGTTTCAGCGAGCGTGAAGTGATGCATGTGGACAGCAGTTTCAGCTGGGAGCAACTGCTGGAAAGCGCCAACGCGCTGTCGCTATTCGCCGAGCGCAAGATCATCGAGATCCGCCTCGGCAGCCAGAAGCTGAACAAAGCCTCCAGCGATCTGTTGCAACGCTACCTGGAAAATCCCGCCCCCGACAACACCCTACTGATCCTGTGCGATCGCCTCGACAAGGGCGCCAAACAGAGCGCCTGGTTCAAGAAGATCGAGCAGTGCGGGGTATTGGTCGAGATCTGGCCCGTCGAGGCGGAACAGCTGGGGCCCTGGCTGGCCCAGCGCGCCGCGGCACTGGGACTTCAGTTAAACAGCGAGGCCCAGCAACTGCTGGCGGACAGAATCGAGGGTAATCTGCTGGCTGCGCGCCAGGAGCTGGAGAAACTGCAGCTGCTCTATCCCGACCAACAGATCGGCGCCGAACAGGTGATCGAAGCGGTCAGCGACAGTTCGCGCTTCGATATCTTCGCCCTGACCGATGCCGCGCTCCAGGGACAGGTGGTGCGTTGTCGGCACATCCTGCAGGTGCTGCGTCAGGAGGGTAATGAGGCGACGATCGTGCTGTGGGCGCTGACCCGCGACATTCGCATGCTGCACGCTATCCAGCGCGGGTTGGCGAGTGGCCAGAACTACGACCAGCTGTGCCAGCGCGAGCGGATCTGGGGCAAACGCAAGCTGTTGGTGCGCAACGCCTGCCGTCGGATCAACAGCGGATTCCTGGAGCGATTGCTAGGCAAAGCGGCCGACATCGATCTCGCGATCAAAGGGCAGCGGGAGGACGATCCCTGGCTGCTGCTCGACCAGCTGACACTGCAACTCTCCGGTTGCACCCTGCCGCTGATGGAACTTCCCGCCTAGGCGCAGCCGCTCGCCACCCCCACCGCAAACCGCAACTCAGAGCAGCTGCTCGCTAGTCGCACGCAGCAGCGCGTCCCCCTGCCCCTCGCTCAGCAGGGTGCGGATCTGCTCCGCCCCCAGCGGTACAACCGCGACCAGCGCGCTGCTGGGTACTGCCAGCATGCCGGGAAAGGGCTCCAGCAGCTGATCCATCAACAACAGCAATGGCGGCTGCTGAAACTCCAATGCGGTCAGGTTGACGCGCTGCTGCGGATCGCTTTCGAAGCGCACCGAACGCCCATCATGGGTCACCGCATTGATCGCACAGACCCGCCCCGCGCCATCCTGCTCGGGTATCAGACGGTTCAATATCAGCGCATGCTGCATCAGGGACCTCGGGAGGTTCGGCTCGATTGGCGCCACTATACCATGGCCCCGGCAAATCCTAGTTGGCGCCAGGCCTCATAAACCACCACGGCACAGGCGTTGGACAGATTTAAACTGCGACTCTCCGGCAGCATCGGCAGCCGCAGCCCCTGGAAACGCTGGCGGATATCGTCCGGCAGCCCACGCGTTTCCGGCCCGAACAGCAGCGCGTCGCCGGCAGCGAAGCGGGCATCGCTGTAACGGCTCGATGCCTTGGTCGTCAGCGCCCACACCCGAGCCGGCTGCAACTCATCCAGACAAAGCTCCAGGGAGTCCCAGACCTGCACGCGGGAGTATTCGTGATAATCGAGACCGGCCCGCCGCAGACGCTTGTCATCCAACTCGAAGCCCAGCGGACGGATCAGGTGCAGCCGAAACCCGGTATTGGCACAGAGCCGGATGATATTGCCGGTATTGGGCGGGATTTCGGGCTGATAGAGGATAAGGTCAAGCATGTGCGGCTCCAGTTGCAGGAGCCGCACATTATAACGGGGTCAGTCGTCAGCGTCGTCGTCGGAGATCCCCTCCGAGTCCATCCCCAACTCCTTGATCTTGCGCGTCAGGGTGTTACGTCCCCAGCCCAGCAGCTGGGCGGCATCGCGGCGGCGCCCGGCAGTATGCTTCAGCGCCACCTCGATCATCACCCGTTCAAACTCCGGCACCGCCTCGTTGAGGATCCCCTGGCGCCCGCGCCCCAACTGCTGATCCGCCCAGACTCGGAGCGCCTGCTCCCAACTGCCCGATACCGGTATCCCCTCCTCCTGGGACTCTACCAGCTCACTCGGCAGGTCGGAGATCAACACCTCGCGTCCGGAGGCCATGACCGTCAGCCAGCGACAGATATTTTCCAGCTGACGTACGTTGCCCGGCCAGGGGAGTTCGCAGAGAAACTGTTCCGCCTCCGGTTTCAGGATCTTCGGTTCCACCGCCAGCTCCTCGGCCGACTTGGCCAGGAAATGGCGCGCCAGGCGCGGAATATCTTCACGCCGCTCGGCCAGCTTGGGGATATGGATGCGGATGACGTTCAGACGATGGAACAGGTCCTCACGGAAGCGCCCCTCCTTGACCAGCCGCTCCAGGTTCTGATGGGTCGCCGCGATGATACGCACATCGACTTTGACCGGCGTATGGCCACCGACGCGATAGAACTCGCCGTCGGCCAGGACCCGTAACAGCCGGGTCTGCGTGTCCGCCGGCATATCGCCGATCTCGTCCAGGAACAGGGTGCCGCCGTCCGCCTGCTCGAAGCGGCCCCGCCGCGCCGCCTGGGCACCGGTAAAAGCGCCCTTTTCATGACCGAACAGCTCCGACTCGATCAGGTCCTTCGGGATCGCTGCCATATTCAGCGGGATAAACGGCCGCGCGGCCCGGGGGCTGTGGCGGTGCAGCGCGTGCGCCACCAGCTCTTTACCGGTCCCCGATTCGCCATTGATCAGCACCGTGATGTTGGAGTGGGACAGACGTCCGATGGCGCGAAACACCTCCTGCATCGCCGGCGCTTCGCCGATAATTTCGGCACTGGCGTCCTCGACCAGCTCGGTCACCTTCTCCTGACGTTCATGCGCATGTTCGATGGCGCGCTTGACCAACGCCACCGCCTCATCCACATCGAACGGCTTGGGCAGGTATTCGAACGCCCCCCCCTGGTAGGAAGCCACCGCACTGTCCAGATCGGAGTGTGCGGTCATGATGATGATCGGCATCTCCGGATTGACCTGCTGGATATGGCTCAGCAACTCCAGACCGCCGGTACCGGGCATCCGGATATCGCTGAGAATCGCGTCGGGTTGCTCCCGCTCCAGGCGCCGCATCAAGTCATCAGCGCTCTCGAACACCTGGGTCTCAACTCCGGCGGAGGTTAATGCTTTCTCCAGCACCCAACGAATCGAACGGTCGTCATCGACAACCCAGACATTACCTGAGGATCTCATGATTCTGCTCCAGCGGTATAAACAGTTGGAACCGGGTTTCGCCCGGCTCGGTATTGCACTCGATCAAGCCTCGGTGCTGATTGATGATGGACTGCGCGATGGAGAGGCCGAGCCCCGAGCCATCAGGGCGTCCCGTCACCATCGGATAGAAGATGGAGCCCAGCAGCTCCCGCGGGATACCCGGCCCGTTATCGATGATTTCGACCGAACAGGCCAAGCGGTGGCGCTCGGTACCCAGCGTAATCTGGCGCAACGCACGGGTGCGCAACACGATCTGAGGATCCGGGGTAGCGGCCTCCTGCAACGCCTGCATCGCATTACGGGCAATGTTCAGCACCGCCTGTATCAGTTGTTCGCTATCCCCCTCGAACTCGGGGATACTGGGGTCATAATCGCGCACCAGGTGGATGCAACCGGCGGACTCCACCTGGATCAGACTGCAGACCCGCTCCAGGATCGCATGGATATTGACCAGCTCGATATTGGGCAGCTTATGCGGCCCCAGCAGGCGATCAACCAGATTACGCAGCCGATCCGCCTCCTCGATGATGATTCGGGTATATTCGTAGAGGCTCTCGTCATCCAGCTCCCGCTCCAGCAACTGGGCCGCACCGCGAATCCCCCCCAGAGGATTCTTGATCTCATGCGCCAACCCTCGCACCAAGGTTTTGGCCGTCGCATGGCGAGTCAACATCTCCTCTTCACGCTCGATCCGGATCAGCCGGTCACGCGCCTGGATCTCCAGCAGCAGACCCGATTGCGGCAGCGGATTCACGCTGTAGTCGACAATCAGCTCCTGGCCACCCTGGGTAATCAACCGCGACTCCCTCTTGCTATAGGGGTGCCCGCTCTGCAACGACTCCCGTAACACCGCCAGCTCCTCCTCGCTGGAGGAGAACCAGTCCTCGATCGGCCGGTTCTTCAGACGTCGCGACGTCGCCTCCAGCAACATCTCCGCTGCCGGATTCATGTACTGGATACACAGAGACTCGTCGAGCAACAGCACCGATGAGGTCAGGTTATCGAGTATCTGTTTATGCGATTGTTGACGAAACATTTACCTGCTCTAGTCCCTTCATTAACGGATATTTAATGCAAGAAGAGAGCCAACTTGCAGTGCGCTGTTAGGGCGCCGGGAGTGCGCACCATCTGGGCAGGAACGCATCTCAACCCGGGCCGACCCCAACATAATTGCACCAATATAATGCATAGATCGCATCCAGGCGTGCGATTTAATGGCACACCCACTCCAGTATCGCCTCAGCGCCCGACTATTACAGGCAAAAAAAAACCTCCATAAGGAGGTTTTTTTAGAGGACTTAACTATCTTCGATCAGACAGAGAAGTACAGATCGTACTCAACCGGGTGAGTCGTCATGTTGACCTTGGCCACCTCTTCACGCTTCAGCGCGATGTAGGCATCCAGCATGTCATCAGTGAATACACCACCTTTGGTCAGGAACTCACGGTCAGCTTCCAGCGCATCCAGAGCTTCTGCCAGCGTTTCGCAGACGGTCGGGATCTCAGCCGCTTCTTCCGGTTCCAGGTCGTACAGATCCTTATCAGCCGCATCGCCCGGGTGAATCTTGTTCTGGATACCATCCAGACCAGCCATCATCAGCGCGGCGAATGCCAGGTACGGGTTGGCGATCGGATCCGGGAAACGAGTTTCGATACGACGACCTTTCGGGCTGGTCACGTACGGAATACGGATAGAGGCGGAACGGTTACGAGCAGAGTATGCCAGCATAACCGGTGCTTCGAAGCCCGGTACCAGACGCTTGTAGGAGTTGGTACCCGGGTTGCAAAGTGCGTTCAGCGCTTTGGCGTGCTTGATGATACCACCGATGTAGTACAGAGCGGATTCGCTCAGACCCGCATAGGCATCACCGGCAAAGATGTTGACGCCATCTTTGGACAGGGACTGGTGCACGTGCATACCAGAACCGTTATCGCCTACGATCGGCTTCGGCATGAAGGTCGCAGTTTTACCGTAAGAGTGGGCGACGTTGTGTACGCAGTATTTCAGGACCTGCACTTCGTCAGCTTTTTTGACCAGAGTGTTACCGCGCACACCGATCTCGCACTGACCAGCAGTTGCCACTTCGTGGTGATGTACTTCGACGACCAGATCCATTGCGGTCATGGCGTCGCACATGGCGGCACGCAGATCGTGCAGGGAATCGACCGGCGGAACCGGGAAGTAACCGCCTTTGACACGCGGACGGTGACCGGTGTTACCACCTTCGATCTTGTGAGAAGAGGCCCAGGCCGCTTCTTCGGAGTTAACGGTATAACCGCAGCCGCTCATGTCGGCGTGCCACTCTACAGAATCGAATACGAAGAACTCCGGCTCCGGACCAAACATAGCGCTGTCAGCGATACCGGTGGACTTCAGGTACTCTTCTGCACGCTTGGCAACGGAACGCGGGTCACGCTCGTAACCCAGACCAGTCATCGGCTCGACGATGTCGCAACGTACGATAACGGTTGCGTCTTCGGAGAACGGGTCCAGCAAAGAAGCACTGTCGTCCGGCATCAGGATCATGTCGGAGTCGTTGATCCCTTTCCAGCCAGCGATGGAGGAACCATCGAACATTTTGCCTTCTTCGAAGAAGTCTTCGCCGACTTCGGTGACCGGGATGGTCAGGTGCTGTTCTTTACCTTTGGAATCGGTAAAACGCAGGTCAACCCAGCGTGCTTCGCTTTCTTTGATCAGATTCAGAGTCTTCTCTGACATTTGGCTCTCTCCACTCGATGAATTTGCCAGACGCTTAGTAATTCGGTATCAGCCGCACGCTTTTTACAACGGGCTAGCTCTGGGGCCTATCGAAGCAATGTCTATGCCAGCACTGAATTTGTGCCGCACGCCTGTTTTTTGGTCGTCCGACAAGTGCCGGGCTATCAATACATGCACCATTTTAGGTCACAGAAGATCTTTAGCGCACCAAAATGCAGCCGATCTATCATTTAGGCGACTTTTTACCGTTTCGCCGCCCAAACGAACGCCTATCATACTGCAAGCCCGCGTTAAGCGCTCTATCTCCATCAAGCCAACGCTTTTTTACCGCCTCACGCGCAGGTTGGATAATTGATGGTCAACGAGTAATCGATTGTTCTCCATCCGTCCCGTATAATGTCCGCCTTTCAGAACAAACCAGGTATATCCGTGTGATCGAGAACCTCAGAAACATCGCCATCATCGCGCATGTCGACCATGGCAAAACGACGCTCGTCGACAAGCTCTTACAGCAATCCGGAACGCTGACCCGACGTGATGAAGGCGCCGAGCGGATCATGGACTCCAACGATCAGGAAAGAGAGCGCGGAATCACCATCCTCGCCAAGAACACCGCCATCCGTTGGGGCGATTACCGGATCAATATCGTCGACACCCCGGGACACGCCGACTTCGGTGGTGAGGTTGAACGCGTACTGTCCATGGTGGACTCGGTATTGCTGCTGGTCGACGCGGTAGACGGCCCGATGCCGCAAACCCGCTTTGTCACCCAGAAGGCCTTCGCCCAGGGCCTGCACCCGATCGTTGTCATCAACAAGATCGACCGCCCGGGCGCACGTCCGGATTGGGTCATGGACCAGGTGTTCGACCTGTTCGACAACCTCGGCGCCACCGATGAGCAGCTCGACTTCCCGATCGTCTACGCATCGGCACTGAACGGTATCGCCGGTAACGACCCGGAAGAGATGGCCGACGACATGACACCGCTGTTCGAAGCGATCGTCAAACATGTGCATGCACCGGTAGTCGACACCGAAGGCCCGTTCCAGATGCAGATCTCCGCACTGGACTACAACAGCTACGTCGGCGTTATCGGTGTCGGCCGTATCTCCCGCGGTAAGGTCAAAACCAATACCCAGGTCAAGGTGATCGACAGCCACGCGAAAATTCGCAACGGACGCATCTTGAAGATCATGGGCTATCACGGCCTGGAACGGGTTGAGGTAGCGGATGCGCAGGCGGGCGATATCGTCTGCATCACCGGCCTCGATGAACTGAACATCTCCGACACCCTGTGCGATCCGGAGGTTGTTGAAGCACTGCCGGCCCTGTCCGTCGATGAACCGACCGTATCCATGACCTTCCAGGTCAACGACTCCCCCTTCGCCGGTCAGGATGGCAAGTTCATCACCAGCCGCAACATCAAGGAGCGCCTGGAACGCGAACTTATCCACAACGTGGCCCTGCGTGTCGAGCCCGGCGATAGCCCGGAGAAATTCAAGGTCTCCGGTCGCGGTGAACTGCACCTGTCGGTACTGATCGAGTCCATGCGTCGCGAAGGGTTCGAGCTCGGTGTCTCCCGCCCCGAAGTTATCCAGAAAGAGATCGACGGCATCGTACAGGAGCCGTTCGAGATGGTGATGATCGACGTCGAAGAGCAGCACCAGGGCTCCGTCATCGAAGAGCTGGGCAAACGCCGCGCCGACATGACCAACATGGAAGTGGACGGCAAAGGCCGCGTCCGCCTGACCTTTATGATTCCGTCCCGCGGGCTGATCGGTTTCCGCAGCCAGTTCCTGACCATGACCTCCGGTACCGGCATCATGACCTCCATCTTCGACCATTACGGCCCGGTCCGCGAAGGCGAAGTCGTATCCCGTATCAACGGGGTGCTGGTATCGATGGTCACCGGCAAGGCCCTGGGTTACGCCCTGTTCAGTCTGCAGGAGCGCGGCCGCCTGTTCATCGATCCTAACATCGAAGTCTATGAAGGGATGGTGATCGGTATTCATACCCGCTCGAACGACCTGGTGGTCAACCCCACCAAGGGCAAACAGCTGACCAACGTCCGCGCCTCCGGTACCGATGAAAACATCGTGCTGACCCCGCCGATCAAGTACTCCCTTGAGCAGGCACTGGACTTTATCGAGGACGACGAGCTGGTCGAAGTTACCCCGGGCAGTATCAGGATCCGCAAAAAGCTGCTGAAAGAGAACGAGCGTAAGCGTAGCGGCAACAAGAAGTAATCACGTTCCTCGTAATACAAAAGGGCAGCCGTAACGCTGCCCTTTTTGCTTCTATGGCAACCGCTTTATACTCGGGCTCTACCGATTCGAGTCGTCATATCCATCTGGCACTGGGGAGACCAACCATGCGAACGCTTTATCCTGAAATTCAGCCATTACGGGAATACCGGATTGAGACGTCCGATGGGCACCAACTTTACGTGGAGGAGAGCGGCAACCCCAGTGGTCTGCCGGTACTGTTCGTTCATGGCGGCCCCGGAGGCGGCTGCTCTGCGACTCAGCGACGCTTCTTCAATCCCGAGCGCTACCGCATCATCCTCTTCGACCAACGGGGCTGCGGCCGCTCCACCCCCCACGCCAGTCTGCAACACAACACCATCCAGGCCTTGGTCGCCGATATGGAGCAGATACGCGAAATGCTGGGCATCGAGCGCTGGCTGCTGTTCGGCGGTAGCTGGGGTTCGACCCTAAGTCTGGTCTATGCAGAAACCTGGCCCGAACGTGTCAGCGGCTTGATTCTGCGGGGGATATTCCTGTGCCGCGAGCAGGATATTCAATGGTTCTACCAACGGGGTGCCTCTGCCCTCTTCCCCGATTTTTGGCAGGATTATCTTGCCCCCATCCCGCCGGCCGAACACGACGACCTGCTGCAGGCTTACCATCGCCAGCTAACCTCTGCTAACGAGCTTGAGCGCATGGCCGCCGCGAAAGCCTGGTCGGTCTGGGAGGGTCGTTGCTCCACCCTATACCCCAACCCTGATGTCGTCTCCCACTTTGCGGATCCACATGTTGCATTGGCGATGGCACGCATCGAAGCGCATTACTTCATCAACAAAGCTTTTCTCGAACCCGACCAGATCCTGCGTAACGCCCACCGCCTCAATGACACACCGACCGTTATTGTCCACGGCCGTTATGATGTGGTCTGCCCGATAGAGCAGGCGTTCGCTCTGCACAAGCATCTACCGAACGCAGAACTACACATTATCCGCGATGCCGGTCATTCGGCATTCGAACCCGGCACCATCGATAACCTGATCCAGGCCACGGATACTTTCGCGCAACACAGCGCTTGATTGGATAAACATGAAAGGACTGATACAACGCGTACGCCGAGCCAGCGTAGAGATCGACGATGTCGAAGTCGGCGCCATCGGCAACGGCATTTTATTGCTGCTCGGGGTCGAGCGGGATGACCAGGAGTCGGATGCGGACAAGCTCCTGCAAAAGATACTCAACTACAGAATCTTTCAGGATACTGAGCAGCGCATGAACCTGAGCCTGCAGGATATCGCTGGCGGACTGCTGATCGTCTCCCAGTTCACCCTCGTCGCCGACACTCGCAAGGGCCTGAGACCGGGCTTCTCCCGAGGAGCAAGCCCCGCAGAAGGCGAACGCCTGTATGACTATTTTGTCGACCGCGCCCAGCAACTCCATACCCCCGTCGCTACCGGCCGTTTTGGCGCCGACATGCAAATCCACCTTATCAACGACGGCCCAGTAACCTTTATGCTGGAGTCCCGTTAATCGATCCCAATCACGCCCGCCACCGCCAAAGGCGCAATTTAGGAAAAACTCCTATATCAACCCCGGCGCCTTTTGGCGATCATGCTCCTTGAGGGACGCAAGGACGCGTCGATAAAGCGGGATGCTTTACCCTCAACCCTGCGTCACGGACGACACAGGGGCAGCATGGAGGCTGCAACCCTCTAGGGCCTGAGACACGGAGTGTGCTCAGCCCTTTGCTTTTTCTGCTCCCTGATCTATCTGCCTACCCATTCGTTTATCGCTATCGGCCGCTCCCCACTGCTATACACACCCCTGTACTCACCTAGTCCGGCTAGACACGCCTTTCTGGTGTAAGCCTGTCGCCCTAGGCGGGA
>QKGH01000399.1 GCA_003250495.1 Marinobacterium sp.
CGGTTACCCGGTGCGGCTGATCCGCGTCGGCTTCGTCGGCGAGCTGGGCTACGAGATCCATATGCCGGCGGAAGCGGGACTGGCGATCTGGGAAGCGCTGATCGAGGCCGGCAAACCCTACGGTATCCGCCCGTTCGGGGTCGAGGCGCAGCGTGTGCTGCGTCTGGAGAAGGGCCACATCATCGTCGGCCAGGATACCGATGGCCTGACCAACCCGTTCGAAGCGGGGATGAGCTGGGCGGTGCCGCTGAAGAGCAAAGCCTGGTTCACCGGCAAACCGTCGCTGGCACTGCTGAAGGAGCGCTGCAGCCGCAAGCTGGTTGGATTCCGCCTGCCGCAGGGCTACAGCGGTGCGCTGCCCAAGGAGTGCCACCTGGTCATTGAGCAGGGCGAGATCGCCGGCCGCGTCACCAGTATCGCCTACAGCCCGGCGCTGGGTCGGGTGATCGGCCTGGCGATGCTGGACCTGCCGCTGGCCGACACGGCCAGCCGCGTCACGGTGCGGGTCGATGGCGGCGCCCTGGTGGAGCTGGAGCTGTGCCCGCTGCCCTTCTATGACGCCGAAGGCGCCCGACAAACTGCCGACCTGACGGAGGTGGCCTGATGAATGCACTGGCTTTGAACAGCCGCACCGGTCTGGACTGCTATCTGCTGACCGGCCCGGACAGTGCGGCAACGCTGGCGGGCGCTGGCTTGCCGGCCCCGCAGACGATGCTCGCCGCCGTGGAACAGCAGGGCGCGATCGTTGCACGTACCGGTAGAGACGAGTTTCTGGCGATCCTGCCGCAGGCGCTGACGGCGCCGGCCGGCGGCTGGTGCTTCAAGCGTGCCGACCGGGTGCTGGCGCTGTCCGGCGACGGCTGGATCGATGTGATGGCCCAGCTCTGCCAGTTCGACTTCCGTACCCTGCAGCCGGGCGACTGGCTGATGGCCCAGGTGGCCGGGGTCGGTTGCTGGCTCTACCGGGAGCGTGAAACCGGCGCCCTGCTGATCGGTTTCGACACTGGATACTCGCACTACCTGGAAAACACCCTGCGTAGCGTGGTCGCCGATATCGACCGCGTCGGAGCGGGAACCTTCCATTCAGTCAGTTCCGCCGCTGGAACGACCGACCACTTACAGCTGACAGGAGATGCCTCATGATGCCCGCAGAGATCGATCGCGTTATCAGCCAGAACGATATCAAGTATGTACTGGCGCAGTTCGTTGATATTCACGGTGTAGCGAAAACCAAATCGGTCCCCGCCAGCTGCCTGATGGATGTGGTGGAGAAGGGCGCGGGTTTCGCCGGCTTCGCGGTCTGGGGGCTGGGGATGGAGCCGCACGGTCCCGATTTCATGGCCCGTGGCGACCTCAACACCTTCAGCGCCGTGCCCTGGCAGCCGGGTTATGCCCGCATCGTCTGCGACGGTTACGTCAACGAGGCGCCGCACCCCTATTGCTCCCGCGTGGTGCTGAAAAAGCAGCTCGGCGTACTGGCCGAGCGCGGCTGGACCCTGAACACCGGCCTGGAGCCCGAGTTCTCGCTGTTCAACCGCAGCGAGGACGGCTCCCTGGCGCCGGTGGATGAGAGCGACGTGTTGGCCAAGCCCTGCTACGACTACAAGGGGCTGTCACGCTCCCGCGAGTTCCTGGAGCAGCTGGTCGAAGCGCTGCAACAGGTGGATTTCGATGTCTACCAGATCGACCACGAGGACGCCAACGGCCAGTTCGAGATCAACTACACCTACAGCGATGCGCTGACCTCCGCCGACCGCTTCACCTTCGTGCGCATGGCGGCCGGCGAGATCGCCAACAAGCTGGGGATGGTCTGCTCGTTCATGCCGAAACCGGCGTCCGACCGCACTGGCAACGGCATGCACTTCCACCTGTCGATTTGCGACGAGAAGGGCAAGAACCTGTTCCACGATCCGAGCGACAAGAACGGCATGGGCCTGTCGAAGATGGCCTACCACTTCATCGCCGGCATCCTGGAACACGCCGACGCGCTGTGTGCGTTCGCCGCACCGACCGTCAACTCCTACAAGCGTCTGGTGGTCGGCGGTGCCGCTTCCGGTGCGACCTGGGCCCCGGCCTATGTCTGCTACGGCGACAACAACCGCTCGGCGATGGTGCGTATCCCCTATGGCCGTCTCGAGTTCCGCCTGCCCGACTCCGGCTGCAACCCCTACCTGGTGCACGCGGCGCTGATCGCCGCCGGGATGGACGGGGTCGAGCGCGAGCTGGATGCCGGCGAACCGATGAACATCAACCTGTACAACCTGTCGCTCGAGGAGATCAAGGCGAAGGGGGTACGCATCCTGCCGCAGAACCTGAACGAAGCGCTGGATGCCCTGGAAGCGGACACCCTGTTCACCGCCAAGATGGGGCCGGAGGTCGTGGCCGAGTTCCTGAAGGTGAAACGGGCCGAGTGGGTGGAGTACAGCCGCCACGTATCCGACTGGGAACTGAAGCATTACGCCGAATTTTTCTGATCTAGTGTCGCCGGCCGGAGCCGCTGCAGGCGCCCGGCCGGCACGATAAGAGGTAAAGCATATGTGTGGAATCGTAGGACTCTATCTGAAAAACCCGGCACTGGAGAGCCAGCTCGGTGCCCTGTTCGAACCGATGCTGATCGCGATGACCGACCGCGGTCCCGATAGCGCCGGCTTCGCCATCTACGGCGACGAAGTGGGTGAGGGCTGGATCAAGCTGACCCTGCGCCACCCGGCGTACGACTACGACTGGGCGGCCCTGGCCGCCGGCATCAAAAGCAACCTGGGCGTCGAACTGGAGTGGTTCCAGAACGCCAACGTGGCGGTGTTCAAGGTGGCCTCCGACGAGACCTCCCTGCGCGCCTATCTGGCCGAGATGGCGCCGCAGGTACTGATCCTCAGCGTCGGTCAGTCGATCGAGATCCTGAAGGAGGTCGGTCTGCCGGAGCAGATCGCCGCCAAGTTCAACCTGAAGGCGATGAAGGGCAGCCACATCATCGGCCACACCCGTATGGCGACCGAATCGGCGGTGACGATGGAGGGCTCGCATCCCTTCTCCACCGGCATGGACCTGTGCCTGGTGCACAACGGTTCGCTGTCCAACCACAACCGTCTGCGCGACAACCTGAAGCGTGAAGGGATCAAGTTCGAGACCGAGAACGACTCCGAAGTCGCCGCCGGTTACCTGACCTGGCGCCTGCGCGAGGGCGACAGCCTGAAGGAGGCGCTGGAGCATGCGCTGCAGGACCTGGACGGTTTCTTCACCTTCACCATCGGTACCCGCGACGGCTTTGCCGTGATGCGCGACCCGATTGCCTGCAAGCCGGCCGTACTGGCCGAAACCGACGATTACGTAGCGATGGCGTCCGAATATCAGGCACTGACCACGCTGCCCGGCATTGAAAACGCGAAGGTGTGGGAGCCGGAACCGGCCACTTTCTACATCTGGGAACGCGGTGCGTAAGGAGTAAAACACGATGAAATCTATCGATCTGGCGGTATCCAGCATCCGCGAACTGAACCAGGCCCTGCACGATCAGGCCCCCGAATGTGTCGAGCGCGAGTGGGAGGTGTTGAACCCGAAAGGCCAGCACAACCTGGCGGTCGGCATCGACCAGAACCTGTCCGTGGATATTAAGGGCCATGCCGGCTACTTCTGCGCCGGCATGAACAAGAAGGCCCACGTTACCATCCACGGTAACGTCGGTCAGGGGGTGGCGGAGAACATGATGTCCGGCACCGTACGAGTCAAGGGCGACGCCTCCCAGGCCGCCGGTGCCACCGCCCACGGCGGCCTGCTGGTGGTCGAAGGCAACGCCGGTGCGCGCTGCGGGATCTCGATGAAGGGCGTGGATATCGTGGTCAAGGGCAGCGTCGGCCATATGAGCTGCTTCATGGGCCAGTCCGGCAGCCTGGTGGTGTGCGGCGATGCCGGTGAGGCGCTGGGCGACTCGCTGTACGAGGTGCACATCTACGTCAAGGGCACGGTGAAATCCCTCGGTGCCGACTGTGTCGAGAAGGAGATGCGCGACGAGCATATCGCCGAGCTGACCGACCTGCTGAACCGGGCCGGCATCGACGAAGACCCGAAGGCGTTCACCCG
>QKGH01000246.1 GCA_003250495.1 Marinobacterium sp.
CGCGAGAAGCGGATCTACGCGGTGCCGCCCTATACCGACGTGCGCAGCCTCGATTTCGAGGACCACCCGTTCGAGGTACAGCGCTGGGAGCAGTGCTGTGCGATCTGTGGCTCCCGCGACAGCTTCCTCGACGAGGTGATCATCGACGACCGCGGCAGCCGTGAGTTCATCTGTTCCGACACCGATTACTGTCGCAGCCGTACCGAGCAGGCTGTGGATAACCCGCCCGGCACACGCCCAGGTGCGGATGAAGAAGCCGCAAACGCAGAAGGAGCGCGCAATGCATGCTGAACTGAAGCGCGAAGCGCAGGAGCTGCTGGTTGCCGACGCATGCGCGGCAGCACTCCCTGAGCGGGAGCAGCTGTTGTCGGACCAGCCGTTATTGAAAGTAGCGCAGCTGAGCAAGCTGTACGCCCCCGGCAAGGGCTGTATCGATATCGATTTCGAACTCTATCCCGGTGAGGTACTGGGAATCGTCGGCGAATCCGGCTCCGGCAAGTCGACGCTGCTCAGTTGTCTGTCGGCCCGTCTGCCACCGCAGCAGGGGCAGGTGCTGTACCGCGACCGCGCCGGCCAGTGGCTCGACCTGTACCGCCTGCCGGAGGCGCAACAGCGGCTGCTGCAGCGTACCGAGTGGGGCATTGTGCACCAGCATCCGCGCAGCGGCTGATGGCCACCGGCGAGCGCCACTACGGCCGGCTGCGCGATACGGCGCTGCGCTGGATGAGCGATGTGGAGCTGGATACCGGGCGCATCGACGACAAGCCCAGCACCTACTCCGGCGGCATGCAGCAGCGGCTGCAGATCGCCCGCAACCTGGTGACCCATCCGCGCCTGGTGTTCATGGACGAGCCCACCGGCGGGCTGGACGTGTCGGTGCAGGCGCGCCTGCTCGACCTGCTGCGCAAGCTGGTCACCGAGCTGGACCTGGCGGTGATCATCGTGACCCACGACCTGGCGGTGGCACGGCTGCTGGCGCAGCGGCTGATCGTGATGCGCCATGGGCGGATCGTCGAGAGCGGGCTGACCGACCAGGTACTGGACGATCCGCAGCACCCCTATACCCAGTTGCTGGTCTCTTCGGTGCTGACGCCCTGAGCGGCTGTGATGGAAGGATGAAACAGATGCAAAACATGATCGAGGTGCAGCGGCTGAGCAAGGTGTTCACGCTGCACAACCAGGGCGGTATCCAGCTGCCGGTGCTGCAGGGGATCAGCTTTTCCGCTCAGGCCGGCGAGTGCACCGCGCTGTTCGGCGACAGCGGCTCCGGCAAGAGCACGCTGCTGCGCTCGCTCTACGCCAACTACCTGCCGAGCGCCGGCGCCATCCATATCCGCCACCGCGGCGCGATGGTCGAGCTGACCGCGGCGCCGAGCCGGCAGGTGCTGGAGATCCGCCGCGAAACCATCGGCTACGTGAGCCAGTTCCTGCGCGTGATTCCGCGCGTGCCGACGCTGCAGGTGGTGATGCAGCCGCTGCGCGAGCGCGGTGTCAGCGAGGCGCTGGCGCGCC
>QKGH01000253.1 GCA_003250495.1 Marinobacterium sp.
CGCGGCGCGCTAAACCGCCAGCAGCAGGAACTCCCGCTCCCAGGAGCTGATGACGCGCTTGAAGTTTTCCATCTCCGCCTTCTTCGCCGCGATGTAGCCATCGACGAACAGATTGCCGAGATACTGGCGCACTTTTTCGCACCGGTCCATCTGCTCGGTGGCCTCTTCGAGGGTCAGCGGCAGGCGCAGGTTACGGCGCTCGTAGGCGCGTCCCTCGACCGGTGTGGTCGGCGTCAGCCGCTCGATCATGCCTATATAGCCGGACAGCAGGCTGGCGGCGATCGCCAGGTAGACGTTGGCGTCGGCGCCGGCCAGGCGGTTCTCGATGCGGCGGTTCTGCGGTGACGCCTCCGGCGCCCGCAGGCCGCAGGTGCGGTTCTCGAAGCCCCACTCGACGTTGACCGGCGCCGAGGTGCCGGGCAGGAAGCGGCGGAACGAGTTCACGTTCGGTGCCAGCAGCGGGATCAGGTTGGGCAGGTAGGTCTGCAGCCCGGCGATATGGTTCAGGAACAGGGTGCTGTGGGTGCCGTCCGCGTTACTGAAGATGTTCTGGCCGCTCTCCAGGTCGAACACGCTCTGGTGCAGGTGCATGGCGCTGCCCGGTTCGTTGGTCAGCGGCTTGGCCATGAAGGTGGCGACCACGTTGTGCTTCAGCGCCGCTTCGCGCATGGTGCGTTTGAACACGAACACCTGGTCGGCGATCATCAGCGGGTTGCCGTGACGGAAGTTGATCTCCATCTGCGCCATCCCCTCCTCGTGGATCAGGGTGTCGATATCGAGCCCCTGGATCTCGCACCAGTCGTACATATCCTCGAACAGCGGATCGTATTCGTTGGCGGCATCGATGGAGAAGGACTGGCGCCCGCTCTCGCGCTGGCCGGAACGGCCGATCGGCGGTTGCAGCGGCAGGTCCGGGTCGGCGGAGCGGGCGGCCAGGTAGAACTCCATCTCCGGCGCCACGATCGGCTGCCAGCCCTTCTGGGCATACAGATCCAGCACCCGTTTCAGCACGTTGCGCGGCGACAGGGCGATCGGGTTGCCGGTACGGTCGTAGGTGTCGTGGATCACCAGCGCGGTTTTCTCGATGGTCCAGGGGATCTGGTAGCAGGCGCGGGGGTCGGGTTTGCAGATGAAGTCGATGTCGGCGGGGTGGAGCAGGGAGTAGTAGACCTCATCCTCCACATAGTCCCCGGTCACCGTCTGCAGCAGTACGCTCTCCGGCAGGCGCATCCCCTTTTCGGCGAGGAACTTGTCCACCGGGGAGATCTTGCCGCGGGCGATCCCGGTCAGATCGCTGACGACACATTCGACTTCGGTAATTTCCTGTTCTTTGAGCCAGCGTTCCAGGTCCGCTTCCATAACGAATACTCGGTTGGGTTGAGTGATCGAGTCCCGCATCGCCCTGAGCAATATCCCGACTGTAGCAGCGCTAGATTACAAAGTGTTCAACGGGGTGTTCGATTTTTTTCACATCGTGTTGTTGTGAAGATAATCCCGTTCCTGGCTCCCGAGCAACAATACCCCCTCGGTGGTATTTTCAGGAAAATTCTTTTAAATCAGAATACTATGGCTCTAACGTTGTGCATGTCGGTTTATTGCGCATTGTTTTGGTGCGTAATTAATTGAGTTGACGCAATAAATGAGTCTTGGCTAGATAGATAAGACAGATGATATTCGATTGAAATACTTTACAACAAACGGGTGCTTAGCATGGGTTACCTCAGCTCGGAAGACGTGGATCTTCCCAACGTGCAAGAAGCTGAAGCCTTCCTCGAACAACATCCCGATCTGCAGTTCGTCGATCTTCTGATCGCCGATATGAACGGAGTGGTGCGGGGCAAGCGGATAGATCGATCGGCGCTGCTCAAGGCGTACAAGAGTGGGGTGGCGCTGCCGGCGTCACTGTATGGACTGAACATCCAGGGCACGACGGTCGAGGAGACCGGATTGGGGCTCGACATCGGCGACTCCGACCGTACCTGCTTCCCGCTGCCGGGAACCCTGGCGATGGAGCCCTGGCAGAAACGTCCCATCGCGCAGTGTCTGATGTCGATGTACGAAGACCGCGATACCCCCTTCTTCGCCGATCCGCGCATGATTCTGAAGAGCGTGGCGCGGCGCTTCGCCGAAATGGGCCTGCGCCCGGTCACCGCCTTCGAACTGGAGTTCTACCTGATCGACCAGGAGAACATCTCCGGTCGTCCCCAGCCGCCACGCTCGCCGATCTCCGGGAAACGTCCGGAAAGTGTCCAGGTTTATTCGATCGACGAACTCGACGAGTACACCGACCTGCTGATGGATATCATCTCCACGGCGCGGGCCCAGGGGCTGCCGGCGGACACCATCGTCGCCGAGTCGGCGCCGGGGCAATTCGAGATCAACCTGCAGCATGTGGACGATCCGATCCGCTCCTGCGACAACGCCACGCTGTTGCGCCGGGTGATCAAGAACGTCGCCTACGACCATGAGATGGACACCACCTTCATGGCCAAGCCCTACGCGGACCAGGCCGGCAACGGTATGCATCTGCATATCAGTCTGATCGACGAAGCGGGCAACAACGTCTTCGCGCTGGACGACGAGGATAACCCCAACGACATGCTGCGCTGGGCCCTGGGCGGCCTGCTGCAGACGCTGGAGCAGTACTTCGCCATCCTCTGTCCCAACATCAACTCCTACCGTCGCTTCGGTAACCTGTACTACGTGCCCAATGCACCGACCTGGGGCGTGGAAAACCGCACCACGGCGCTGCGTATCCCCGGTGGCGACCCGGCGGCGACCCGCATCGAGCACCGCGTCGCCGGTACCGATGCCAACCCCTACCTGATGATGGCCGCGATGCTGTCGGCGATGCACTACGGCATTGCCAACAAGATCGAGCCGTCGGCGCGGGTAACGGGTAACGCCTACGAGCAGGTCGAGCCGACGCTGCCGAGCAACCTGCGCGACGCGCTGCGCGAGCTGGATGCGTCGCCGGTGATGAACGAGTACCTCGGCAGCGAGTTCCTCGATGTGTTCATCGCCTGCAAGGAGAGCGAACTGGCGGAGTTCGAGCGGACCATCTCCGACCTCGAATACTCCTGGTACCTGCATACCGTCTAACCCCGGCGCGATCCACAGGAGCGAGCCGCAGGACAGGAGATAACCGATGTCCCGTATCGTCACCGTGGCTGCGACGCAGATGGCGTGCAGCGAACGGCTGGAAGACAACCTGCAGGGGGCGGAGAACCTGGTGCGCCAGGCGCATTCGCGCGGCGCCCAGATCATCCTGCTGCAGGAGCTGTTCGAGACCCCGTACTTCTGCAAGCAGCAGAAGTACGAGTATCTGGAGCTGGCGACGCCGCTGGCCGTCAATCCGGCGCTGCAACGTTTCTCCCGCATCGCCGCCGAGCTGCAGGTGGTGCTGCCGATCTGCTTCTACGAGCAGGCCGGGCAGTGCCGTTTCAACACCCTGGTGGTGATCGATGCCGATGGGCGAATCCTGCCCAACCGCTATCGCAAGAGCCATATCCCCGATGGGCCGGGCTACAGCGAGAAGTTCTATTTCTCCCCCGGTGATACCGGGTTCCAGGTGTGGGACACCCGTTACGGGCGCATCGGGGCCGGGATCTGCTGGGACCAGTGGTTTCCGGAGACGGCACGCAGCCTGGCGCTGCTGGGGGCGGAGCTGATCTTCTACCCCACCGCCATCGGCAGCGAACCGCAGGATGCGACGCTGGATTCCCGCGATCACTGGCAGCGCACCCAACAGGGGCATGCCGCGGCCAACCTGACCCCGGTGATCGTATCCAACCGGGTCGGCAGCGAAACCGATGACGACGTGACGCTGACCTTCTACGGCTCCTCGTTCATCGCCGACCCCTTTGGCGCCAAGGTGGCCGAGGCGGCACGGGAGGGGGAGGCGGTACTGCTGCACAGCTTCGACCTCGACGAGTTGGCGCGGATACGGCGCGGCTGGGGGGTGTTTCGTGATCGCCGACCGGAGCTGTATGGCTCGCTGGCGACGCTGGATGGGCAGACCGTCCATGCCGGAGGGCGCTGATGCACCGGGACCGTTCACGAT
>QKGH01000214.1 GCA_003250495.1 Marinobacterium sp.
GGGTGGTGCTGATCATGCAGCGACTGTTTATCAAGGGTCTGATCGAGACCGAGAAGTAAGAGAGCGAGCATGGCAACCCTGACACTGGATGCACTGAACAAGACCTACGACAACGGTCACGTGGCGATCAAAACGCTGTCGCTGGATATCGCCGACGGCGAGTTCATCGTCATCGTCGGCCCCTCTGGCTGCGGCAAATCCTCGCTGCTGCGGATGCTGGCCGGGCTGGAGCGGATCAGCGGCGGCGAGCTGTTGATCGATGGCCAGTGTGTCAACGAACTGGAACCGGCGCGCCGTGATATCGCCATGGTGTTCCAGAACTACGCGCTCTACCCGCATATGAGCGTCTACGACAACATGGCCTACGGCCTGAAGAACCGCGGCGTGGCGAAAGCGGAGATCAAGCGGCGGGTGGAGCAGACGGCGCAGATCCTGCAGCTCGACACGCTGTTGACACGCAAGCCGCGCCAGCTCTCCGGCGGGCAGCGCCAGCGCGTGGCGATGGGACGCGCCATCGTGCGCGATCCGAAGGTGTTCCTGTTCGACGAGCCGCTCTCCAACCTGGATGCCAAGCTGCGGGTGCAGATGCGCATCGAGATCAAGCGGCTGCAGCGCGAGCTGGGCACCACCGCGGTCTACGTGACCCATGATCAGGTCGAGGCGATGACACTGGCCGATCGTTTGGTGGTGATGAATAACGGCGTGGCGGAACAGATCGGCACCCCGATGGAGATCTATAATCATCCGCAGACGCCGTTCGTGGCCGGTTTTATCGGCTCCCCGGCGATGAACTTCGTGCCGGCACGGCTGCAGCGGGGACGGCTGCAGATCGGCGAGCAGTCGCTGCCGCTCCCGATAGCGGCGGCGGACAATAAACTGCCGGGCGAGCTGCTGTTGGGGATCCGTCCGGAGCACCTGCATCGCTGCGCGGGCGGAGAACGGTCGCCCCGGCTGTCGATGGCGGTGCAACTGGCCGAGCCGCTCGGCGCCGATACCCTGGTACATGGCCGTCTGCCGGGACTGGATCACGCCTTCACGGTACGCCTGCGCGGCGAGTATGCTCCGGTGGATGCGGCACCGCTGCAGATCGGTTTCGACCCGCAGCAGCTGCACCTGTTCGATTGTCACACTCAACAGCGGATCCCCCTATGCTGAACGACCTCCTTCCAACCCTGATCGGACACCGCGGCATCACCAGTCTGGCGCCGGAAAACACCCTCGGCGGCATCCGCTGCGCGCACCGGCATGGCGTGCGCTGGGTGGAGCTGGATACCACGCTGCTGGCCGACGGTACCCCGGTGATCAGTCATGACGACGACCTCGACCGCTTGGCGCTGCGCCCCGAACGGCTCAGCCAACTGACGTCGGTACGGGCGGCCGATCTCAATATGGCGGCGCACTGCTTCGACTGGAAACAGCGCGAACCGCTGCCGACGCTGGCCGACACCCTGGCGCTGCTCAACGAGCTGGAGATGGGGTTGAACCTGGAGATCAAGGAGTTCGGTCTCGATCCGCACTGGGTGGTGAGCCGCATCGCCCCGGAGCTGGCGCGCTTCGATCCCGCGCGGCTGGTGATCTCCAGCTTCAGCGAACCGCTGCTGGAGCAGTGTCACGCGCTGCTGCCGCAGTTCCGCCGCGGCCTGCTGACCTCGCGGCTGCCGGCGGACTGGGCCCAGCGGCTGCAGGCGCTGGAGGCCTACAGCGTGCATCTGCAGTGGCAGAAGGTCGATGCCGAGACGGTGGCGCAGCTGCATGCGGCGGGCTACGTCGTACTGTGCTGGACCGTGAACGATCTGGACGCGGCGCAACGCCTGCTGCAGTGGGGCGTGGCGTCGCTGATCAGCGACCGGCCGCAGGAACTCGCCATCCGACTGGCGCCGGGCCGATGAAGCTGAACGAGCGCCAGCAACTGATCGTCAACCGCCTGCGCGAGCAGGAGCAGGTGGCGGTGGAGGCGCTGGCCGAGCTGTTTGCGGTCAGTCCCCAGACCGTGCGCAAGGATCTGAACCAGCTTTGCGAAGCGGGCCTGGCGCGGCGTATCCACGGCGGCGTAGCGCTGCCCGCCAGCACCCGCAACGTCTCCTTCCTGTCGCGCCGCGCGACTAACGTCGGCGCCAAGGCGGCGATGGCACGGGCCTGTGCGGCGCGGATTCCCGATGGCGCATCGGTGTTCCTCGGTATCGGCACCTCGGTGGCGCTGGTGGCCCAGGCGCTGACCGAGCATCGCGAGCTGCGGGTGCTGACCAACAACCTGGATGTGGCGAGCATCCTCTGCGAGCATCCCGGCATCAGCGTGTTGGTCAGCGGCGGGCAGCTGCGCCCGCAGGACCGGGATCTGGTGGGGGAGAGCGCCACCGACTTCATCCGCGGCTACCGGGTCGATTACGGCCTCATCGGTGCCGGCGGCCTCGATCCACAGGTGGGGGTGCTCGATTTCGACCCGCGCGAGGCGCAGGTCAGCCGCGCGATCCTGGCCGCCAGCCGGCACCGCATCCTGCTCGCCGACAGCAGTAAATGGAGCCGCCGTGCGATGGTGGTGGTGGCCGGCTTCGAGCAGATCGATCTGATGATCACCGATCGGCTGCCCGACGGCATGCAGGAGCTGCTGCTGGCCCGCGGGACCCAGTGGCAGGAGGCAGGCGGCGAGGAGGGGACTGGCGGAGATGCCGGCGGCGAGTAGCCCGGAGCCTGCCCGCACCGGGTCGTTCGCGGTGCTTTCTAGGCGCTCAGGCGCCGGTCAGCAGCCGTGGGTTTAGCAGTCGCTCCAGCTCCTCCCGCTCCAGGTCGGTCTGTTCCGCCACCACGTCGATGATCGGCCGCCCCTCCGTATAGGCCTGCTTGGCCAGTGCCGCAGCGCGTTCGTAACCCAACAGTGGGTTCAGCGCCGTGACCAGGATCGGATTGCGTGCCAGCGCTTCATCGATCCGCTGTTGGCGCACCTGGAAGCGGGCGATCGCCTTGTCGGCCAGGGCGCGGGCGGCGTTGCCCAGCAACTGCTCGCTCTGCAGCAGATTGTAGGCGATCAGCGGCAGCATGGTGTTGAGCTGGAAGTTGCTGCGTGCCGCGGCCAGCGCCACCGTGGTGTCGTTGCCGCAGATCTGCATACAGGTCATCAGCACCGCCTCCGGGATCACCGGGTTGACCTTGCCGGGCATGATTGACGAGCCCGGCTGCAGCGCCTCCAGCTCGATCTCGCCGAGCCCCGCCAGCGGTCCCGAGTTCATCCAGCGCAGGTCGTCGGCGATCTTGATCAGCGAGGTGGCGGCGGTGCGCAGGTCCGCCGACAGCTCCAGCGCCGTATCCTGGCTCGACAGCGCCGCGAAGGGGTTGTCGGCCGGCGTCAGGGTGATGCCGGTCAGCGCGCTGAGGTGGCGGCAGAAACGGCTGGCGAAGCCGAGCGGAGCATTGACGCCGGTGCCGACGGCGGTGCCGCCCTGGGCCAGCTGCGCCAGGCGCGGCGCGCACTGTTGCAGGCGCGCAATCGATGCCTGCAGCTGGGCCCGCCAGCCGCCCAGCTCCTGCTCCATGCGTACCGGCATCGCGTCCATCAGGTGGGTGCGGCCGGTCTTGACCACGTCGATCAGCGCCGCGGCCTTGGTGGCCAGGCTCTGCTCCAGGTGGCGCAGGGCCGGCAGCAGGTTCAGCTCCAGCTCGCTCAGCGCGCTCAGGTGCAGCGCCGAGGGGATCACGTCGTTGGAGCTCTGGCTCATGTTGATCTGGTCGTTCGGGTGCAGCTGCAGGCCGCTGTCGCGCGCGACCAGCGTGGCCAGCACCTCGTTCATGTTCATGTTGGTGCTGGTGCCGGAGCCGGTCTGGAACAGGTCCACCGGGAACTGGTCGGCGAACTCGCCGGCGCGGATCCGTGCGCAGGCGGCGCCGATGGCCGCGGCGGCGGCGGGTTCGAGCAGGCCGAGTTCGGCGTTGGTCTGGGCACAGGCGGCCTTGATCGCCGCCAGCGCAGCGATGAAGGGGGGCTGCAGGCGCAGGTCGCTGATCTGGAAGTTATCCACCGCGCGCTGGGTCTGGGCGCGGTAGAGTGCCGAGTCGGGGACCTCGACCCGACCCAGGCTGTCCTGTTCGATACGCATGGCAGTGCCCTCGTCTGCTGCCCCCGGTGCCAGGGGCAGCGGGGCATTATTCCGGAGCGGTGACCGCCTGGTGCTCGGTAACCGGTTTCAGCCCCAGGCGCTCCCGTGTCCCTTCAAGTATGGTCAACATCGACGGGACCACAACCAGGATCAGCAGCGTGCCGTAGCCGAGGCCGAACACGATGGACATCGGGATCAGGAACTGCGCCTGCAGCGAGGTCTCGAACAGGATCGGGCACAGCCCGCCGATGGTGGTCAGCGAGGTCAGCAGCACCGCGCGCAGGCGCTGGCAGGCCGCCTCCACCACCGCGTCGTGCACCGACATCCCCTGGCCGCGCAGCTGCTTGTAGAAGGTGACCAGCACGATGGAGTCGTTGATGACGATGCCGGACAGGCCGAAGCAGCCGAACAGCGACAGCACGGTCAGGCTCTGCCCGGTCAGGAAGTGGCCGAACAGGGCGCCGGTCAGCCCCAGCGGAATCGCCAGCATTACTGTCAGCGGCCAGCTGTAGGAGGCGAACACCCAGGCCAGGATGATGTAGATCAGCGCCAGGGCCAGTCCCAGCCCCACCTGCATATCGGCCAGCGTCTCGCGCTGGTTGCGATTGCGCCCCTCGAAGCTGGCTTCGACGCCGTAGTCGGCGGTCAGCATCGGCACCAGTTGCTGCTGCAGCGCGGCGATGATCTCGTTGGCGTTGGCGGCCGTTTCGTCCAAGTCGGCAGTGACGTTGATCGCCAGCTTGCCGTCGATCCGTTGCAGCAGGTCGAAGCCACGCCGGGCGCTGAAGCTGACCACGTTGGTCAGCGGCGTGACGCTGCCGTCGGGCAGTACGATCGGCAGCTGCTCCAGCGTCGCCAGGCGGTCGCGGTCGCGCTCCGGCAGCATCACCCGCACCTTGATCTGGTCCTGTCCCTCGTAGAACGACTGCACCTCGGTGCCGTCGAAGGCGGCGCGCAGCTGCCGACCCACCTGCTCCAGGCGCAGCCCGGCCGCCTCGCCGGCCGGCGTCAGGCGGTAGATTAACTGGGTGGTGCCGAACGGCAGGTCGTCGTCGACGTTGGAGAGACCGGTGTAGCCCTTCAGCTCGGTCTGCAGCCGCTGCGACGCCTGCTTCAGCGCCGCCAGGTCGTTGCCGGTCAGCTTGACCTCGATCGGTTTACCCGGCGGCCCGCTCTGGCTGACGTCGATGGAGAACTTCTCCACCCCGGCGGGCACCTGAATACGCTGGCGCCATTCGCGGATGAAGGCGGAGGTGGGCATGCCGCGGCTATCGGCCGGGATCAGCTCCACCGCCAGCACGCCGAACTCGTCGCCGCTGCTGGGGCCGGCGCTGGTACGGGCGAAGTTGGCGGTGCGCTGTTGCGCCAGTGCGACCTTGACCAGACCGCCGCCGAGGGCCTGGTCGGTGTCGTACAGGGTGCGGTCGAGCTGGTCGAGGAAGCGCACCACCTCGCGGGCATCGGTGCCGGCGCTGAACTGCACGTTGGCGTTCATCGTGTCGCCCTCCACCGCGGGGAAAAAGTTGAATTTCAACTGGCCGCCGAAGAGCAGGCCGATCGCGACGATCAGCAGTCCCAGCGCGCTGGCCAGGCAGGTCCAGCGGTAGCGGATCGCGGTTTCGATGAAGGGGCGGAACTGGCGGTCGCGGAAGTGGTTGAAAGCGTCGTCGAGACGCTGGCGCAGGCGCGACGGGTGGGCCGCATCGGCGCGCAGCAGGCTGTGGTGCAGGTGGCCCGGCAGTACCAGGAAGCACTCCACCAGCGAGGCCAGGATGACGCAGATCACCACGGTGGGGATGTCGATCAGGATGTTGCCGATGATGCCGCCGACCAGCAGCAGCGGCAGGAAGGCGGCGATGGTGGTCAGCGACGAGGCGATAACCGGCGCCTGCATGCGCAGCGCGCCGCCGATCGCCGCGCGGCGCGAGGCCTCGCCCATCTGGGCGTGGGCCAGGGTGTCCTCGCCGACCACGATGGCGTCGTCGACGATGATCCCGAGCGCCATGATCAGGCCGAACAGCGACATCATGTTCAGCGTGCCGCCGATCGCGTACAGCGCCGCCAGCGTGGCCATGAACGACACCGGGATGCCGACCGTGACCCAGAACGCGACGCGGCCGTTCAGGAACAGGAACAGGATCGCGATCACCAGCAGCAGGCCGCTGGCACCGTTCTTCAGCAGCAGCTCGATGCGGTCGCGGATCAACTGCCAGCTCTCCTGGTAGGGCACCAGCTCGACCCCCTGCGGCAGCGTCGGGCGGACCTGTTCCAGCCAGCTGTTGAGGATGTTGGCGGCCACCAGGGTGTCGTCGCTCTCGGTGCGCTTGAGCTGCAGCATGATCGCCGGCTGGCCGTGGTAGCTCAGCAGTACCTGTTCGTCGGCATCGCGGCGCTCGATCTCGGCCACGTCGCCAAGGCGCAGCAGTTGGCCCTGGCTGGCGGTCAGCAGCGGCAGCTGCTCGAAGCCGGCCACGTCGCGCTGCTGGCCCAGACTGCGGATCTGGCGGGCGCCGTCGCTCTGGGCCGCGGTACCGGCGGGCAGGTCGATGCTGCGCTGGCGGATCGCGTCGACCACCTCGTTGAAGGTCATGCCGAGCTGCGACAGCCGTTCCGGCGCGATCTGGATCGCCAGCTCCTGCTCCGGCATGCCGACGAAATCGATCTTGCGCACGCCGCGGGCCAGCAGTTCGGACTCGAAACGGCGCGCGATGATACGCAGTTCGTCGAGGTTGGCGCGGTCGCTGGTCAGGATCAGGTTGGCGATCCCCTCGTAGCGCACCACCCGCTGCACCAGCGGCTCGTCGATATCGTCGGGCAGGTCGCCGCGCACGCTGTCCAGCTTCTGCTTCGCTTCCGACAGCGCGTAATCCACGTCGGTCCCTTCGCGCAGTTCGATACGCAGCGAGGCGACGCCGTCGCGGGCGGTGGAGATCAGCTGGTCGATGCCGTCGAGCGAGCGCATCTCCTCCTCGATCGGCAGCAGGATCGAGCGCTCCACATCCTCGGCGGTGGAGCCGCGCCAGGTGACCTGTACGGTCAGCACGTCGAGTTCGAAGCTGGGGAAAAACTGCACATTGAGCTGGCGGATGCCGAAGGCGCCGGCCAGCAGCATCAGGATCATCAGCAGGTTGGCGGCGACGCGGTGGGTGGCGAACAGTGCGATCAGGCCGGACATTCCGCTGCCGCTGGAGCGGATGCTGCTACTCATCGCGGCCGCTCTCCCGGAGGTTTGCGCCGTCTCCGTCTGCTGGGCGAGGGCGGCATTGGCGGCCGCATCGGCGATGCGTACATGCAGGCCGGCGATGGCGTTGGGCAACTGGGTCGTGATCACCTGGTCGCCGGCCCGCAGCTCGGGGCTGCGCACCAGGATCTCCTCGCCACCGTCGCCGCCGCGGCGCTGGCCGATCCGCTCCACCTGCACCGACTGCAGGCGTTCGTCGACGACCCGGTAGACCCGGTCGGTACCGTACAGCGCCTGCGGCGGCAGCGCGATCAGGTCCGGCAGCGGCGGCAGCGTCAGCTTCAGGCTCAGGCTGCGGCCCGGCTCCGGGATCAGTCCCGGGTCGACCAGTTGGAACAGCGCATCGACGCCGGCGCGACCGGCGCTGACCTTGGCGCCGAGACGGTCCAGCCGCAGCGTCAACGGCTGACCGTCGAACTGGGCCTGGGCCAGCAGCGGCTGGTTGGCGGCGAGGGCCGGGCGCACCTGCGCCAGCAGCCGCTCCGGCAGTTGTGCCCGTACCTCCAGGCGCGCCAGGTCGTACAGGTCGATCAACTGATCGCCGCCGCGGACGCGATCGCCGCGCGCCACGTTCACGGCGGCGATGCGGGCTTCGTAGGGGGCGCGGATCTGGCTGCGGGCGAGATCGAGCTGGCGCGCCGCCACCAGCGCTTCGAGGCGCTGCTGCTCCGCCTGCAGCTGGGCCAGGCGGTTGGGATGGTCGGCGAGCGACTGCTCCAGCGTATTCAGGCTCAGGCGTTGCTGCTGCAGGCTAACGCGGGCGCTGTCGATCTGCTGCTGGCTGGCCAGCTTGCGTTTGGACAGGTCGAGGTAGCGCTGCAGGTCGGCCTCCTTCAGCGCCACCAGATCGCGTTGCAGTTTGATGTTGGCCAGGTCGGCGCCGTGGCGCACCTGCTCCGCCTGGATCTGCGCCAGCAGGCTATCCAGCTGCGCCTGTTGCTGGCGTAGCGCCAGCTCCACATCGCGGGGGTCCAGCTGCAGCAGCAGCTCGCCGGCGTGCACCCGGGCGCCTTCGCGGGCCGGCAGTTCGATCACGTCGGCCTCGATGGCGGCACGCAGGCTGGCCATCTGCGGCGCTTCGATGGCTCCGTAGAGTTCGATCTCGGGCTGCTGCGGCCGCGGCATCACACTGTTGGTACGCACGCTCCAGATCTTCTCTTCGACCGGACGGGCCGGCGCCTGGGCGCGGCTGGCCTTGAGCAGGACGAAGGTGATCAGTGACAGAGCAACTACAATCAAGGGCAATAACCATTTCAGGTGTCTGTGCAGCAGGTGTGTCGCGAACATCGTGAAATTCCTGTTGGCCGGACCCGGTCAGGTGCTGACGTTATATTAGAGGTTGCTATTGTAACCAGCCGGCGTGGCGTCGGCTGCCCATTTTGCCGGTTATTTTACCCACCGCCAGCGGTTGGCGGATTTATCGAAGTCAGAGGAGGAGACCGATGCGGCGTGGAGAAGTTCTGGGACTGGACAGCAAAGGGTTTCATCGCCTGCACTACGTGGAGTGGGGCAGTGCCGACAACGACCGGGTACTGCTCTGCGTGCACGGGCTGGTGCGCAACAGCCGCGATTTCGACGAGCTGGCACAGGCCCTGGCGCGCGATTACCGGGTGGTCTGCCCCGACCTGCCGGGGCGGGGACAGAGCGACTGGCTGCGCGATCCGGCCGATTACACGCTGCTGCAGTATCTGCACGATATGGTGGCGCTGCTGGCGCGCCTCGATGTCCGTCAGGTGGACTGGATCGGTACCTCGCTGGGCGGGCTGATCGGCATCTGCCTGGCGGCGCAGCCCGACACCCCGATCCGGCGCCTGGTGCTGAACGATATCGGCCCCCATGTCCCGCAGGCGGCGCTGCTGCGGATCTGCGATTATCTGGGCGATCTGCGCTTCGACGACGAGGCGGCGCTGGAGCGTTATCTGCGCCAGACCTATGTCGCGCTGGCCGGCCTCAACGACGCCCAGTGGCGCCATCTGGCGCTGCACGGTCAGCGCCGTTGCGATGATAATCGGCTCGGACTCCATTATGATCCCGCTATAGCGCTCGCTTCGGCCCAGGCCGCGCAGGCCGATCTGGATATCTGGCCGATCTGGCAGCAGGTGAGTTGCCCGCAGTTGCTGCTGCATGGCACCGCCTCCGATGTGCTGACGCTGGACACCGTGCAGCGCATGCAGCACGAAAACCCGGCACTGGCGGTACAGAGCCTGGCCGGCATCGCCCATGCGCCGTCGCTGATGGAGAGCGACCAGGTCGCGGCGGTTGTCGACTGGCTGCGGGCGACCCAGGCTGGCGGCTGAGCGCCCCCATTCACCGATCGAGAGGTAAACCGATGAGTCTGCTGACCCGCTGGCCCAAAGAGCAGTTGTGTCTGAGTGTGGAGGAGCGCAAGCGCGCGGTGCAGGCGGTGGAACACGCCTTCGCCTCGACGCTGCAGACACTGCAGGTGGATATCGGGCTCAAGGATCTGCTCGAGGAGATCTACGTGCCGCTCGGCGCCTGGCTGGTGGCGCACCAGCAGCGCAAGACCAGTGGGCCGCTGGTGGTCGGGATCAACGGCGCCCAGGGCTCGGGCAAGTCGACGCTGTTCAACCTGCTCGAGGTGATCCTGGAGGAGGGGTTCGGGTTGCGTGTCATCGGCTTCTCGATCGACGACCTGTACAAGACCCGGGCGGAGCGCGAACGGCTGGCGGAGCAGGTGCATCCGCTGATGCGCACCCGCGGTGTGCCCGGTACCCACGATGTGGAGCTGGGGATCGAGCTGCTCGACTCGCTGCTCAATGCCGGCCCCGATACGCTGACCAAGATCCCGGTGTTCGACAAGTCGATCGACGACCGCTGCCCGCCGACGGTGTGGCAGGAGTGGAGCGGTCCGGTGGATGTGATCGTGTTCGAGGGCTGGTGCGTCGGTGCCCGCCCGCAATCGGAGCAGGAGCTGGCGCCGCCGGTGAACGCGCTGGAGCGGGAGGAGGATCCGCAGGGGATCTGGCGCCGCCACGTCAACGCGCAACTGGCCGGCCCCTACCAGGAGCTGTTCAGCCGTCTCGACGTGCTGCTGATGCTGCGTGTGCCGAGCATGCAGTCGGTCTACGAGTGGCGGGCGCTGCAGGAGAAAAAACTGGTGGAGCGGGTGCGCTATATCTACGACACCCAGCAGCCCACCGATCACCTGCGGATCATGAACGAAGCCGAGATCGAGCGCTTCATCGCCCACTACGAGCGCCTGACCCGGGCGATGCTGGAAGACCTGCCGGAGCGGGTCGATGTCACCCTGTACCTGAACGAGAACCACAAGGTGCGGGAGATCCGTATCAACCACCCGCTGGAGCAGTGCTGATCAGATCGGCAACAGCGTGGTGGAGGCGAAGCCGACCACCACGTTCTTGATGGTGCGGTTGGTCTTGTCGGCGATGATCTGCGCCATCATGTCCTGGTACCCGATCAGCTTGCCGAAGATCCGCTCGAAACTGAGGTTGCGGGTGCCGTCCTCGTCGATGGCATTGGTGAGCAGGAACAGCTCGCCGTCCGGCAGGCGCAGGTTACCGAGCCGCCAGGCCACCGCCTCCAGGTTGCGGGCGCTGTTGTACAGCTTCTGCTGGTCGATCTCGTTGAGCATGAAGAACTCGTCGCGGTACTCGTAGGAGGCGTGCAGCATGCCGCTGATCCCGACCATCAGCGCGAACACCCGGTCGCCGGTGAACTCGGCATCGAACACCAGCGGGACGGCGTCGACGCCGTAGCGGTTGCCGAGCTCGGGATGGGCGATCAGGCGCGGCGAATCGAACAGCAGATGCAGGCGGCGCTCCACGCTCATACCGGGCGGTCCCTTGGTCAGCTCGCGCGGATTGCGCTTGTACAGCTTGACGGTCAGCTCGCGCATCAGGCGTTTCAGCGCGACGATATGGGCGTCCGCCACCATATCGATATCGGATTTGGCGAAGTTCTTGACCTGGAACGGCTTGGATGGTGTGGAACTGCCGCAGCCGGGTAGCAGCATCAGCGCCGCCAGTAGCAACAGCGTGGCGCCGACCCGGGTGCGTGCGGTCTTCAGCTTCGCGATTCCAGTCAATCTTCCATCCTCGATTCCTTGGGTTACTGCGCTTCGCCGGGCGGCGCTATCTCCCGCTGCGGATAGAGCGTGAACACCTGACGCTCTTCGGCGGCGGCCGCCTGCAGTTCCGCGGTAGTGAACTCTATGCCGCCGCCGACCAGGGTCTCCAGGCTGCTGACGTCGATCGACAGGCCGCTGAACAGGCCGGCCCGGGTGTGGATGCCGGTGACGTTGTAGAAGCGGCTGTTGTTGCGCACCAGGGTGGCGTGGGCCTGGTCGACATGGGCGTAGACCCGTACCCCGGTGCCATCCAGCGTCAGCTCGTAACCGCTGACTTCGCCGACCGGAACGCCGCGGTAGAGTACGGGGCTGCCGGTGGCGATCGAGCCGAGGTTATCGGTATGCAGCTCCAGGGTCAGGCCCGGGGCCGGTCGGTAGGCGGGTGCCTTGCGCAGCGCCACGAAGGTCTGCATCGCCTCGCCGTTGCCGGGCAGCACCTCCACATGGTTGCCGAACAGCAGGTTTTCCGGGTTTTCGACACCGCTGAGGCGGATCTTCGATTCGCTGATCCAGAACTGGGCGCCGCGCCGGGCGATGAAGGTGGCCTCGTTGAACAGGCTGGCCCGGGCCTGGCGGCTGCCATCGGCGGCGCTGATGGCGATGCTGTCGATGCGCCCGACCTGCTGGCCGCGAAAGCGTATCGGTGCGCCGGCCGCCACCGGGGCGCCCGGGGCGAACAGGATATCGATCTGCTGCGCCTGTTCCAGGCTGGCCTGCTGGCTGGCATAGAGCGTGAACTGGGCGTTGCGCCCGATCGCCTTGCCGCCGGGATCGGTCATTAGCGCGATGCCGCCGCCGGCCAGGGCGGTCAGCGATTCGGTGCGCAGCTGGACCCCTTCGCGCAGGCTGGCCCGTGCCGAGACCCCGCTGCTGTCCCAGAAGCGGGTCGCACTGGTGACCAGCTTGCGGTAGGGCGCCTCGATCTGGGCGTAGATCTGCACCTGGCGGCCGTCGCCGGTCAGCTCGAAGCCGCTCACCTCGCCGATCTTGATCTGGCGGTAGAGCAGCGGCGAACCTCGTTTCAGCGAGCCGAGTTCGTCGGCCAGCAGGCGGATCGGGAAGCCGTCGCTGCTCAGCACCGGCGCCTGGTCGAGGGCCTGGAAGCTGAGGGTCTCGACCCCGGCGCCGGGCGCCAGCTCGATATGGCTGCCACGCAGCAGGTTGCCGAGGCTCAGGTCGGCCACGTCCACCGCCGCGGCTGCCAGCCAGAAACGACTGCCGGCGCGCAGCAGCGGCCGCGCCCGGGGATCGATCAGCAGCCGCGCCTGCAACTGCTGCAGGTCGTCGCTGAGCGTCACCTCGCGCACCCGGCCCACCGGCACGCCCTGGCTCATCACCTCGGTGCCGACACTGATGCGGGCGCTGCCGGGGAAACTGAGCAGCACCTCGATACCATCCTCGGCGGCTTCGTAGTCGCTGTAGAGGCGGAACTGGTCGCCCTCCTCGGCGGCGGGGTTCTCCAGCGGCGGCGGGGTATAGAACTGGATGCCGCCGGCGATGATGGTGGCCAGCGAGCCGAGGCGGACGTTGATCTCCGGCAGCTTGCCCTTCACCTCCAGGCTGCTGGCGCGCCAGAAGCGGGAGTGCTTGCGCACCAGGTGGCTGTACTGCGGCTGGATGAACAGGTCGACCAGGATCTTATCGCCGTTGGGGTCGAGCTTGTAATCGAGGATCTCGCCGACGGTGATGTCGCGGAAATAGACCGGCGAGCCCTGGTGCAGGGAGTTGACCGAGTCGGCGAACAGGGTGATGTAGAGCCCCGCCTCCTCGCGGCTCGGCGGCGGCGGTTCGGTCTGGGCGACGAAGTGCCAGGCCGGGCTGCCCTTGCCCGGCTGGATGCCGATGTAATAGCCGGACACCAGGGTCTCCAGGCCGCGCACCCCGGACAGCGAGATCTGCGGTTTGACCAGCCAGAACAGCGTGTCCTCGTGCAGCAGCGGCTCGGCGTGCGGGGCGATCTCGATGCTGGCCGTCACGCTTTTCAGGTCGCCGTTCAGGCGCAGCGATTTGACCGTGCCGCTGGGCAGCCCCTTGTAGACGATGCGGGTCTTGTTCTCCTCCAGCCCCTCGGCGGAGTCGAACACCACCTCGATCATCACCCCCGCCTCCTGGTAGCTGCGGTAGATCAGCCAGCCGGCGATCAGCGCCGCCAGCAGCGGTAGGATCCACACCGCCGACGGGCCGCGGTGGCGGCGGATCACGGCGCGGGCGGCGGGGGCTTGGGACTCAGTGTTGGGGGTCAATGTCCGTCTCCTGCAGGTGTCTGTCCCAGATCAGGCGGGTATCGAAACTGTTGGCGGCGAGCATGGTGAAGATCACCACACCGGCAAAGGCGATGGCACCGCTCAGCCCGGTAACATAGGCCAGGTTGCCGAACTGGACCAGTGCCACGAGGATGCCGACGACGAAGATATCCAGCATCGACCAGCGCCCGACCCAGTGCACGATGCGGAACAGGATCATCTTCTGGCGCAGGTTGGTGGTCCAGCCGCGCTGCACCGTCAGCAGCAGCATGATCAGGCCGACCAGTTTGCCGGCCGGGATCAGCAGGCTGGCGGCCAGGATGATCAGGGCGATGCCCCAGACCCCGTGGCGTGCCAGCTCCAGTGCGCCACCGATGATCGTGCTCGGTTCGCCGGCGCCGAGGATGGCAATACTCATGATCGGCAGCAGGTTAGCCGGCAGCATCAGCAGCGCTGCGGTGAGCAGAAACGCCCAGGTGCGTGCCAGGGCATGGGGTTTGCGCAGGTGCAGCGGTGCGCCGCAGCGCGGGCAGTGGCCGTGCTCCAGCGCCTGGGGCCACACCGCCTGGCATTCGTGGCAGCTCAGCAGCCCCTGGCTGGCGGCGCTGTCGTGCCAGCTATACATGCTGCGGCTCCCCCCGACGCGCGTCGATCAGGTGCCAGTACAGGTCGCGGTCCAGCATCGTCGAACTCAGCGTGGAGATCAGGATCAGCCCGGCCAGGCTGTACAGGCCGACCCCGGGATGTACGGTGGCGATATCGATCAGCTTGACGATCGCCACCAGTACCGCGATCAGGTACACCTCGAGCATCGCCCATTCGTCGAGATGCTGGTAATAACGCATCGCCAGCGGCAGGGCGGGCCAGGGGCGGGAGAACTGCAGCGCTGCCGAGACATAGGCCAGCAGCAGCAACTTGCAGGCCGGTACGACGATGGCGAACAACAATACCGCCAGCGCGACGATACCGAGGTCGTCGCCATACAGTCCCATGGCGCTGGAGAAGATGGTCTGTTGCTGGTGCAGGCCGAGGATCTGCAGCGACAGGATCGGGAACAGGTTGGCCGGGAACAACAGAATCAGTCCGGCCAGCGCCAGCGCCAGGCTGCGCTCGACACTGTTATGGCGGCAGTTGAACAGGCGTGAGCCGCAGCGCGGGCAGTGCGCGGTCTGGGAACGTAGTACCACCGGACGATCCAGTAGCAGATCGCATTCGGGACAGGCAATTTTTCGGCTCAGCTCGGCGCGGATCATCCAGGGCTCTCGTTCAAGGGGCGGACACAGTATGCCAGATGAGGTACTGACTGACACAGCTCAGGTCATGGGCCGGCATATCGTTTATAGTAGCGCCACCGCAGCTCATACAACCCCAGACAGGAGATAGTGATGGCAGATCAGAACAGCGACATCAGTGCACTGCGCCGCGAATATGTGGCTGAAGGACTGCATCGGGCCGACATCTGCGCTAACCCGTTCGACCAGTTCAAACTCTGGTTCGATACTGCGCTGACGGCGCTGCCCGACGACGCCACGTCGATGACCCTCGCCACCGCCGACAGCGAAGGGCGTCCTGCGGCACGCATCGTACTGTTGAAGCAGTTTGACGCGCGCGGCTTCTGCTGGTTCACCGATTTCCGCAGCGAGAAGGGGCAGCAGCTGGCGCAGAACCCCTACGCCGAGATCATGTTCTACTGGTATGGGCTGGAACGCCAGATTCGTATCCGCGGACCGGTCGAACAACTCGACTACAACGCCGGCGAGCACTACTTCAACGAGCGCCCGCTGGGCAGCCGGTTCAGCGCCGCGGCGTCGCATCAGAGTGCACCGATCGATTCCCGGGCCTCGCTGGAAAGCGCCGTCGAGGAGCTGAAGCGGGCCTGGCCCGATGGTAATATCCCCTGCCCCGAAACCTGGGGGGGATATCGCCTGATCCCGGAGCGCTTTGAGTTCTGGCAGGGGCGCGAAAATCGACTGCACGACCGTTTCTGCTACCGCCTCGAAGCGGGCCAGTGGCAGGTCGATCGTCTGCAGCCCTGATCCCACCCACCGATACTGTTCAAACTGGGATGCCTACTAGATGAAGATTACCCGCGACTGCGTGGTCCTGTTCCGTTACAACTTTGCCGAGGCGGGCGAGGCGCTGGATGCGCCGGGCGACGACGAGGCGCCGCTGGCCTACATCCATGGTCGCGGGCAGATGCTGCCCGGCCTGGAACAGGCGCTGGAGGGGCACGAGGCCGGCGCTGCCCTGAGTATACAACTGCCGCCTGAGCAAGCCTATGGCGAGCGTGACGAGAGCCGGGTCGAGGTCGTGGAGCGGGAGTATTTCGCCGGGATGCCCGAGCTGCGGGTCGGCCTGCTGGTGCAGCTGTCCGATGAAGCGGGCAAACCGCGCCTGGCCCGGGTGGTCGCTCTCGATACCCGTGAGGTCAAGCTGGACACCAACCACCCCTATGCCGGGAAGACCCTCGATTTTCGGATCCTGGTCGTCGCGGTTCGCAGCGCCAGCGAAGCGGAACTGGCTTCCGGCCAGGTCGATATCAATCCAGCCGACTGAGGCCGGATCCTGCCGCCTCGACGCTCTTGGTGGGCGTCGGGCTGCGCTCCTGAAACGCTTGGCCTGACGGCACGGGCGTTCAGGAGACCTTTTCGCGCCACTTCAACTCGCCAATCTGCACATTCAGCCATTCGAAGCCGATCCTGCGCGCGACCGCGGCGGCGCCGTCGAGACTCTTGAACTCCCGTTCGCTCTTGGAGCGCTGCAGATCGAGCGTGATCACCTCGTTTTCCCGCGTTACGAACTTCAACGTCCAACCCCGTGACATCGATACCGGTATCGCCTGACAGGACTCGAAAACGCCAGCCTTGAATAGCAGCTTGATTTCTCTTTCCTGCATCTTCTTAACTCCTTTTTGAGTTATCGAATTAACTATATTGATTATTCTAAAATATAAAATGAATTTTCGCAAAAAAATTGCGACTTTTTATCTATCGTAACTATTTGATTTTTAATGTGTTTTTAATGAATTTCGCGATCAGTGCGGTGGGTGATGATACTTATGTTAAGTTATTGAATTTAAATAACTATTTTATCTGCTGGTTGTATATCGATAAGTGCTAAGCAGATGGTTTTTTATATGTTTGTTTCATCTAAACGCTCGTTAGGTTGATCGTTAATGGTTTTTGAAGGTTTTTATCTTCATATTGATTTTCGTCGGCGAGGTTGGGGCTCTACGCGCCGGCGTCGGTGTGCCGATGCCGGCAGCCTGCGGGGCTGGAGCGGGTGCTTGTCAGGGCAACAGCGGGCGCTAAGATAATGGGATCAGATCAGTCCGCTGCGGGAGAGGTGTATGCCGACTTACGATTATCGCTGTAACGAAAACGGTCAGGTGGTGGAGGTCCGCCACGGGATGATGGATAAGGTCACGACCTGGGGAGAGTTGTGCGCATTGGCCGGCATGTCGCCGGGGGAGACCGACCCGGCTGCACCGGTAGAGCGCCTGGCGAATGGCGGTCAGGTGGTACGCAACACCAGCCTGGGGGATAGGGGTACACCCTGTCAGAGCGGTGCACCCTGTTGCGGAGCCAAGGCCTGCGGCCTCGGCTGATCAACCGCCCTGTTTAGCGGCCAGTCGTGCCCGCAGCGCCTCTTCGACGCGGTCGAGGGTGGCGCGCATCTTCTTCACATCGACATCGCTGGTATCCAGCTCCGGTGTGTACTGGAACATGTCGAGCATTTCGACCAGGAACTTCTCCTCGTTCATCTGTATCAGTTGCTCGGGCGACCAGAGTTTGGTGGTGGTGGGCATGATGTTCTCCTTCCATAACATACGAATAGGGACTCGAGCTCTGTTCTCATTAATGAGTGATCGGGCGGCCTTTTTCAAGCGCAATCGGACCCGGAGTTGCGCTGGAAGAGTTTAGCGGCACCCGGAGGGCGGGATCGGAACGGGCTCGGATGGTCGGGCTGTCGTGATTTGCCGCCACATTCTCGCCTTTAATCGCTATTTCCTACCCAAAACGTGCCTCTTGAGCTATGTCAATAAGTGTAGAAAGGAAAGCGGTTATTCTTTCGCCAACACGTTAAAAATAGGAAGGTGAGTCTTATGTTCGGCGTAGACGCATATAGCTTCGAGGTGCTGGTACCGAGTCTGATCGGCGTTGCTGCTATGGCTGGGGTAATGGTCTGGGCGTTCTTCAAGGTCCGCCACCTGATGAATGACGACCAGAAAAAACACCACTGATAAGACCTCAAGTTTCAACCTGACGTTGCGTCGACAAAGGGACTACCTGAGAAGGCGCAGAGCAGTTTCCTCGTGGAGTGGGCCCGCACTAGTGCGGGCCTGCTTCGTTTTGGCTCCCGGATTATTTCCTTGAACCCAGCTGGCGATTGAACCTACCCTTGGCGGTTCAACCTGAGGGGGAGTGGTCGATGGCCGGAAGCGCAAGCGAGCCGTGGCGGGATAGATGACGGCATGAATATTTGGGGGCTGGAGCGGGACCAGAGCATTCGCCACCTGCTGCTGTTGCTGGTGGCACAGCTGGGGGAAGAAGCATTCGACATTGAAGTGCAGACGCCCACGGATCACCGCGCCGTTTTTATCTGCGACCGCCAGCAGTCGGCGTTGCGCGCCTATCTCTATACCGTCGGACAGGAGGAGGGGCACTACGGCGTGCACCTGGAGTACCCTCCGGCATCCGCGGGGGGCGGTCTGTTCGAGGCGCAGGAGAATGTCACATTGAGCGGACTGGTGGAGATGCTGGCCGCGCACTTCGATATCGCGACCATCGCACCGCTGCCGAGACGCTGACGGCCAAGCCGATAAGGGGATCTGTCCGCGCTGGGGGAATCTGGTGCCTGATCGCCGTCCGTAGCTCGGCGCATCGTTATCTGGAGCTGTCCTGCCTATCCTCACTGCTGCCGCCGCGAAACCGGGGTACGCCCTGTCCAGGACCCGCCGGCCAACCGGTAGCGAGCGCTGCGGTATCGAGCGCAGCTGAGCAGGCTCAAGACTGGCGTTTCGCCTGCGCCAGCAAACGATCGAAATGGCTGGCGAAGGCGTGACGGTCGCTCTGGCTCAGTGCTGCGGGACCGCCGGTCTGCACGCCGCTGGAGCGCATGGTTTCCAGGAAGTCGCGCATATTGAGGCGACCGCGGATGTTGTCGGCAGTGAACAGCTCGCCGCGCGGGCTCAGCGCCCTGGCGCCCTTTTCAATCACCTCCGCGGCCAGCGGGATGTCGCTGGTGATCACCAGGTCCCCGACGGCGGCGCGGCGGACGATTTCGTTGTCGGCTACATCGAATCCCTGCTGCACCTGCAACGCTTTGATGAAGCGTGACGGGGGTACGCGCAAAGCCTGGTTGGCGACCAGCGTGGTTTCGATCTGCTGGCGTTCGGCGGCACGAAAGATGATCTCCTTGATCACTACCGGGCAGGCATCGGCATCGACCCAGATTTTCATAGCAACTCCTGCAATCTAGCAATTCCCGCAATCTAGCAATTCCCACAACCGGGTAGGCAATTTTGCTGCCGGCACCTTAGGCGATAGCACCGGCCAATACCAGTCCCGCGCGTCAGATGAACCTGTCCCATAACAGCTTGCCCGACATCGCCAGTGTCATGCAGACGATCAGCGGGCGGACCAGGCGTGTACCGCGGCTGACCACCAGGCGTGCGCCGATCTGGCCGCCGACCAGCTGTCCCAGTGCCATCGCCAGCCCCGCCAGCCAGACGATATGGCCGCTGAGCAGGAACAACAGCAGTGAGGCGAGATTGGAGGTGAAGTTCAGGATCTTGGTGTGGGCGGTGGCGCGTGCCAGGCCGAAGCCGGCCAGCGTGACGAAGGCGAGGGTGAAGAAGGTGCCGGTACCGGGCCCGAAAAAACCGTCGTAGAAGCCGATCAGCCCGGTGACCAGGGTCGAGAACAGCAGCACCGCGATACGCCGGCCGCGATCCTCGTCGCCGACCCGCGGCGACAGGGCGAAGTAGAGCGCGATGGCGATCAGCAGCAACGGCATGACCGTCGCCAGCAACGAGTTGTCGATCGTCTGCACCAGCAGCGTACCGCTGGCCGAGCCGGCGAAGGTGCAGAGGATCATCGTACGCATCTGGCGTAGATCCACCAGACGTTTGCGCACGAAATAGGCGGAGGCGGCCAGGGTGCCGAAACTGCCCTGCAGTTTGTTGGTGGCCAGCGCTTCGACCGGGCTCAGTCCGCTGGCGAGCAGCACCGGCAGCGTGATCAGCCCGCCGCCGCCAGCCATCGCATCGATCATTCCGGCCCCGAGCCCGGTCAACAACAGGGCTCCCAGGAGCAGCAGATCCGTTTCCAATCCCTTGCCCTCGAACAAAGAGGCTCACTCTGGCGTGGAGCAAGCGGGCGGTCAAGTGCCGCTGGCGGAGCGCTAGGCGCCGAACTGCGTACTGATCCGGCGCAGTGTGGCCAGGGTCTGTTGTAGCGCGTCAGGCGCGATCTCGGCGCTGGCGTCTAGGGCCCAGGCGGACTGGGTCTGGTACAGCTGGGCATAGGCCTGTTCGGCGGCCGGGGTCAGCGAGAGCAGGCGGGCGCGCTTGTGCTCGGGGTTGTCGTGCCACTGCAGCAGGCCGTCGCCGTGCATCGCATCGACCAGGCGCTGGACCGCCTGGCGGGTCAGGCCCATGGCGCGGGCGATCTGCGGCACGGTCTGCGCCTGGCCGGCGACAGCGATCGCGCCAAGGATCTTCCAGCGCGCGCTGGTCAGACCAAAAGGGGCGCTCATGCGGTCGCCTTCGGCGACCAACAGGCCGCCGAGGCGGAAGATCTCCAGCACGATCTGGGTAAAGGTTTCTGCGCGTTGCTGTTCGTTCATCGGAGCGGCCACTGTCTCTAAGTAGACAACATGTTGTCATTATTGCGAGTGATGATTAAGATGACAACATGTTACCAAAATTGAAACGGAGGTCGTAGATGTCACCGATGATTCACCGTGGAGCCGGCATCCTGGCGATGATGACGATTGCGCTGTTTATGCTGGCAACGCTGACGTCCGAACTGCTTGCACCGGCGCAGACGATCGCGCAGGTAAAGGCGTGGATCCTTTTCCCCGGTCTGCTGGTACTGATTCCGGCGTTGGCGTTGACCGGCGCCAGCGGCACCCGCCTGGCACGGCACGGCCGCACGCCGACGCTCCGCGGCAAGCAGCGTCGAATGGCGCTGATCGCCGCGAACGGTCTGTTGATCCTGGTACCCTGTGCGGTGCTGTTGGCGCGCTGGTCGGCCAATGCCGAGTTCGATTCCGGTTTCTATCTGCTGCAGGGGGTTGAACTGTTGGCCGGGGGCGTCAACCTGACGTTGCTGGGGTTGAATTTCCGCGCCGGGCTCCGGTTGGCTGCTGCGCGGCGGAGCCTGGCAACGGAGCACTGATCGGATCGCGTCGGCGCGGTAAACTGGTGCCCTCTTAATCCTCGTGAGTAGCCGTCGATGCTAAAACTGATGATCCATGCGCCCACCGCAGCCGCCTTGGCTCGGGCCCAGGCCAACGCCCGTAACCTGCTGAAGTTGGAGCCCGATGCCCAGGTTCAACTGGTGGTCAACGGTCCGGCTATGGCGGCGGCGGTGGCGATTACCGATGAGCAGATCCTGGCGCTGCTGGTGCTGTGCCGCAACAGCCTGAATGCCCAGCAGCTGGAAGCTCCCGCCGGGGTGAGCGTCGTGCCCGCCGCGATCCAGCACCTGGCGCTGCAACAGGCGGCCGGTTGGGGCTACGTGCGCGCCTGAGTCAGGCGCGGTAGCCCCCGGCTATCCCCTTGCAGGCGATGGCGATGGCATCGTGGGCGTGCAGGCTCTCCTGATGCTCCACCCGCAGGCGGTAATCGTGGATCCAGGCACAGCCGTCCAGCGCCTGTTTCACCCGCCGTGCCGCATCTTCGCAGAACATCAGGTTGGCGCCATTGAGCTGGGCGAACGCCTGTTCATCCTCGCGCTTGACGGCGGTCTGTACCGGTGTCTGCAACTGCTGCTCGATACGGTCGATGGTCTGCAGGATCGGAAACGCCGGCAGGCTGTCGATACGTGTCTCCACCCGGGCCCAGGAACGCTGGCTGTGCGGTGTGGCGGTGGAGCCCGCTTCGCTGCTGAGCCAGCGCGAGACCTCCTCCAGCGCCAGATGGTCGCGACTGCTGAACTCGGCGACAAAACGCTGTGCCAGTAGTTGCCGCGACAGGGCCGCGGAGCAGGGGCAGGTACTGGAATAAGGCACGCCCAGGGCCAGTTCCAACTGGCTGCCGTCGGGGCCGAGTTCGGCCTCGAGGCTGACCGGGTAGGCCTTCCAGCCCTGATATTCGCTGCGCAGGGCGGGGCGCTGGCACAGGTAGTCGAACTCCAGGCGGATGACGGCACGGTCGCTGATTCCGTCGTGGCTGGCCAGCTTGGCGGCGAGAAACTCCAGTAATGCG
>QKGH01000381.1 GCA_003250495.1 Marinobacterium sp.
TGTGCTGCCGGCCGGCGCTGGCCGGCTACCGGGTCGAGTCGGCACGCACGCTGTTCGTCGATTACTGCGAGGATGAGCAGCAGCGGCTGTGGGATATCAACTGCGCGGCACATCGCCAGGCGTTGGCAGCGATCGCACCGGGCCGGAGCGTCAGCGATCTGAACGAGGAGCTGGCGCGCTTCTACCAGCGTTTCGGCCTGCACCCCTACCTGACCGGGCGCTTCCTGACCCTGCCGGGAGAATCGGCCCTGGGCTGCGAAGCGGTGCTGCGCGACACGCCGCTGGAACCCGGCGTTTGCCTGCAATTGACCACCGAGCTGTTGCTGCCGGACGACAAACCCGGCGGTGGCGGCTACCGTGAAACCAACCAGTTACTGGTCACCGCCGACGGTTGCGAGCGGCTCGACGCCATCCCGCTCGGTGCGCCGGACAACCGGCTGGACGGACGCTAGCGCCCGCGCGTGCGGGTCTGCGACGGCCGTTCGCCGAAGCGTTCGCGGTAGGCCAGGGCGAAGCGGCCCAGGTTCAGATAACCCCAGGCGTAGGCGATCTCGGCCACGCCGATATGGGCGGCGGCGTATTGCAGCTCGCGCCGCACGCCATCCAGGCGCAGGTCGCGCAGGTAACGCATCGGCGTGGTGTTGCGGTAGTTCTTGAACCCCTTGTGCAGGGCGCGGCCGCTGACCCCGACCGCGGCGGCGATCTCCGTCAGCGTCGGCGCTCTCTGGGCGTGGTCGCGCATGTAGGTCTCGGCCTTGATCACGTAGCCGGGGGTGACCTGGTGCAGCGGGTTATGCATATCCAGACCGCAGGCGGCGCTCCACTGCAGCAGGATGTTGGTGCCGAGCATCTCCTCCAGGTGTTTGGCCAGTAACCCCTGCTGCGCCGTGTCCGGGTTGGCGCAGGCCATCTTCAGCACATACTCCAGCAGGCAGCCCCAGCTCTGGTTGTCGTCGGCGAACTTGACCTTCTGCTGCCACAGGCTCTGCGGCGCCGGGTAACCGGTGAGTTGGGTATAGAGGCGGGCCAGGTAGGTGTGCGAGAAGGTGACGTTGAGCTGCAGGTGGCGGGGATCGAAATCGGCCAGGTAATCGACCCGGCTGTTGTCGACGACGAAGCTTTCGCCGGGGCGGGTTTCGGCGCTGTCGCTGCCGTTGCCGTCCAGCCTGTGACGGGCATGGCCGCGCAGCGTGGTCAGCACCATGCCGACACCGGCGTCCATACCGAAATCCTTCAGCCGCACCGGGATGCCGTAGGAGAAGCGGCTGATGATCATGCTGCCGATCGTCAGCGCGTGCAGACAGGAATCGGGGCGGATGTCGCGGCCGATGGGCAGCACCCGGTAGGGCATGTACACCCGGTCCGACCAGAGCCTTATCTCGTCGAAGTTGGTCGAGCGGACCAGCTCGTGGCTGTCGGTGGCGTTACCGGCTGCATCGAATAACAGGGCATCTTGTAAGTATTGTAAGTCTGCCATGGTCGATCCTGCTGATGGCTAACGGGCGATCTCTCGCGCCATCGGTGCCGCCCGCAGTGGGCGGCACCGGCCTGAGTGTATAACCCCGGCGGGGCCGACTCAAAACAGTTTCAGGAAGCGCAGGTTGAAGCGATTCTGCTCCAGTCCCCCCTCGTCGACCTGCAGGTCACGGCCGTAGGAGGCCAGCACCTGCCACTGCGGGGTGATGAAATGGCCGACGCTGAGCAGTGCCTTGGTGCGCTGCTGGCGGTTGTGCTGGTCGACCCCGTCGATCTCGGTGGCGCCGCCCCAGCTGTGCGACACCATGCCGGACAGGTAGGTGGCCGGCGACAGGTGGTAGCGCAGGTGTGCCTGCGCCTCGTACAGCGGGTCCTGCTTCAGCGTCACGCCGGCCGGCGAGTAGTCGTCGTTAGCTCCGAACAGCATCACGTCGCCGACCAGATCCAGCGTCCACTGGTCGGACAGCGGGGTGATGTAGCCGAGCTGTAGTGCCAGCTTCCAGCGGTTTTCGCCCAGGGCATTGATCGCGTTGTCGCGGTCGTAGTGGCCGGTCGGCAGGTAGAGCCAGGGCGTCAGGGCGAACGCCTTCTTGCGCTCCGGGTCCTGCATCAGGTGGATGGTGGGGGCGAAGATCAGGTCGCCGATGCCGTTGCTGGAGTCCAGCCCGGCCAGGTCGCCGCCGGTGTTCACTTCGCCGATCGGCAGCAGGAACTGCGGCGAGATCGTGGTACCGCCGATATCCATGTAGTGTACGCCACGCAGGATGCTGAGGTTGACGTCCAGGTTGGCGTTGCCGCTGACCTTGTCGCCGCCGGCGTAGAAGCTGTCGCTGCTGCTGTGCTGCAGGTACAGCAGCGCCAGGTTGGTGCCGTCCGGCAGGCGGGTGTAGTCGCCGGCATCGACGGTGACGGCGGCGGCGGATTGGGCGCCCAGCAGCAGGCCGCAGGCGAGCGCCGGGAGTAGGGTGGTTCGGTTCATGAGGGCTCTCTCGCGGTGGCGGTTACAGGGACAGCAGTTCGTTCAGGCAGGCGTCGATCTGCTCGGAGTAGCTCGGTTCCAGGCCGAACAGGCCGAGGTGGCCCCACAGGCTCTTGAGCGGACGGAACTGGGCATCGGGGATCAGCTCCGCTTCGCGGCGGCAGTCGCGCGGCGGGAAGAACATATCCTCGTCGATCGGCATCACGAACACCTTGGCGCTGATGCGCTGCAGCGCCGCCGCCAGGTCGCCTCCGGTGTGACGGCTGACATCGGCGTGCTGCCATTTCCACGCCTGGGTGATCAGGTCGTTGGGGTCCATCGGCAGGAAGTAGTTTTCCAGGAAGCCGACGACGAAATCGTCCAGCGAACTGAACCCCAGCTCCTGCCACTTCTGCAGCCGCAGCGCCTCGGTGGAGAAGCCGGTCACGCCCCAGAGCCGGGCATGGCGGCGCAGCCCTTGCTGTACGGCATGGGGTTGCTGATACCAGCCCTGCTGCCAGGCCGGGTCCGAGGTGATCGCCTCGATCACCGTTTCGGAGAACAGCCGGTCGTGGGGCGTGGTCTGGGCGGTGCCGGCGATCGGCGCCGCGCGTTTCACCATCTGTGGATAACGTACCGCCCACTCGTAGGTCTGCTGGGCGCCCATCGAACCGCCGACCACCAGCTGCAGCGAGCGGATGCCGAACAGCTCGGTCAACAGTTTATGCTGGGCGCGCACGTCGTCGCCGATGCGCACGCGCGGAAAGCGGGGGCCGTTGAACGGCAGCGGTGCGTTGTGCGGCGAGGTGGATAGCCCGCTGCCGATCTGGTTGACCACGACGATGAAGTATTTGTCCGGGTCCAGCGCGCGACCGGCGCCGATGTAGACATCCTCCATCACCTTGCTGGTGCCGGAGAACCAGGTGGTGACCAGGATGGCGTTATCTTTCTGCGCGCTGAGCGTGCCGAAGGTGCGGTAGGCGAGGGTGCAGTCCCGCAGCGTGCCGCCCTCCTCCAGGACCAGGTCGCCGATGGAGTGGAGCAGTGGAGCCGGTAGTCGCCGTGCAGGGCGGGGGTGTAGTAGTCGTTTGTGATCATATTGACCTCTGCTTGTTGTTTTTATAGTGCGAAGGGGCGGCCGCAACCCTTCTGTGCACAAACTACCCAAGCAGCGGGGCGTCACTGTCCCGAATCGGAACGGGATGGACGAAAAGTGCATTTTTTGTGCGAAATAGGACTGAAGTAGGAGATCAGGCGCGGCATTGGACACAGAGTCGGAGCGCGCGCCGTAACGCCGGGCGGACGGCCGCTGAATCAAGCGCTGCCGCCGGCGCTCGGTTGCAATCTTGCCGGGGACGGTCAGCCGGGGATCAAGGTAGGGCCCGCGCCCGCTCCTGCTGGCGCAGGTTGTAGGGGCTGTGCGGTTTGTTGGCCAGGCGCTCGGCCACCAGGCCGCAGGCCAGCGGGCGGTTGCCGGCCCGGATCGACGCCTCCAGCAGCGTGCGTTCCAGCACGTCGCGCTGCACATGGCTGCCGCCGAACTGGTTCGTGGTGTAGCGGATCGGCAGCAGCTCGTCGATGCACAGGTCGTAATCGCCCTGGGCGAAGGCGTACAGGGCGTTGGCCACCGGCAGCCCGACCTGGCGCGTCATCGACAGGTTGTTGCTGGTGCCGTCGCCGTTCAGGGCGTAGTCGTCCAGCGTGTCGATCAGCTCCCGGGCACTGTCGTACCGGCCGGCACCGACGTAGGCCATCATCGCGTGGGCATCGTTGAACACGTAGAAGTTCTGGTTGCGCTTCTGGTCCCAGGAATCGGAGAGCTGGGCGAAACGTTCGCCGACCTCGATCCCCTCCAGATAGAGGCGCCAGAGTACCGAGGAGGCGTCCACCAGCGCCATCGGCACCGGCGGGCAGCCGGGCTGGTGCACATCGCGGTCGTAGTTGGCGATGATGGTGTCGAGGCGCTCCTGCTCCAGCAGGAACAGTTCGTAGTGGATCGCGTTGTGCGAAATCATGATGTTATCGCGGCACCAGTGCGGCTCGTACTGGGCCATGAATGCGGCGCCCTCGTCGTGCTTGCCCTGCATATCCAGGGCGTGCGCCACGGCGTGGATCCCCCAGATATCCTTGGGGTTCCGCGCCACCGCGGCGTAGGCGAGCTCCTCGGCGCGGGCGTACTCGCCGGCCTCCTCCAGGCCGAAGCTGTGCATGCCGAGCAGGCAGCCGTACAGCGGATGTTGGTCGTCCCAGGCCCGCAGCGCCCGCGCGACCCGGCCGCGCAGGTTCAGCGCATCGCCGAGGAAAAAGTCGAGCTGGTGGCCGCTCATCAACGCCAGGATATCGGTCGGATATTCCAGCAACAGGCTATCGAGGGTGCGCGACGCGGCGCGCATATCGCCGCGCAGCCATTCGGCGACGGCGCGGATATGCATCTTCTCGCGGTGGGTTAGCATCTCCTGGTCCAGCTGATCCAGTGCCTCGAGTGCCTGCTGGGCCCAGATCCAGTCATCGCGGTCGGTGCCCCAGAGGTTGATATAGGCGTTGAATACCTGCCCCATGGCGAAGTCGGGTTCCCGTTCGAGAAGGCGGATCGAATCCTGTACCGGGTTTTGGAACAGCAGCAGCTTCTGCACGGCCTGGTTGTAGAGCGCCAACACTTCGCTGTTGCTGACGTTGATCGCCAGGCCGGTTAAATCCTTCATCTGTTGCCTCCTCGAATCCAAAGTCGGTCGCTGGGGAGCGGCACCAGGGTGCGGCTCAGCGCTGTTCCAGCGTGAACACCACACCCTCCACACCGAGTATGGCACCGGTGTCGGAGTAGAGCCCGCTGCCTTTTTCACTGACCGCACACAGCCGGCCGTCGGCGTGGTGGATGCGGTAGTGCAGTTCGAACGGTTGTTGCCGGTGCAGGGCGTCCTGCACCTGCTGCCAGACCCCGCCGGCGTCGTCGGGGTGGATCAACGAGCCGTAGCTGAGGCGGGGCTGGTTCACCAGCGCGTCGGCACTGTAGCCGGTCAGCTCGAGGCAGCCGTCACTAACATACTCCATGCTCCAGTTACGGTTGTTACGGGCGCGGTACAGCATCAGCGGCAGGTTGCCGACCAGCTGGCTCAGGCTGCGGTGGCTGGCGGCGCGGACCTGGTCGGCGCGCACCTGCGGGGTGATGTCGCACAGCGTCAGGCTGACCGGCCAGGGGTGCGGCGGCTGCAGCGGTTGGGCCCGCAGCTCGCACCAGTGCAGCTCGGCGCCGCAGGGGATACGCAGCCAGATCGGTGCCGGGCGCTGTGCCTGCTGCAACTGTTCGAACAGACCGCGCCACAGCGCCAGATCGGCCGGATGCAGGTAGGCGCCGAGCTGGCTGCCGGCGGTGTCGTGACGGTCGATCAGGGCGTGCCAGCGGCGGTTGCCGTAGAGGATCCGCGCGTCGCTGTCGAGCAGCAGTACCGCTTCGTCGAGGCTGTCGAGCAGCTGCTCCGGTACCGGCGTCCTGGTGTCCGCGCGCGGCCAGAGCCGCGGCAGCAGGCGCGCGCTCATGGCTCCACCCCCAGGTCGAACTCGGGATGGGCGTGGACCCAGGCGGCCAGTTCCAGGCGCGAGCGCAGGTTCAGTTTGCGCAGCAGGCTTTTGACGTAGACCTTGACTGTGCCGTCGCTGATGCCGAGTTCGCGGGCGATCAACTTGTTGCTCATACCGCTGGCGATCAGCGCCAGGGTCTGGCGTTCGCGCAGCGTGGTGTCGCCCAGCAGCAGGTCGCTGCCGGCGGCCGAAGTGGCGGACTGGGCGGCGGGCTGGCGCAGACGCTGGGTCAGCAGGATCAACGCCTCGTCGTCGAGCGCCACCTTGCCCTCCAGTACCGCCTCCAGCCGCTGCAGGATCACATCGGGATCGGTCTCCTTGAGCAGGTAGCCGTCGGCGCCGGACTGGATCGCCTGCAGCAGGTGGTCGCTGTCGTCGGAGGCGGTCAGCATCACCACGCGGATCTCCGGCAAGCGGCTTTTCAGTTGCGGCAGCAGAGACAGGCCATCCTCGCCCGGCATCTGCAGGTCGAGCAGCGCCAGGTCCGGTTGCAGCTCCTCCACCCGCTGCAGCAGGGCGCTGGCGCAATCGAAATCGGCCAGCACCTGGAACCGCCCGCTGTCATTGAGCAGTTCGGCGACGCCGCGGCGGAACAGCGGGTGGTCGTCCACCAGCACCACCCGGGCCGGTGGGTTGCCGCTGGCGGCGAACAGCGAGTCGTGAGCGCTCATGGGGTCGGTCCGTCGAGTTGCAGTTCGATGCGGGTACCGCCACCGGGGCGGTTGCCGATGCACAGCTGGGCGCCGATGCGTGCCGCCCGCTCCTGCATGATACCGAGACCGAAACTGTCGTGACGGCGGCGGCTGTCGTCCAGACCCTGGCCGTTGTCCTCGATGCGCAGGCGCAGCTTGCCGTCGCTGTCCGGCAGCAGCTGTACCCGCAGGTGGCTGGCGTGGGCGTGGCGTACCGCGTTGCACAGCGCTTCGCGCACGATCATCAGCAACTGGATCGCGATTCCCTCGTCCGGTTCCAGCTGCGGGCAGCGGTCGTCGAGCTCGAACACCAGCGCACTGCGCTGCTCGAACTCGCGCACCACGCCGGCCAGGGCGCTGTGCAGCGAACCGCCCTCCAGCGTCAGCCGGGCACTGCTGATCAGGTCGCGCAGCAGGCGGTAGGCGTGGCGGGTCTGCTGCGACAGGTCGGCGGCCAGCGCCTGCAGCTCGGGGCGGTCGCAGTCGCTGCAGTGGGCGTCGAGGCGCGAGGTGCGCAGGCGCAGGTAACCGAGGATCTGGGCCAGCGAATCGTGCAGTTCGGCGGCATGGGCGCGGCGCTCGTCGCTGACCGCCTGCTCCAGGCGCTGCTGGTGCGCGCTCCAGATCGCCAGGCCACGGGCCAGTGCGGCGGCCAGGGCGACCAGCTCGCGCTCGGCGGCGCTATCCAGCGGGGTGTCGGTCAGCAGCAGCAGCCAACCCGCCATACCCGGCAGCGGTTCGGCCAGCAGCAGATGGTCGCTGGCCGGGAGCGGCAGCTGTAAACGGCCGGCCAGGGCGCCGTTTTTCAGACTGGCGTCGAACTGGTAGCCGATAAACGCCTCGGTGCCGGGCGGCAGTGGGGCCTGGGGCGAGCGGATCAGCAGCGCTTCGCCGTGACCGGGCAGCAGTAGCAGCGGCAGCAGGCAACGGCGCGCGCCGTTCAGGTTCAGGGCGTTTTCGAACGGGGCCAGCAGCGGCGGCAGTTCGGTGTGCAACTGGGTGCAGCCGGCAACGTCCAGGCTCAGCGATTGCAGGCGCTCCTCGAGTCGCTCCGACAATGCCAGCGGCTGTGCCCGGTGGCGCCCGCCCAGTCGTCTGGCCCAGCCGGAGAGGCCGGTCAGGGTATGCTGCGCGCCGTTAGCCATAGCACTCTCCTGCTCCCGTCTGCTTGTTGGGTCTGTTATCGGGCCCGCGGCTGCATCGTGCGCTGCTCTGTCGGGATGCGGCTGTCGGGATAATGCCGGCGCACCGCCCCCGGGCCCTGATTAGCGCTGGTAGAAGCAGCAACCATGCCAGTTGGCGCCGGTTATCCCTAAAGGGGTATCCCCTTCGGCTCATTGCCGCTTTAACTATTGTAAGTAAATATTTTTTCCTGATGGTAATTGCGATCCCGTTCCCCGCCGGGCGCCGAAGTGGATGCACCAGGCTGGGCCCCGGCGCCGGGTCATGCACCCGGATGAGGCCACCGGCGCGGTGGGGTGGACGCGGTTGACCAGGATAGGCACACGACAGGACAGGAGAGGGTTATGGCGATCGATACCGCCGCACATCAAGCCGCTGCAGCAGCGCTCGAACGCCCGGCCGCCGGCGGCTGGCCGGGCGCGCTGACGTTGCGCACGCAACGCATCCGCGGACAGGCGCTGCTGGCGCTGCAACTGGAGCCGGGGGAACGGATCCGGATAGGCAACAGCGACGGTTGGCAATGCTGCGAGCTGCTCGGTGCCGATGCGGCCACGCGCGGCTATCTGGCCGCGACACTGGCCGCCGGCTACGGCCCGGCGCAACAGCTGCAGCAGCAACTGGCACAGGCTGGACAGAGTGCACAGCGACTGCGGGCGCAGCTGGCGTTGTGGGGGCTGGAGGGTGTCGCCGAGGGGGCGGGTTGGCACCTGCCCGCCGCCAGCCTGCCGTTCGAGCTCAGCGCGCCGCTGCGCGGCGAGCCGCTGACCCTGCTGCTGCTGGCGCCGGGCGTCGACATGACCGTGGACAGCCAGACGCCAGCCACGGAACTGTTGGTGGAGCACCACTACCGGAGCGGGCGCGAGGTGGCGCTGCCATTGCCACAGAGCGACGCGGTACAACCACCGCAGCCACGGCGCGAGATCCGGGTGCCGCACTCCAGCGCCCGCGCCTACGAGGTCAAGGCCGGGGAGTGGATCCAGGTCAGCGACGTGGCCGGCAAGCAGTGCTCGGACTTCATCGCCTTCGACCTGCAGGCGCTGGCGAACGGCGAGGAGGTCACCCTCGACGCGGCGGCGACCCGCACCCTGGCCGGGGTCGCGCTGCCGCAGCCGGGGCTCTATTCGCGCTTCGCCGACGGCCAGCTGCAGACGATGCTGGAGCTGGTGCAGGACACGGTGGGGCGGCACGACAGTTTCATGCTCGCCTGTACCCCGAAGTACTACGAGGATGCCGGTTACTTCGGCCATGTCAGCTGCAGCGCCAACTTCAACCGCGAACTGGCGCCGTACGGCATCAAACCGCGCGCCGGCTGGCCGGCGATCAACTTCTTCTTCAACACCTTTGCCGAGCCCTGCGGCCATATCGGCTCGGACGAGCCCTGGTCGCGCCCCGGCGACTACGTGCTGATGCGGGCGGCCCGCGACCTGCTCTGCGTCTCCTCGGCCTGCCCGGACGATATCGACCCGGCCAACGGCTGGAGCCCGAGCGATATCCATGTCCGCATCTTCGCCGCCGCCGAACATTTTCCGCGCGCCATCGCGACCCGAACCACCCCGCAGGAGCCTGCCCGTATGACACTGCAAACCGCTTTCCACGGCCGCACCTCGGCCCTGACCCGCCACTTCTCCGAGTACCGCGGCTACTGGATGCCGACCCAGTTCGACGGCTTCGGCGCCCGCGAGGAGTACCTGGCCTGCCGCGAGCGGGTGGCGGTGATGGATCTGTCGCCGCTGCGCAAGTTCGAGGTCACCGGGCCCGATGCCGAGGCGCTGCTGCAGAAGGCGCTGACCCGCAACGTGCGCCGACTGGCGGTCGGCGCGGTGGTCTACTCGGCGATCTGCCAGGAGACCGGCGGCATGATTGACGACGGCACCCTGTTCCGCCTCGGCGAGCAGGCGTTCCGCTGGATCTGCGGCGATCCCTACACCGGTATCTGGCTGCGCGAGCTGGCCGCCCGCGAGGGTTACCGGGTGCGGGTGCTGGAGTCCACCGACCAGCTGCACAACCTGGCCGTGCAGGGGCCGCGCAGCCGCGAGCTGCTGAACCGGCTGATCTGGACCGCCGAGGCGCAGGTGCCGGTGGCGACGCTGGCCTGGTTCCACTTCACCGTCGGGCGTCTCGGCGGTCCGCAGGGGATCCCGCTGATGGTCTCGCGTACCGGCTACACCGGCGAGCTGGGGTTCGAGGTCTGGTGCCATCCGGACCATGGCGCGGCGTTGTGGGACGCGATCTGGGAGGCGGGGCAGCCGCTGGGGCTGGCGCCGCTCGGTTTCGACGCGCTCGACATGCTGCGGATCGAGGCCGGGTTGATCTTCGCCGGCTACGAGTTCTGCCCGGAGACCGACCCCTACGCCGCCGGCATCAGCTTTACCGTGCCGCTGAAAACCAAGGAGGAGGATTTCGTTGGTCGCGCCGCACTGGAGCGGATCCCGGCGGCGGGGCGCAAACGGCTGATGGGGTTCCTGCTCGATGGCGAGGACAGCATCGGCCATGGCGATCAGCTGTTCAACGGCCGTTACCCGGTCGGGGTGATCACCAGCGCCATGCGCTCGCCGCTGCTGGGACGCACCATCGCGCTGGCCCGGCTGGAGCCGGATTTCACCGCGCTGGGCACCCGGCTCGAGGTGGGACAGCTGGACGGGCAGCAGAAACGCCTGCCGGGCCAGGTGGTGGCATTGCCGTTCCACGACCCGGAACGGATCCGGGTGCGCAGCTGAGGCTGTGCATTAAGTGAGCAGTAACGGTGCAATTAATACGGAAAAGCACGTTTTTTTTGCACTGCATCAAGGAAATCAGACATCGAAGCGTGTTTGACGCTGGGCACGGGAGGGCCGGTAGCGGCCCAAAACCTTGTAAATCAAAGGTTATGGGCTGCTTGCAAACGAAGTTGGAGTGAAAAATGCAAGGTTGGCATACAGGTTGCTTTCTCTTGCAGAAAATATATTTCTTGCCGGTTAAAACTTCTGTGCGGTAAGGCGGCCGCTCCCTCTCCTCGGGGAGGCGTCGGCAACCGTCACCGGACGGTCATTTAAAAAGGTGTAAAGAGAGGATGAGCCGATGAGTGTTGAAACGCTGCAAAGCACGTTCGAGATGCATCAGTCGATGAACGTCGAGGTGTTCTACTGGTGGTGTACAGCCATCATGTTCATGATCCACGCAGGCTTCCTGGCCTATGAGATTGGCGCTTCCCGCGTCAAGAACGCGCTGACCTCCGGGATGAAAAACATCCTGACCCTGTCGGTGATCATTCCGACCTTCTACTTCTTCGGCTGGTGGATCTACAACGCCTTCCCGAATGGCCTGATCCCGACCGACGCCTCTGCGGCGCTGCCGTGGAGCCTGAGCATGGGCCCTGACGTGAAGGATATGGGCACCGGTATCTTCTTTGCCGCGTTCGCACTGTTCGGCGCGACCACCGGCTCCATCCTGTCCGGGGCGGTGATCGAGCGTATCCGCCTGAGCGCGTTCCTGATCCTGGCTGCGGTCCTCGGTTCTGCCGTATGGATCCTGGCCGGTGCCTGGGGCTGGCATCCGGACGGCTGGATGCTCAAGGACCTCGGCTACCATGACGTCGGTGCATCCGGTGTCGTGCACGCGGTGGCCGGCTTCTTCGCCCTCGGCGTACTGATGAACCTCGGTGCCCGCGTTGGCAAATTCAAGGATGGCGTGGCGATGTACATCCCGCCGCACAACCTGCCGATGTCGCTGATCGGTCTGATGATGATCATCGTCGGTTTCTTCGGCTTCCTCGGTGGCTGCATCATCTTCAACGGCGGCGATACCGGTTGGACCACCATCTACGGTAACCCGACCAACCTGTCCGCCTTCGCCTTCAACACGCTGATGGGCTTTGCCGGTGGCGTACTGGGCGCCTACATGACCTCCCGTGAGCCGTTCTGGACCATGTCCGGCGGTCTGGGCGGCATCATCTCCGTCGCGGCCGGTCTCGACCTGTACTACCCGGGCCTGGCCTTCGTGCTGGCGGCTTCCGGCGGCGCACTGATGCCGATGATCGGCCGTCTGGTCGACAAACTGGGCGTTGACGATGCCGTCGGTGCCATCGCGGTACACGCTTTCTGCGGTGTCTACGGTGTGGTTCTGGTCGGTGTCTTCTGCGCCGGCTACCCGAACGTCGGCGACCTGCCGCCGATCAGCCTGTCTGGCCAGCTGACCGCTGCTGTCATCATGGCGCTGACCGGCTTCATCCCGGGCTGGGGTATCTCCTTCGTGATGAAGAAGATGAACGCCCTGCGCGTGCCGCCGGAAGTCGAAGTGCTGGGTCTGGACCTGGTCGAAATCCCGGCCAAACCCTACCCGGAAACCGTACCGGCCTACGCGGTGGTGGAAAACACCCTGCAGCCGGGGCAGGAAAAACAGCTGGTCTAAGGCTGGCGGCGGGGGCGGCTGACCGCCCCCGCTTGAATATTCCGTAACATCTGTTATCGATACAGGAGTGAACCATGAGCAGCCCGATTACGACTTGGGAAGGTGCATCCGCCGTATTCACGTTCGCTGACAGCCCGATGGGAATCGCCATCAGCCTGGCAGCGGCGGTCGGGATCTACCTGTACCTGAACCTGTCGATCATGAAACACGAGAAAGACTCGTTCGATAAGCACAAGTGAGTGTCGAGACCTGCGCTCGGCGCCGACAGCCCTCCCGGAAACGGTGAGGGCTTTTTTGTCGCCGGCGGTTGTCGTCTGGGCGCTGGATCAGTGGCTGTGACTGTGCAGCGTCTGCGACGGCAGTTCGCCGAACAGACGTTTGTAGTCGGTGGAGAACTGTCCCAGATGGTAGAAACCGTGGTAGGCCGCGGCATCGGACACCGACGGTGCCTGTTGGCTGCTCAGCATGCGCCGGACCCGGTTGAGGCGGCTGATGCGCAGGAACTGCAGCGGGCTGAGGCCGAGGATGCTCTCGAAACTGTATTGCAGCGTGCGGCGGCTGACGCAGGCCACTTCGCACAGATGGGTCATCGTCACCGGGCGGTCGCCGGCGGCATCGATATAGGCACGGACCCGCTCCACCACCGCCTTGCGGTGCGGATAGCTGGGGATCACCGCGGGATTGACCCGGGCGTCGCGCAGCAGTTCCAGCAACTGCATGACCAGCAGGTCGGCATGGATATCGATCGCCAGACGCTGGTTGTCGTAGGCCAGCACCTGTTCGATCAGCAGTGTCAGGTCGGTCACCAGCTGGCGCCGGACTCGGAGGCGGGGATAGCTCGCGGCTTGCTGTAGATCCAGCTCCACGCCCTGGATACGGGCCAGCTGCTGTAGATCATCCTGGTGCACGACGAGGCTGAAAATGTCGCATGCCTCGGGTGTGACCAGCTCGAACGGCATCTCGCCGAGACGCCACATGATGTCGTCATGCTCCACCTCCTGGCCGTTGATGCGGAACGGGTCACGGTGGCGCGGAATGCCGATCCAGACTGCTTCGGGCCAGATCACGCAGTGTTGGCGCAGAACCTGGCTGGTGTGCTCCTTGAATACCTGTACCCGCTGCAGCTGGCACTCGTCGATGCGGCCATAAAATTGCCCGGGACTGCACTGGTCGTACTCTTGCTTCCAGTTGGTCAGGCGGCCGGCCTGCTCATTGATATCGGTCGAAACCGAAATGCATCGTTTCAGGGCGTCATGTGGTGGTTTTTGGTGCATCAACATCGGTGTGCTCTCTTCTCTACAACGGCGGGGCCTCGGCGGCGCAAGCGGCGCTCAGCCCGGCATTTACGCTTTGCCAAAATCCGATAACGGGCGCTTGAGGGCCTTGTTAGGCTGAATTCAAAGCAACATCCGTTCCCGCCTGTCTGCAGACGGCAACGGGGTTGCCGGCGATTCCGCAGTGATTTGGAGAGTTGTGATGACGAATACGGTCGAGAAAGAGTATCTGGCCAAGCGCCAGTTGAAGCGGGGCAGCGCCGGCTGGCTGCTGTTGGCAGGACTTGGGGTGTCCTATGTGATCTCCGGCGATTTCGCCGGTTGGAACTTCGGCATCGCCGAAGCGGGGTGGGGCGGTTTCGCCTTGGCGGCGGGGCTGATGGCGCTGATGTACCTGGCGCTGGTGCTGTCGCTGGCCGAGATGTCGGCGGCGATGCCGGTGGCCGGCGGCGGCTACAGCTTCGCGCGCCAGGTGATGGGGCCGTTTGGCGGTTACCTGACCGGCCTCGCGGTACTGATCGAATACACGCTGGCGCCGGCGGCGATCGTGATCTTCATCGGTGCCGCCGTGGAGGAGCTGCTCGGCATCAACGGTCCCTGGGTCTATGCGCTGTTCTACGCCGTGTTCGTCGGTATCCACCTGGCCGGGGTCGGGGAGGCGCTGAAGGCGATGATGGTGATCAGCACGTTGGCGGTGCTGGCGATCCTGGGGACGGCGCTGGCGCTGATCGGTGATTTCGATGCGGCCAAGCTGTTCGACATCGCCCCGAGCGCGGTGGCCGGCGCCAGCGAGGTGCTGCCGTTCGGCTGGTATGGCGTCTGGGCGGCGCTGCCGTTCGCCATGTGGCTGTTCCTGGCGGTCGAGGGGGTTCCGCTGGCTGCCGAGGAGGCGCGCGATCCGACCCGTGACATGCCCAAGGCGATTATCGGCGCGATGCTGTTCCTGCTGTTCACTGCGGTGTTGGTGATCTTCCTGCTGGCCGGCGCCGCCGGTGCCAGCGTGATCGGTGCCAGCGGCGTGCCGTTGGTGGATGCGCTGAAGGCCACCGGCAGCGAGCAACTGGCCACTGCGATCAACGTGCTCGGCCTGGCCGGCCTGATCGCCTCGTTCTTTTCGGTGATCTACGGCTATAGCCGGCTGGTGTTCGCGCTGTCACGCGCCGGCTACCTGCCGCGGGTGCTGTCGCTGACCAGTGGGCGCAAGACGCCGACCTGGGCGCTGATCGCGCCGGGGGTGTTCGGCTTCCTGGTGTCGCTGACCGGTGAGGGCGACCTGATGCTGGCGATGGCCGTGGTCGGTGCCACGATCTCCTACGCGCTGATGGCGCTGAGTCACATCCTGCTGCGTATCAAACGCCCCGATCTGCCGCGCCCCTACCGCACACCGGGCGGGGTGCTGACCTCCAGCCTGGCATTGCTGCTGGCGCTGGTGGCGCTGACCGGGGTCTACGCCTTCGACCCGCGTGCCTTCAACTACACCCTGGTGCTGTTCGCCGGCGGCCTGGGGTACTACCTGCTGTATGCCCGCAACCACCTGGTGGCCAAGTCCGCCGACGAGGAGCTGCGTCTGATCCTGGAGGCGCAGAGCGAGACCGACGCCGATAGCACGACCCAGTCGGAGTCGGAATCGTTGGCGCTGGCTACTGGGCTGTCCAAGGCGTGAGCCGGGACTCTTGAGGGCGTGAGCCCGATCTATTGAAAGAGAGGGCGGCATGCCAACCGGGTGCCGCCGAGGAGTAAGCGATGACGTATACCGAGACCCTGTTGCAGGGCGTCGAGGTCGGACTGGGGCGCGCCCTGGCCAACTGGGGGCTGCCGGAGAGTGCGCCGCTGCAACTGTTGACCACCTCCGAGAATGCCACCTATCTGGCCCGTGACCCGGCCGGGCAGCGCAACCTGATCCTGCGGGTGCACCGGCCCGATTACCACCGGCGCGAGGAGATCGAATCGGAGCTGGCCTGGATCGACGCCCTGCGCGATCAGAGCCGTGTGCATACCCCGGCACCGGTGAGCACCGCCGCAGGCGATCATGTGGTCACCATCGAGGCCGCCGGCCAGCCGCTGCATGTGGTGGCGTTCGAACAGGTCAGCGGACGGGAGCCGGACGTGGGGGCGGACCTGCCGCTCTGGTTCGAGCAGTTGGGGCAGATCACCGCCAGGCTGCACGAACACAGCCGGCAGTGGCAGCGGCCGGCGTGGTTCGCGCGCAAACGCTGGGACCTGGACAGCATGATCGGTCGTCAGGGGCTATGGGGCGACTGGCACGCGGCACAGGGTCTGAGCGCCGACGAGGAGGCGCTGATCGAAGCCGCCGCCGAGCAGATCGCGACGACGCTGGCGACCTATGGCCAGGGGCCGGAGCGCTACGGCCTGGTGCACGCCGACCTGCGCCTGGCCAACCTGCTGGTCGATGGCGAGCGGCTGTCGATCATCGACTACGACGACTGCGGCTTCTGCTGGTTCGCCTACGATTTCGCCGCGGCGATCAGCTTCTTCGAGCTGGACCCGCTGGTGCCGCAGCTGCGCCGCGCCTGGGTACGCGGCTACCGCCAGGTAGCGGAGCTGGATGAAGAGTCGGAGGCGGCGATCGCCACCTTCATCATGCTGCGACGTATCATGCTCAGCGCCTGGCTGACCTCCCACGCCGACAGCAGTGCGGCACGGGAACTGGACCCGCAGCACAGCTATATTCACGGCACCGCAACGCTGGCCCGCCAGTATCTGCAGGGCCGTCTTTGAGGAGAATGAATGTGAAAGATGTCCGCACGATCCTGGACCAGAACGCCTTCAGCTTCGAGCGTCTCGACGCCGGCGACGCGCCGCTTCGGACGCTGGTGCAGCAGCGACTGAGCACCGTCGGGCCGATGGCGATGCTGTTCTACGAGCAGCCGCTGCATATCGTCCGCGGCCAGGGCTGTTGGCTCTACACCGCTGACGGCGAGCGCTACCTGGATGTGTACAACAACGTGCCGGCACTGGGTCACGCCCATCCCAAGGTGGCCGAAGCGGTGTACCAGCAGATGCGGATGCTGAACGTGCACACCCGCTACCTGCACGAGGGGATCCACCGCTATATCGAGCGTCTGCTGGCCACCCTGCCGGCGAGCCTGGACCGGCTGGTGATGACCTGTACCGGCAGCGAGAGCAACGATCTGGCACTGCGCCTGGTGCGGCAGTGGACCGGGAAGCAGGGGATCATCGTCACCGACGGCGCCTACCACGGCAACACCAGTGCGGTGACCGAAGTTTCGCCGTCGGCCTACAAGCGTGGCGCGCCGCCGGACTACGTGTACCAGATCCCGTTCACCGAACTGGCGCAACAGGCCGACCCGGCGGCCTGGTTCGCGCAGCAGGTGGAGCGCGGCATCGACGAGCTGGAGCAGCGGGGCTACGGCTGTGCCGCCTTGCTGGTGGACACCATCTTCTCCAGCGATGGCGTGTTCGCCGATCCGGTCGGTTTTCTGCAGCCGGCGGTGCAGCGACTGCACGCCCGCGGTGCACTGTTCATCGCCGACGAGGTGCAGCCGGGCTTCGGTCGCACCGGCGATGCCCTGTGGGGGTTCCTGCGTCACGGCCTGGAGCCGGATGTGGTGACCATGGGCAAGCCGATGGGCAACGGCTTCCCGGTGGCCGCGGTGGCCGCCCGCGAGGAGCTGTTCGCGCGCTTGAACCGGGAGGTCGGCTATTTCAACACCTTCGGCGGTTCCACGGCGGCGGTGGCGGCGGCCACGGCGGTGCTGGACGTGCTGGAGCAGGAGCAACTGATCGAGCATGCGCGCAGGGTCGGCGGCGAACTCAAACATGGCCTGCAGCAGCTGCAAACGACGCACCCGGAGATCGGGGCGGTGCGCGGCGCCGGCCTGTTCCTGGGGCTCGACCTGGTCGATGCCGGAGGCGAGCCCGATGCGGCGCGTACCACGGCGGTGATCAACGCGTTGCGCCAGCACGGCGTACTGATCGGTGCCGCCGGCAAGTTCGGCAATACGCTGAAGATCCGCCCGCCACTCTGCTTCGGCAGCGACGAAACGGCGTTCTTCCTGCAGCGGCTGGAGAGGGCGCTCGGGGTGAGCGGCGCCGGGCACTGAAGGTCCGGCGTGGCCGGGCAAATTGGAACGCTACTTGCTAAATCGGGAGATGCACATGACAGGAGCGGGGGCACTGCGGACGCACGATGAGTTATCACTATGATCTGACGGGCAACCGTTACACCTTTGCCGACCTGAAAGCCCTGCTGGCCAGGGCCACGCCGCTGCGCTCCGGTGACGGCCTGGCCGGCATCGCCGCCGCCAACGCCAGCGAGCGGGTGGCGGCGCAGCTGTGTCTGGCCGAGGTGCCGCTGCAGCGCTTCCTGCAGGAGGCGGTGATCCCCTACGAACAGGACGAGGTGACGCGGCTGATCATCGACAGCCACGATGCCGCCGCCTTTGCACCGGTTGCACACCTGACGGTCGGCGATTTCCGTAACTGGCTGCTGTCGGAGCAGGCCGATGCGGTGACGCTGGCGGCCCTGGCGCCGGGGCTGACGCCGGAGATGGTGGCGGCGGTGTCGAAGATCATGCGGGTGCAGGACCTGATCCTGGTGGCGCGCAAGTGCGAGGTGGTCACCCGTTTTCGCTCCACGGTGGGGCTGCGCGGACGGATGTCGACCCGCTTGCAGCCCAACCATCCCACCGACGACCCGGCCGGCGTCGCCGCCAGCGTGCTCGATGGCCTGCTATACGGTAACGGCGATGCGGTGATCGGCATCAACCCGGC
>QKGH01000275.1 GCA_003250495.1 Marinobacterium sp.
CAGCGCCAGGCGGCGGCGCGCCAGGCCGAGTCCGTGGTTGGCGATATCCAGAGCTATATCCAGGCGCTGCTGCAGGATAACTGGCGGATCCCCGGCACGGCCCGGAACGGCATGGAAGCGATAGTGTCAATTCGTTTGCTCGGTAACGGTGAGATCGACCAGGCCAACATCTATAAGAGCAGTGGCGATGCGGCTTTCGACCGCTCGGTGCTGCAGGCCGTGCAGCGTACCGAGCGCTTCGAGCGTGTGGCCCAGGTAGACCCGCTGCTGTTCGAGCGGCGCTTACGAACGATTCAAGTGGTATTCAGGCCGGAGGGGCTGAGGTGGTAAGGATGAAAAGGATAGTGATATCGCTGTGGCTGCTGCTGGTGGCCGCAACCGCGCGAGCGGAACTGGTGGTGGAGGTCACCCAGGGGGTGGCCGAGCCGTCGCCGATAGCCATCGTACCCTTCGGCTGGACGGGCGGACGGGCGCTGCCGGAGGACGTGGCGCAGATCGTTTCCGACGATCTCAAGCGCAGCGGTTTTTTCAATCCATTGGCGCGTAAAGCGATGCTCAGTTTTCCGACCAGCGAAGGGCAGGTGTTTTTTCGCGACTGGCGTATGACCGGCGCCGACTACCTGGTCATCGGGCGTCTGGAGCCGGGTGCCGGAGAGAAGCTGGCGGTCACCTTCGAGCTGTATGACGTGCTCAAGGGCGGGCGCATGCTGGGGCATAGGGTCGATACCGATTACGCCCACCTGCGCGATGCGGCCCACTACATCGCCGATCGGCTGTTCGAGGAGCTGACCGGTCTGAAAGGGGCGTTCTCGACCCGTATCCTCTACGTTACGGCCGAGCATTTCGGCAATCAGAAGAGTCGCTATCGGCTGCAGCTGGCGGATTGGGACGGTGCGCGTGCACGTACCATTCTGGAGTCCGGCGAGCCGATCATGTCGCCGAGCTGGTCGATGGATGGACGCAAGATCGTCTATGTCTCGTTCGAAAGCGGGCGGCCGTCGATCTATGTGCAGTATCTGGCCACCGGGAAGCGGGAGCGCATCCAGTCCTTCCCCGGGCTGAACGGCGCACCGGCCTGGTCGCCGGATGGCAATCGCCTGGCGCTGGTGCTGTCGAAGGATGGTAACCCGGAGATCTACGTGCTGAACCTGGCCAATCGCGAACTGCAGCGGATCACCCAGCACTACGCCATCGATACCGAGCCGACCTGGTCGCCGGACGGGCGTTCGCTCTACTTTACCTCCGATCGCGGCGGTCAGCCGCAGATCTACAAGCTCGACCTCGCCTCGCGGCAATTGGAGCGGGTTACCTTCGAGGGTAACTACAACGCCCGGGGGCGCTTGACCCAGGATGGACGCTTCCTGGCGATGGTGCATCGGGAGCCTGGTGCGGGCTTCTCGATCGCGGTACAGGATCTGAAGACCGGACGCCTCGATGTGCTGACCGACGAAGGTCTGGAGGAGTCGCCGAGCATTGCGCCCAACGGCAGCATCATCATCTATGCAACGCAGCAGGGTAACCGCGGTGTGTTGGCGGCGGTGTCTCTCGACGGCCAGGTGCGTTTCCGCATGCCCAACCTTTCCGGGGACGTGCGGGAGCCGTCATGGAGCCCGTTTTTGCAGTAAATAGGGCACACTCTAAACGGCAAAATGGGCCGTTTGGCAGGTGCAAAAAATAAACCTGGGCTCTCCCCTTGAAAAGGGTTTGGGCGCGGATTAGCGTATGCACACTTTATTGTCATCGCTATATGATGCAGGAGAATGTAATGCGAGCTATGAATGTGACTAAAGCGGCTGTACTGGCCGCTGCAATGGTTCTGGCAGCTGGTTGTAGCAGCACGAGTACGACCACCGACGGCGGGGCTGCCGGCGCGGATAATGGCTCTGCTAACTCCTACGGTACCGACGCTAATGGCACCAGCGGGATGGATATGAACAGCGTCAGCCAGCTGCAGACGGTGTTCTACTTCGATTTCGACAAATCTGTCGTGAAACAGGACGGCTTCTCCGATCTTGAAGCTCACGCCCGTTTCCTGGCGCAGAATCCGTCTGCGTCCGTGCGTCTGGAAGGTCATGCCGACGAGCGCGGTACCCGCGAATACAACATCGCGTTGGGCGAGCGTCGTGCCAAAGCGGTTGAGCGCCTGCTGATCGTCAACGGTGCGGCTGCCAACCAGATCGAAACTATCAGCTACGGTGAAGAGAAGCCCGCTGTCGTCGGTCACGACGAAGGCTCTCTGGCGCAGAACCGTCGCGTTGAGTTGAAATACGTAGCCCGCTAATGTGGTTTCCGCTTCGTAATATATTGATACTGTCGCTCGGCCTGGTGCCGGCGGCAGTGTCCGCGCAGACGGTGACACGGATACCGGTCACCGAGGTGCAGACGGGGGCCGGTGGTGCCCAGGGCAGCTATGCCCAGTCGGCACAGAGTGAACTGGTCCTGATGGTGCAGCAGTTGCAGCAGGAGGTGCGGCAACTGCGGGGCGAGCTGGAAAACCAGCAGTATCGCCTGCAGAAGATGGAACGGGAGCAGCGTGACCGCTACCGCGACGTCGACCGTCGTATCAGTGCACTGATCAATGCCGGTGCCGGCGACGCCGCCCTGGCACCGCCGGCAGCGGCCGTCGAACCGGCCGTGGCGGAGGTAGCGCCGGCGCCGCTCGCGGCCCCGGCTGCAGCCACTCCGTCAACTCCCGCCAGCGGCGACGATCAGAGCGCCTATCAGCAAGCGTTTGCCTTCGTGCGTGCGCGCCAGTTCGACGAGGGGTTGCAGGCGTTCCAGGCCTTTATTCGCGACTATCCCAATAGCGGCAACGTGGCGAATGCCTGGTACTGGATCGGTGAGATCCATCTGGCGCAGCAAAACCCGGAAGCGGCCCGCGCGGCCTTCGAAAAGGTGGTCAACGACTATCCGCGCCACAACAAGGTGGCGGATGCCCTCTATAAACTGGGGGTCGTGAATCATCGGCTGGGCAATACCCGGGCCTCGGCCGTGGCATTTCAGCGCGTCATCAATGAATATCCGCAGAGTTCGGCTGCCGGGCTGGCGCGTAATTTCAATGCGCGCTGAGCGCCCTACGTCGCATTATCGCAGGGTTCGGGCTAGACTCGTCAATCTGGCTCGCGCCTGCGCGCGTTAACCTTTCTCACGTTATACGGATTTACTATGACACAACCGCAAAAGCGGGCGGTCGTGCTGTTGTCGGGCGGACTCGACTCGGCAACGGCGTTGGCTATCGCCTGCTCCCAGGGCTACCGCTGTTACGTTCTCAGTTTTGACTACGGGCAGCGCTCGCAGACCGAGCTCAACGCCGCTCGGCGTATTGCCGAAACGCTGCAGGTGGCAGAGCATCGCGTGCTGCGCTTGCATCTTGAGGACTTCGGCGGTTCGGCGCTGACCGACAGCAGCATCGAGGTGCCGGAGGGGGAGACCGAGGGGATCCCGGTTACCTATGTGCCGGCACGGAACACGGTATTCCTGTCGTTGGCGCTGGGCTGGGCCGAGGTGTTGCATGCCGAGGCGATCTTCATCGGCGTCAATGCGGTCGATTACTCCGGCTATCCCGACTGCCGGCCCGAGTTCATCGCGGCATTCGAGACGATGGCAAACCTGGCCACCCGCAATGGCGTCAGCGGTGAGCCGATTCGCATCGAAACGCCGTTGATCGATATGACCAAGGCGCAGATCATCCGCACCGGCCTGGAGTTGGGGGTCGATTATGCGGCGACACTGTCCTGTTACCAGGCCGATGCCCAGGGGCGGGCCTGCGGGCATTGCGATAGCTGCCGCCTGCGGGCGAAAGGGTTTGCCGATGCCGGGGTAGAGGATCCGACCCTCTATGTTCCTGAAGGTGAGCGATAACGCTTGCCTTTTTTAAAAACGTCCTTATAATTCGCTCCCCATTGGAGGGTCGTTAGCTCAGTTGGTAGAGCAGTTGGCTTTTAACCAATTGGTCATAGGTTCGAGTCCTATACGACCCACCATCCTCTCGCTATAACTCGCTCTCGCT